>DATKQJ010000028.1:0-19990 GCA_035532785.1 Candidatus Acidiferrales bacterium | reverse complement strand
CCGAATTCAGTCGGTGAGACGGTCGACCAGGTAATCGACGCAGACCGTGACCGCCCGGGCGTCATCTGGTTCCACCGCCGGGAAGCATCCCAGCCGGAGCTGGTTTCGCCCCAGCTTCCGATAGGCATCGGTATCCACGATCCCGTTGGCCCTCAGCGTTCCCGCCAGAGCCTTGGCGTCGATCCGCTCGTCCAGATCGATGGTCGCAACCACCGGGCTTCGCATGGCCGGGTCGGTTACGAAGGGTTGGGCCCAGGACCGCGACTCGGCCCAGGAGTAGATCACGTCCGAAGTGGCCTTCGATCGAGTGACGGCGAAATCAAGCCCGCCGTTCTCCAGGATCCAGGTCAACTGGTCGTACATCAAGCTCAGCGTGGCCAGGGCGGGGGTGTTATAGGTCTGGTCGAGCCTCGAATTCTCAATTGCAATTTGAAGGTCCAGGAAGGGTGGGACCCAGCGGCCGGACGACTTTATCCGCCCCACCCGTTCGATCGCGGCCGGGCTCATGAGGGCCAGCCAGAGCCCGCCGTCGGAGCCGAACACCTTCTGAGGGGAAAAGTAGTAGCAGTCAAACTGGAGGGGATCCACCGCCATCGCCCCGGCCGCCGAAGTGGCGTCGACCAGAACCAGGCCGTCACGGTCGGGCCGGGCTACGGCCATGGCGACCCCGGTCGAGGTTTCGTTGTGAGTCAGGGCGTAGGCGTCCACCTCCGGCGAACTCTCCAGCCGGGGATGCGAACCCGGAGCCGACTCGACGATGATCGGCATCTCCAGGTGAGGCGCGTTCTCGACCGAGGAGGCGAACTTGCTCGAGAACTCACCGAAGACCAGGTGCTGGCTTCGTCGCTCGATCAGACAGAGCGTCGCCACGTCCCAAAAGCAGGTCGCCCCGCCCACGCCCAGCACCACCTCGTAGCCTTCCGGCAACGCGAAGAGGTGGGTCAGACCGCCCCTTATCTGGTGCACCAAAGAGCGCACCGGAGCCTGCCGGTGGCTGGTCCCCATGAGACGTCCGCCGTCCCCCGCCAGGTGCTCTAGGGATTCGCGCCTGATCTTGGACGGGCCGCATCCAAAGCGGCCGTCGAGGGGCAGAAGCCCAGTTGGAATTCGCACCGCGTCGGGATTTATCACCTTTCTATTGTGCCCATCCGCAGGTCGAAGGCGCCTCCCAGAGACCATCAGCGCCGACGCATTATTCCCCAAGCCGGCGCCCGGCCGCCTTCGGAGGCTTGGCTCAGGTCGGTTCGGCCGACGCTGACGACTGGAGGGAGGCCCGCTTGAGGGAGCCAAAGGTGAGTGACCAGACGGCGGCGCCGCCGGCGACCAATGCCGCCACTCCGCCCAAGGCCAGCGCCACCCGGGCGCCGTAGTGCTGCCCCACGTAGCCCACCAGGGGTCCCCCAACGGGAGTGGTGCCGAGGAACACCATGGCGAACAGGGCTTGAACCCGTCCCCGATGCTGCGAGTCGGAGCGCATTTGGAGCATGGCGTTGTTCGAGGCTTGAAAGGTGATCATGGCGGCCCCGACTAGGGCCAGGAGAACCAGTTCCAAGGCCAGGGTCGGAGCAAAGGCCGCCGCCACCATCAGCAGACCGAATGTGCTAATCGCCGCAAACATCAACTCGTGGGTGGGGCGGGCCCGGCTGGCCGCCACCAGGGCCCCGACCAGGGCCCCGATGCCCTGCGCACTGAGGAGGAGGCCCAGCGTCTGCGGGCCACCCCGAAACGAGTATTTGGCCATGAGGGAGAGGACGACCTGGAAGTTGAACGCGAACATTCCCACCACGGCCATGACCAGGATCGGAACTCGCAGGTGCGGGCGCGACCAGACGTAGGAGACACCGTCCCGCACCTGCCCCCGCGCCCGAGCCACCGCCGTGGATCGGTACAGCTCCTGCGGATTCATCATGAAAAGCGCGCCGATGGTGAATGCAAAGGAGGCGGCGTTGATCAAGAAGCACCATCCGATCCCGGTCAGGGCGATTACCGCCCCGGCGATGGCAGGGCCGACGGTACGGGCGGCGGTGAAGGTGGCGGTGTTGAGGGCCACGGCGTTGGCCAGGTTGTCGGCGCCGACCATCTCGATCGCAAAGCTGGACCGGGTCGGATTGTCGACGCTGTTGACCGCGCCGAGTCCCAGCGCGATGGCATAGACCATCCAAACCTGGACCACATCGCTGAAGGTCAGGAGAGCGAGAATCAGGGCCAGCAAACCCGACGCGGACTGCGTCACCTGCAGCACCCGGCGCTTGTCCAGGCGGTCGGCGATCAGGCCACCCCAAGCCCCAAAGAGCAGCATCGGCAGCTGCTGGAGGGCGGTGGTGATGCCCAGATCGGTACCGCTCCCGGTGAGGCGAAGAATCAGCCAAGCCTGACCCACGTACTGCATCCAGGTCCCGATCTGGGAGAGCACCGAGCCAAAGAAGTAGAGGCGGTAGTTGTATACGCGGAGGGACGAGAAGGTCCCCAGAACGCGGTTCAGTCCTCCAGCTCCAGGAGGCGCCCGATCGCCGCCACGGCGGTTTGGGCGGCGGCCAGCTCGGGGCCATCAAGTCGGCTCAGAAGCCGCTCCAGGTAGAGGTTCTTCTGCGTGCGGCTGGCCAGCAGCAGGTCCTTGCCGGCGCTGGTGGCGCGGACCCAGGTCAGCCTGTGATCCGTGGCATCGCCTTCGCGCTCCACCAACCCTCTGGACTCCAGCCGGCCGATCATCGAGGTCATGGTGGGGGGCTTGACGCGCTCGCGATCGGCGAGATGCCCGACCGTCAGGCGGCCCGCCGCCGCCACCGCCCCCAACGCCGACAGGGCGGTGGGGCTGATCGGCACCTCGGTGTTCTGTCGCAGACGCCGGTGGAGGCGCGCCGTCATCAGCCGCAGGCTGACGGCAATGTCGGTCAAGTTGGCCTTCGACACCGGATTGGGCTTATTCATTAGACTAGCTAATTAGCTAGTCTAACGAGCCCTCCCGCGCAGGCCTAGAGCAGACCCTCCAATTTGGTCGTGAGGTCGCCCTTCAGTCCGGCGCGGAAGCCGACCGTGCGATCCTGCGCCTGTCCCCCCTTGAAAATTATCAGGGTGGGGATGCTCATGATCCCCAGTCCGCCCGGGATACGCGGATTCTGGTCGACGTCCATCTTCACCACCTTGACCTTCTCACCGAGCTCTCCCGCGATCTCCTCCACGACCGGGGCGATCATCTTGCAGGGGGAGCACCAGGTGGCCCAGAAGTCCACCAGAACGGGCTTGTCGGACTTGAGGACGACGGCGTCGAATTCCTCGTCAGTTACGGGTGTGACCACTTCTACCATCTCCTTACTCGGCACCATCTTTCTTGGTTCCGGAACTGGCCGGCACGCCAGCGGGAGCGCCGGGTGCGGCGGCCGCCGGAGCCTTGGCTGGCGCGCCGGCGCCTCCGGGCTCGCCCGCAGCCGGCTGCGAGCCTTCCCCTGCAGATCCATTTGATGCCGTTTCCTTGGGGGTGACCCGGTAGTCGGTGCTGTAGAAGCCACTGCCCTTGAACTGCACCCCGACCGGGTACAGGATCTTGCGCAGGTCGGCGCCGCACTCCGAGCAGGTTGTGAGGGGAGCGTCTGACATGCTCTGCACCACCTCGATCTCCCGTCCGCAGCCCTCGCATCGATATCCGTAGGTCGGCATCTTCAGTCTCTAACCACCAGGACCGGCCTAGATGTTCCGGTTCGGGTCAAGTTGGTGAAAAGCCAACCCGGACGGCGTCTTGGGATAGAAGTAGGTTGCCTTTTGGGGCATCGTTTCTCCCTTCTGCGCCAGGCTCAGGATGGCGCCGAGATCGGGCGCTGCAAGCAGAAACGCCGCCACACCGCGCCCCTCATCCACCCAGCGCACCGCCTCTCGCGCATCGCGCGTGTACTGGAGCGCGTCCTCCGCCGCCCTTTGACCCAGGATGTTGTCGAGCAGCTGCCGGTGCAACTCCATCACCGGCACCGCTCCCTCCAGCTCGTAGGCCTCGAACACGCCGTCGCGGTAAACGACGGTGGCCGCGCCCTGTTGGAGAGCCTCCAGCGCCGCATCCAGGCCCGCCACCGGGCGTCCCCCGCGCACCGCGATGCCAGAATTCAGGATTCGGTGGGTGGGCTGAACGACGAGGCCGGGGTCGGTAAGGTCGGTCAGGGCGGCCAGGGTGAATCGTGACGACGCGTCATCGCCACCACCAATTTCGTCGGCGTAGGCCAGGGTTGTCTCATATCGGTGGTGCCCGTCGGCGATGAGCAGCGGGCGACCCTCGAAGGCCTTCGTCACCTGGGCCATGAATCCCCGGTCGCGGATGGTCGAGAGGCGGTGCGCCTCGCCCTCGAATTGGAAGCGGATCTCCTCCACGCGCGGGGCCCCCTCCAGCAGCCGGGGCAGATCCCGGTACAGGAACCAGAGCGGCTCGAGGCACATGCCGGTGGCGCGAAGGAGCGCCAATCGGTCCTCCTTGGGCCCGCGGTGGGTCCGCTCGTGGGGAAGGATCACGCCGTCCTCGTAGTGTTGCAGGCGCAGCGCAGCGATCAGGTCGGTGCGCTGACGGCCGTCAAAGGTGGTCTCGTGAATCATCATCACCGGCTCCGGCTCGGGGGCCCAGCTGCCTTCGTCGAGCCATCCCCTCAAGGTGGCCGCGGCGCCTTCATAATCCCGACCGGGACGGGTCAGATGGACGACGTTGTGGCTAGACCTGGCCTTGAACCCGTCGACCTGATCCTGGTCAAGGACGTCATAGGGGGGTGCCAGAACCGCTTCCAGATCGCGGCCATAACGGATTGCGCGCAGGCCTCGAACGTCAGCCACCGTCACCCAGCTCCACGAAGCGCAAATCCTCGAGCCCGTCGAAGGCTCGAAGATCGGCTAGTGCCTGCTGGCCAACCACCTCATCGACAGCGATGAACATCATGGCCCGGCCGCGGGGTGCGTCCCGCCCCAGCTGCATCGAGGCGATGTTCACGTCGCCCGCACCGAGCACCCCGCTGATGTGGGCCACCACGCCCGGCCGGTCGCGGTGTCTGGAGACCAGGAACCTCCCGCTCGGGAGGAGATCGAAATGAAAGGCGTCGATGCGGGTTATTCGGGGCTCCCCCAGGAGCACGCTGCCCGCCACTTCGTGTCCATCGGCGCGGAAGGTGATCGAGTTCGGATATCCACCCGCGGCGGCGGTTCTCGACTTCTTTTCGGTCAGCCTCAGGCCCCGCTGTGCGGCCACCAACCGAGCGTTGACGGCAGTGATCCGCTCTTCGGTGAAGCCTTGATAGAGACCCTTGGTCACCGCCGCCGTGAGCAAGGCGGTGTCGTGATCGGCGAGTTCGCCCTCGTACTCGATCTCAACCGAGGAGGCGCCGGCCCCCTCCAGCTGAATGTGCATCTGCGCCAGGCGCTCGGCCAGGGTCACGAAGGGACGCAGGTAGGCCATCTCCTCGGGCGGGAGCGCGGGAGCGTTGACCGCGTATCGAGGTGAGCCCCCGCTGAGCACCGCGATCACCTCCTCTGCCACATCGGAGGCGACGGACTTCTGCGCCTCCACCGTGGAGGCAGCGATGTGGGGGGTGGCGATGAAATTGGGAAGCTGCAGCAAGGGGTTCTCACCCACGGGTTCGAGGGCGAAGACGTCACAGGCGGCGCCCGCCAGCCGCCCTTCGCGAAGCGCATCCGCCAGGGCCTCCTCGTCGACGATGCCGCCCCGCGCGGCGTTGACCAGGCGCGCGCTCGGCTTGGTCAACTTGAGCACGGCGGCCCCGATCAGATTGCGAGTTCCGTCGACCAGGGGCGCATGGACGCTGATGAAGTCCGCGGTTGCGAAAAGATCCTCCAGGCTGACCAGCCTGACGTTGAACTGCTCGGCTCGCTCGGGCGGTACCGCGGGGTCGAACGCGATCACCTCCATCTCCAGGCCCAGGGCCCGCTTGGCAACCTCGGATCCAATGTTTCCGAGGCCCACTATGCCCAGCGTCTTGCCTCTCACCTCAGCCCCCACGTATTTGGACCGCAGCCACTCACCGCGGTGCACAGATGCGTCGGCCTGGGGTATGTTGCGGGCCAGCGCGAAGAGGAGCCCGATGGCGTGTTCGGCGGCGGCGATGATGTTGCCGCGGGGAGCGTTGACCACCAGAATTCCCCTGGCCGTGGCCGTGCGGACGTCGATGTTGTCGATTCCAACCCCGGCCCGCCCAACCACTTTGAGGCGCCGGCCAGCCTCCAGCACCGGGGCGGTCACCTTGGTCTCCGAGCGCACCACCAAGGCGTCGAAGTCGGGGATCAAGGCGACCAGTTCGGCCTCAGTCATTTTCGTCTTGACAACAACCTCGGCCACCTCGCGCAGGCGGGCCAGCCCGTCCTCGGCGAGCGTATCGGAGACCAGGATCCGCCCCGAAGTCACCGGCTATCCCCGCCCGTCGCGAAGAGGACCTGGTTGGCAGCGTGGATGCCGCGACCATCCGCCGGCGCAACGTCCAGTTCCTCCAGCGTCCGTTCCACCGACCACAGGACCTGAATCAGGTCGCCGGCGGTGACCGCGCCCAGGTGACCCACCCGGAACATCTTCCCCTGCATCTTCCCCTGCCCGTTCCCGATCACCACGCCGTACTTCTCGCGGAGGACCTTGCGAAATGCACCAACGTCGAGCCCCGCCATGGGCAGCGCTCCAGTCACCGTGTTCGATCGGTAACCCTCGGCGGCAAAGAGGTCGAAACCGATCGCCTGCAGGGCCGCCTGGGTCGCGTGGGCGATGTCGGCGTGGCGCTGATATACGTTGGCCAAGCCCTCCTCTTCCAGCATGCGAATCCCTTCCTGGAGCGCATAGGCGACCCCGATGGCCGGAGTCCAAGGGGTGGAGGAAACCTCGAGTTGAGCCAGATGTCTGTGCCAGTCGAAGTAGTAGCGCGGCGCCTTGGCGGCCTTATTCAGCTCCCAGGCGCGCGGGCTGATGGTGACGAAGGCCAGTCCGGGTGGCGCCATCCAGCCCTTCTGACTGGCGCTGACGCAGACGTCGATTTGGTTTTCGTCGACGGCGATCCGGACCGAACTGACCGAACTGACCGCGTCCACGACCGACACGCGACCCGCGTCTTTGACAACGCGCGCCAGCGCGGCGATGTCGTTGCCGACGCAGGTCGAGGTTTCGTTGTGGGTGAGCAGCACCACCTTGGCCCCCGGGTTGTCCGAGAGCACCTTGGCCAGGTCGTCGGGGTCGGTCGGCTGTCCCCACTCGGAGATCAGTCGAACCAGATCGGCCCCGAAGGCCTCGGCGATGCCGGCCAGCCGATCGCCGAACATACCGCAGCCGGCGGCCACGACCTCGTCTCCGGGCGAGATCAGGTTGGCCAGGGCCGATTCCAGCCCCCCCGAACCAGAGGAGGTGAGCACGAGGAGATCGTTGGAGGTCTCAAAGACGCGCTTGGCTCCTGCCACCACATCCCGCAACAGAGCCCCGAACTCCGGACCTCGGTGGTCGATCATGGGCTGGCTCATGGCCCGCACCACCCGCTCGGGGAGGGGGGTCGGCCCGGGAATCCGCAGCTGCTGCTGGAAAATCAAGGTACTTGGTCCAAGGCGATGAGCCTAGCGGGCGGTGTCCGTGGTGTAGGGCAGCAGGGCGATCGAGCGCGCCCGCTCCAGAGCTCCGGTGAGCGGTCGCTGGTGCTTGGCGCACGTTCCCGTGACCCGACGCGGGAGAATCTTGCCGCGCTCGGAAACGTAGCGGCGCAGCCTCCCGATCTCCTTGTAGTCGATGTGATCAATCTTCTCCACGCAGAAGGCGCAGACCTTCCGATTGGGGCGCTTGCCGCGAGACGCTGACTCTCTTCGTTCTGACATTGATTCCTCTCTAGAAGGGGATTTCGTCGGGATCGACATCGCGGATGCCGGGTTCTTCCAGCGGGGGCAGGTCCTCGGCGGCGGTCGCGGCCGAGGAACCCTGCCCGGTGCGCGAGTCCAGGAACTGCACATCCGAAGCCACCACCTCGGTGGCACGTCGCTTCTGGCCGTCCTGGCCCTCCCAGGACCGGGTTTGCAGGCGCCCCTCGATGTACACCGCCGAACCCTTGTGGGTGTAGTTCGCCACCAGTTCGGCGAGGTTCCTGCGACCCATGTTCCAGGCCACGATGTTGTGGTAGTCGGTGAACTCTTTGCGCTCCCCCTCGGCGCCCGAGGCGTAGCGGTTGGTGGCGATGCTGAATGAGGTCACGGGCTGGCCCGAGGGCGTGTATCGCATCTCGGGATCCCGGGTCAGGCGTCCGATCAACATCACCTTGTTGAGGCTGCTCATGGCTACTCCTCCTCAGCGGCTGTGCCGGCGGCTGCTTGGGCCGCGGGTTCCGGGTTAGGGCCGCCGTCGACGTCTGCGTCGGATTCTGGCGGCTCGGGCGCCTCCGGCTCCGCCGGTGGCGTCGGCTCCTCGGGTCGTCGCACGATCAGGTGTCGGAACACGGGGTCTGAAATGTTCAGGCTGGCCTCCATTTCGGGGATGGCCTTGGGATCGATTTTGAACAGTTGCAGCACGTACTGACCCTCGCGCAGGTGCTTGACCTCATATGCCAAACGGCGTCGTCCCCAGACGTCGGTCTTGGTGGGCGAGCCACCCAGGTTCTGGATCAGGTCGTTGACGGACTGCACGGCGGCACCGAGTTGGGCCTCGTCGAGGTCGGGCCGAACGATGTACAGGATTTCGTAATCCCTGAGCAATGGAGCACTCCTCTCTATGGGTTCAGGCCCCGGCTCGGCGCTAAGGGCGCGGCAGGACCAGAAAGGACTCCGCTATTTTAGCGAGAGATTTGGCGCCATCGTCCGGAAACCCAAAGTCGGCCCGAGCCCGGGCCCGATCGGCCCCCCGCCGGGTGCCGCCACGTGATCCATTCCCGATGCTGCCGGTAGTGGTGGGGGTGGCCTTCGTCGCCATTCTGATCGCTCTGGTGGTGCTGGCCAAGATCGGGAGCATCAAATCCACGCCCCCGCCGCTGGCCGGGATCAGCTGCCAGCACGGCGAGGTGCTGGCCGTTCACTATCACACTCACCTCCAGATCATCTATGACGGCACCCCCGTCAATATGCCCTCCCAGGTTGGCATCAAAAGCGGCTGCAGCTACTGGCTCGTCACCCATGACACATCAGGAATAATCCACGTTGAGGCACCCAAGTCAGAGGCTCACCGGACCTTCACGCTGGGCGACTTCTTCGCGGTTTGGCGTCAGCCGTTGGGTTCGAAGCAGGTGGCGACGCTGAAGATCAGGGCGGGCCAGAGCCTTCGCGTCTTCGTCGACGGCAAGCTCTATCAGAAGGCTCCAGGCTCGGTCGTGCTGGCCTCCCACAAGGTCGTGGTGCTGGAAATCGGACCCTCCTTCAGCCAGCCTCCCCCGAGTTTCACCTGGCCGGCTTCTCTGCCCGACTAGCCAACTCCAAGAGCACGCGCGCCGAACGGTAGTGCTCGAGCGCGGCGGGCCGGTTCCCCCGCCTCATGGCCTGTTCCGCCAGGCGCAGGTGGTCAGGCGCCGGCAGACCCGTCGGCAGTCCGACCTGGATGGCCCGGATCCGGCGCCGGCGCGCCCGATCGTCTCGCATCCGAGGGTCTTGCTGGAGCTGGGAGAGGATGCTGCTGGCCCGCGCCACCTGGTCGCAATCCCACAGCGCCTGCGCCAGACAGATCGCGACGTCGGCCCCGAAGGGCCAATCGGGAACCTCGCCCAGCGCCTCCAGCAAGGTCAGCGCCAGCCGGGGACGCGCCCGGAGTATGGCGACACGGGCACGCTCCAACGCCAACTCCCGCTCCAGGTGCTCACGACGGCCGGGCAGAATCGAGTCCACCTGGGTGCCGAGGCGGTCGGCGATGATCGTCAGAACCCTGGTCGAAGGTCGACTCCGCCCGGTTTCGATCTGGCTCAGAAAGGCGCGCGAAAAGTCGTCGCCGGCCAGGCGCGCCAGGGTCAGCCCTCGCTCCAGACGCAGGCGCCTAATCCTGGCCCCCATCGCCTGGTCCGCCGTCTCACGAGGTCCATCCGACACGACCGGATTCTGCTCGGTAAAGTCCTGCTTTACAAGTAGTCTTCGGGCTTAAGACTGCGCGGAAGGCTGGAAAAGTTCTGGAATCCTCCCTCTCGAACGATGCCCGTGTCCTCCACGCGCACGCCACCCAGGCCCGCCTGATAGAGGCCCGGCTCAACGGTGACCACGTCGCGATCGCGCAACGGGTATTCACGATTTCTCATGAAGGGTGCCTCGTGAACCTCGAGGCCGACCCCATGGCCGAGTGAGTGGTTCATGATCGGACCGGCCGGAGAGCCCTCGAAGCCGGGGGTGGTGGTGCCAAAACCCCGTTCCACCAGGGTCCGGCAGCAGGCGTGGTGGATCGCGCGCCCATCGACCCCGGGGCGGATCCGGCGAATTGATTCATCGGCGGCGGCCAGGCAAGCATCGTGCATGGCTTGAAAGACCTCCTGAATCTCCCCCACGATCATGGTTCTGGTCAGATCGCCGCAGAAGTGCGTTTGGGCGCCAACCGGGAAGATGTCAACCACCACCGGGGCCGCGGCGGCGATCTGCCCGTGGCCCTTAAAGTGGGGCTGGGCGGATCCCGGAGACCCGGCCACGATCATGTCGGACCCGTTGTAGCCGAGCTCGCCCAGCACCCCCTGGGCCCGCGCCATCAGCCATTCCGAGGTGAGTGGCTGATCGCCCCGCCACAAGAGGCCATCGAGACCGACCCGGGAAGCCAAAAGGCCTCGCGCCACCTCCACGCAGGCTGCCTCCGCGGCACCTTGCGCGGCCGCCACCAGGTCCGCCTCGGCATCCGATTTGGCCCTTCGATCGGCTACAAACAACTCCGGGTCGATCCGTACTGTGAGGCCCGTATCGAGCAGGGCCTGGTAGTGCCCGGCGGGCAGGTGGGAAGAGACCCGTATCGACGTCGTCCCGCGGGCCAGGAGCTGGCGCCGGCAGAGACCGATCCAACTGTCCAGCGGATCGCTTGCGTCGCTCCAGCCCGCCTCTCGAAGACTGAGGATGCGCCGGGCACTGGATTCCGAGACGGCTCGGTCCAACTCCAAATCAGGCACCAGCAGCTGGTCCTCACCGTCCTCGAAGCGCAGGTACAGACCCTGCTCAACAGCGAAGCGGCTAGCGTAGAGGAAGTCGGCGTCAGCATGCGATGCGAACAGGACCAGCGCCTCGGTCATGAGGGGGAGACCGCCCTCCGCTCGAGCGCCAGCGCCACCAGCTCGGCCACCACCGACGGAACCAGCACCACAACGTCCTGCTCCAACGTCCCCAGCAGGTCGGGGGGGAGATCGCGGCCCAGTCGGGAGAGCAGTTGCCGCAGCGCCTGGTCAACGGTCGTCACAGACTCACGGCCCTCCAACTCGAGCCTGTCCTCGAGCCGGTAGCCGTCGTGATGGGTCACAAAGTAGCCCAGCCGGCGCAGTTGCGCCAGGTCCCGGAACAGGGTTCGCTCCGAGATTGTGAAGCGCGACGACAGTGGCGCTGGGCCCAGGCCCGGTTCGGCCATCACCACCGATAGGATGTGGAGGGCCCGCGCCACACGCAGGGACCGACCAGCCGCGCCCGAGCGTCTAGCCGATGTCGTCCCAAGCGGTGCTGGTACCTGCCTCAAAGGGGTCGGGCTCAGCCTCGTCGGACCCACCTACCTTCTGGTGGTAGCGGCTGGCCACCATGGTGTACGCCATGGACTTGGGAATCCCGAGCTTGGTGTACTGCTTGACCTCGTCGGCCATTACCTTGTCCCGTGCCGCATCGAGCGCGGAGAGCACCTCGTCGATACTCGCCGTGCGCTTCGCGGTCGCCATCGACCTGATCATAGCGCCGTCAATCCCTGGTGAGACGGAGCGGCTGGATTGGTTGGCCCGCTCCGATTCGGCCACGCCGCGGCGGGCAAACTGATACTGGAAATCCCTCACAGCCACCCCTAGACTGCACCTCGTGCCCACCTTGGGGCCCGACCGGATTCGCAACGTGGTCCTCCTGGGCCATTCCCATGAGGGCAAGACCTCGCTCTGCGAGGCGATGCTGGTGACCGCCGGAACCATCGTCAGGGCTGGCTCCACCAGCTCGGGGACCTCGACGCTGGACTTCGAGCCAGAGGAGCACCGGCATCAGATCTCGATCAATCTGGCCCTAGCCGACCTTGAGTTCGGCCAGACCAAGGTGAACCTGATCGACACGCCCGGATTCGTCGATTTCGCGGGGCAGGTGGCGAGCGGTGTGGCGGTGGCCGATTCGGCCCTCATCGTCGTGTCACCATCCGCCACCTTGGCGGTGGGCACGGAAGCCGCCTGGGCCCGCGTGCAATCGAACCGGATGCCGAGGCTGATCGTGATCAACAAGATGGATCGCGACAACGCCGACTTCTACGGCGCGCTGGACTCGATGCGGGCGCAAATGAGTCCCAAACCGGTGGCGCTGAACCTGCCCATCGGCTCCGAGGCAACCTTCCGCGGGGTCGTCGATCTGCTGCACATGCGAGCCACCGTCTTGGGCGACGGCAAGGCCGTGGAGGGGCCGATTCCCGACGACATGCAAGAGCTCGCGGCAACCCGACGCGAGCAGCTGGTGGAGGCCGCCGCCGAAGGCGACGACCAGATCCTGGCCAGGTATCTCGAGGACGGCACCCTCAGCGACGAAGACGTCGAACGGGGATTGAGCGAGGGGGTCCGGGACGGCACCGTGTGCCCCGTCGTCTGCTGCTCGGCCACAGCCATGATCGGGGTTCGCACCCTGATTCGCACCATCTGCGAGCTGCTGCCAGCACCGCCGTGTGACGCTCAGGCAGCCGCCTCTGCCTTTGTCTTCAACACCACCGCGGATCCCTTTGTCGGCCGAATCAGCTACATCAAAGTACTGGGTGGACGTCTACTTTCCGAGCAGCACCTGCCCAATCGAACGCGGGGCGGCGAAGAACGCCTGGGTCAGATCTTCACGCTGCGCGGAAAGAACCATCTCAACTGCGACGAACTGGTCGCCGGCGACATCGGTGCGGTGGCCAAACTGGCCCACACACTGACCGGCGACGTGCTCGGATCGGAGCCGACCAGAATGCCGGATCTGCGGTTCCCCAACCCCTCCTACTCGCTTGCGATATTCCCTCGGACCCGAGGCGACGAGGATCGTATTTCCATCGGGCTGGCGCGGCTGGCGGAGGAGGATCCCAGCCTTGGCGTCAACCGCGACGAGGTCACCCACCAACTCGTAATCTCCGGCCTGGGCGACGTTCACCTGGCCGTAATCCTGGAAAAGCTCAAGCGCAAGTACTCCGTGGAGGCCGAGACCCAGGTACCGAAAGTGGGTTACCTGGAGACCATTTCTCGCACTGCCCGCGCCGAGGGAAGGCACGTCAAACAATCAGGCGGCCATGGCCAATACGGCGTCTGCACCATCGAGATCGCGCCCCTGAGTCGGGGCGAGGGTCTCATCTGGGAGGACAAGGTATTCGGGGGATCGATCCCGCAAAGCTTCCGACCCTCGGTGCACAAGGGCGTGGTCGACGCCATGACCCAGGGCGTGATCTCGGGACATCCCATGGTCGACGTCCGGGTGACGCTGCTGGACGGAAAGTACCACCCCGTCGACTCCTCCGACATGGCCTTCCAACTGGCCGGGTCAATCGCCTTCCGGAAGGCGGTGGCCGAGGCTGAGCCGGTCCTCCTTGAGCCGGTCATGGACGTGGTTCTGAACATTCCTGAACGCAGCCTGGGAGAGGTCATGTCGGATCTGAACACCAAGCGGGCGCGGATCCTTGGAAGTGAAGGTGCGGCGGGATGGCAGAGCGTTCGAGTCCAAATGCCGGAGTCCGAAATCCATGAACTGGCGCTCGGCCTGCGCTCGCTCACACAGGGACGAGGAGACTTCTCAACCGCGTTTTCGCACTACGAGCTGGTGCCCACCAACCTAACCCGGATGGTGATCGAGGCTCGTCAGGGGGAGACGTCGGGAAGGGATTGAGCCGGCGCGATCGTCGCCGCGGCCGCGGCGAGGCGGACCAATTCTGTTAGCTGATGGCCCGATTGGTCGACTCGCCTTCTCGCCGCCCGTGGCACCAGGCGCCGCTTGATGCGGCTGGGACGCCATAGCAGCCGCAGTTGTAGCGCCAACGTCAGGATGGCCTCGGGGAAGCAAGTCGGGGGCGGGGACTGATTGGCCATCGACCGCAGCCACGGCGAGGTGGTCTGGAATGCTCCGCCCTTCCCACCGGGCGCCTGAGGCAGCGCTCGGGACACGAACCCCAGGGCCGCAGCGTGGCTGCCATGGCATTGCAGTATATCCACATCCTGGGTAACACTTGTGGATAAACCACTAGATATGGTGGCCGGGTGGACTTGGCTGCGATTCCGACCGGCCTCCGATCTACCCTTGGAGCGCGGGGGCATTAACAACGTCCCACCGTTGGCCGTGGTTTTGGCGCCCCCGTTCGGCTCGGGACGGTGCCTGCCAGCCGCCATTTCATGCGCAACGACGTTGCTGGCGCACGGGGGTTGAGGTCCGATTCGGGGTCATCGGCAACGCTCCCGATCGATCGCAACGCCGAGGCGCCCTGAGCCGTTGCTGATTTGCCGGCTTCATCGCACGCCGCCGACCGCAGGCGGGTGGGGCCCCGTGCTACCGACGGCTCGAGGTCAGAACGCGGGTATAGTGCCTCTCAGCCGATGATCGAGCAGACGGTCATAGAGCAGGAGCGGGCCCTGTATTGGCACCGCAGGCGGCAAGAGGGGCCAAATCCAAGGCGAATGCTGCATGAGTCGGATGAGCTCATGTACTGGCTGGAGGAGTGCTTGGTACAAGAGCTCCGGCTGGTTCCCGGGTGGCTGTTGCCGCGCTTGGTGGCTCTGCTGGCCGCCGCCGATCCCCGGCTTCCGCGGCGGCTCGGGGGCGAGCGGCGGCCAGCCCAGGTACTACAACTGCTCTACTTGGCCCAACAGGCTCTGATGGAGCGCTCCACGCTGGAACGGAAACCCGCCCGGGTCATTCCCCTCTTCGGCTAGCTTGCTTCGGATCGACCTCCACCTCCACAGTTCGTATTCACCCGACAGCCGCACCAGCCTTGACGAGCTCGTTGGCGCCTGCCGGGAGCTGAGGCTGGATCGAATTGCGTTGACCGATCACAACACCGTGGACGGTGCCATCAGGCTTCGGTCACTGGCTCCGGAACTGACCATCATTGGCGAGGAAATCCGAACCACCGAGGGCGAAATCATCGGCCTCTTCATGACCTCTGAGGTTCCGACCGGAGCGACCCCCGAAGAGGCCTGTGACCTCATACACCAGATGGGTGGCTTGACCTACGTCGCCCATCCCTTCGACCGCCGCAGGGCCCATTTTGAAGCGGGGCGTATGCGCGACCTGGCGTCGGTCATCGACATCGTTGAGACCTACAACCCCTGGTGCACGCCGCAGGCCAACCAGGCGGCCCAGGCCTTTTGCACCGAATGTGGCAAGGTCGGAGCCAGCGGCAGCGACGCGCACGCGGTGGCCGAACTCGGCCTCAGCTGGATGGAGATGGCGGCCTTCTCAAGCCCGGAGGAATTCTTGTTCAACCTGGCCCGGGCGAAGCACGTGGTCACCGACCGTAGTGGTGTCCGCCGCCGCGCCCCTGGTGGTCGGGCGAGCTGAAGGGGGCCCCCTGAACGAGGAGACGGAGGCGATGATGGCTCTGAGTGGGCGCCGCCCAGCCGCCGATCCGATCTGGATTTCGGCCGCCGATCAGGCGCAAATTCAGGCTGCATGGTTCGCACCAAGCCGGAATTGGTGTTCAATAGGTGTCGGGAGCGAGCCACGCGGCTCTGATCCGCCTCCCTGAATCCTGGAATGTCGCATTTTTAATAGAGAGGTAAGAACATGGAAGGCTATTGCCTTAAGGACAAGCAGAAGGTCGAAATGCAGAACCCGGAGCCGATCACGATGAAGAACGGCAAGCCGGCGACCATTGGAACGTGCCCCAAGTGCGGGACCAAGATCTACAAGATCGGAAAGGCCGTCTAGTCATCAGAAAGGGCCGCTCGAAGAGCGGCCCTTTCTAACCGCCGCCTCGACCCCTGATTCCGCTGGGTCGGCACGCGAGCGGCGCTACTCGGAGATCGGATTCTCCAGAGCGCCGAGCAGTACCTCGGTGGCGGAAACGGCCTGGTCCACTCCCAGAGTCTTGAAGATTTCGACGTTCGCCGGGTTGTTGACTCGAGCGATGGTGAGGGGCACGTTGAAGCGCTTCTTGGCGAGTTGGAGAGCGACCAGATTGTCCTCATCGTCGCCGGTGACGGCCAGGACCGCATCCGCGCGCTCGATCCCAGTGGTGCTGAGAAACGCCAGTTCGTCACCGTCGCCGCGCATCACGATGCTGCCCAGCTGACTCTCCAGCCACTCGGCACGAGAGCCGTCCTTCTCCACCAGGGTGACCTCGTGGCCCCGTTCGAGCAGGTCTCGCGACAAGTAGTAGCCGACCTTGCCGCCCCCAACCACGATGGCGTACACCTACCGCTTTTCCTCCATCATCTGGAGCACCAGATTGGCGCCTGCCAGTGTGGGACAGAAGGTGTTGAGACCGAACTTGCGATACGCCTCTTCGCGCACCGGATCATAGATTCTGCATATGACCCGGGGCACCTTGAAGAGGTACTGGGCTATCTGGGCCGCCATTATGTTGCGATTGTCCCCTTCCGTCACCGCGATGAAAGTGTCCGCGCGATCGGCCCCTGATCGCCGAAGCGTGTCAGCGTCACAACCGTCGCCGATGACGAGGTTGCCACGAAACTCAGAATCAAGGATTCCACGGGCAGCGGCGAGCGCGAACGCGGCCGGGTCCCTGTCCAAAAGGGTGACCTCGTCGCCCTTCTCGCTCAGTTGTCGTGCAAGTCGTGCTCCGACCCGTCCACAGCCAATTATGACCACCTTCACAGGCGAGGATTATAGGGAGGACCGGGTCGCGGCCCCTGCTACCATGGGCGACGCCGTGCGCTTCCCGTTCACCCTCATGGGCATCGTCTCGCTTCTGCTGGGTATCTGGATTTTCGTGTACTTCCTGATTCGGGGACCCGACGGGCCGGTCAGTGGTGGAATCGAGGTGGCGACCGGCTTCGTGATGATCGGCTTCGGCTCCTGGGTCGTCTGGCGGAAGCTGAAGGGCGAGGAACTAAACTAGGTGGCCGTCCGCCCCTTCAAGGTGCTCGTTTCCGTGGCCGGAGAGCGGCTGGACGAGGAAACTGTCCGGTTGGCCTGCCGACTCGCCAACGAACGCTCCCAGGACGGGGTCACGGTTTACGCCGTCCATGTCATCGAGGTCAACCGATCCCTGCCCCTGAGTGCCCCGGTCGCGCGAGAGGTGGAGCATGCCGAACGGGTTCTGGACGGGGTCGAGCAACTGGCCCGCGAATTCAACCTTGAGGTCGAAACGGAGATGGTGCAGGCCCGTGACACCGGTCCCGCCATCGTCGGCGAAGCCGATGAATGGGGGGCGGATCTGATCGTCATGGGTCTCCCCTACAAGCGCCGATTTGGCGAGTTCAACTTGGGCAAGACGGTGCCCTACGTCTTGAAAAATGCGTCATGTCGGGTCGTACTCCTGAGGGAGTCCCTGACCACCTAATCTCGTCGGCTTGAACCGTAGCCTCAGCTCCGAGCCGACCGCTTCAGCTGGCCGGTTCAACCGACAGAATCGCATCGGTCTGGGGATTCAGCCAGCGACTGCTGAATCCGGCCCGGTGCAAAACGTATCGTCCGGCTGCCATGAGGGTCTTTGTCCCATAAACCACGCTTGTCCAGAAGCCGATGGAACTGGCCTCCTCGAAATAGCGACCTACCGCTTGGACCTCTTTGATCCGAAAGCCGAACGCAGCAGCCTGAATAAGAATCTGAGTGTCGAAGACGAAATCGTTTGAATTCTCAAGAAACGGAACAACTTCCAGGAAGTGGCGTGAATACGCCCGATAGCCGGTGTGGTACTCCGACAGGTTCAGGCCCAAAACGCGGTTTTCCGCCCAGGTAAGGAAGCGGTTCCCAAGGCGCTTCCACCAGGGCATACCGGTGGAGCCGGGATCCAACCCCAACCATCTGGAACCAAGCACCAGATCGGCTCCTCCGATTTCAATTGCCTGACACAGTTCGGGGATTATGGCCGGGTTGTACTGGTTGTCCGGGTGCAGCATGACGACCACATCCGCACCCATCGACAACGCTTCCAGATAGCACGTCTTTTGATTGCCGCCATAGCCGAGATTGCGGGGGTGGCGAATGACGTCCAGCCGCAATGCTTGAGCGACGCTCACGGTACTGTCGGCGCTGGCGTCGTCAACCAGCAATATCCGGTCAATCGATCCCGCCGGGATGCCTTCCACAACTTCTTTCAGAGTGCGCGATGCCTTGTAGGCCGGCAGAACCGCAATGCGGCGCGGACGCGGGGTCGCGACACCGCTGCTGGGGCGCGGAATTGCCGGCTGCGAGATGTTGAGCCGCTCAGCGGCCAGAAACAATACAAGGGCCATCGAAACAATGTCCACCGGCAAGGGCCCAAGGAAGAGGGCCAGGTTGATCGACACGTACCCAAGAAACAAAATCACAATGCCGGTTCCGCGCCACCGAATCGAGCCTTCGGTCATGAGCTGAGCGAGCGCGAACCCCGGGACTATGAGGAGCAGAAGATCCTCCACGTTCTGAAAGGGACTGAGCAGCACCGAACCAGCCAGCGCCAATGCCATGTCAAGACGAGGCGCGTCGGGCTGCCATGAGAGGGAAAGCGCAACAAGAAGGAGCAGGCCTCCCAAAATCAGCAGGGCGAGCGGACGCCCACCGGGGGTCACCTCGAGAAGTCCCCTGAGGCTGTACCACGCGTGCTGACCGAACGGTAGCTGTGCGGCACCTACCGCCCAGGCGGAAACGAGTTGAATGTATTGCCACAGGCTCTGAGCGCTAATCAGGATCGCCAATATCAGGTAGGTGCCGGCGACCAGCGCCATCGCCGAAATTGCACCCCACGCCCTGCGCGCGATGAACAGCGCCGGTATCAACAGGAGGAGTTGTGGCTTCAGTATCGCAAGCCCCGCCAGCGCGCCCGCAAGTGTCCGATGTCCCCGCACCCAGGCGGCGTAACTGGCGCACAGCGGCAACAGCAGTAGTGCATCCGACTGTCCCTGCAGCAGCGTCACAAACAGGGGTAGGTAGCCCACAAACAACGCCAGCCCCACGATCTGCTTGATCCCGGGGCTAGCGCGGAGAAGCAACCACAACGCACACGCAGCGCAAGCCACCCCGATCAGGGCCCAGACCAGGTATGCAGATCGATACGGAAGCTGCGTGAGCAAGCCCATGATCGGCGTGAACCACGGCGGATGCACAAATGGCAGGAGTCGGTAGTGCTCGTTCCACATCAGCGCCGTCAGTTGGTCTTGAAACTGGCGCTGAATCGATTCGTTATAAACCACCGAGGGACCAGCGGCCGGACTATCGAATATCCTCCCTGCCACGTAAAACGATATGAAGTCCAGGCCCCTCAGATCTCCCTGTAGGAATCGCACCCATGTGACCATGTAAAAGCCCGCCCACTCAAGGGCGGCCACCACTGCGGCCGATAGCAGGATTGGGGAATAGCGCTTCAAGGTGGAAACGACGTCAGCGGCCGATATCAAGGCGGCTCGCGAACCTGGCCGGAAGCCCCGCCGCCAGAATCGCCTGCTTCGCCGCCTCGCGATCGTAGGCCACCCGTTTGAATTCAAATTCCCCGGTGTCGGGGTCCCAGATGCCGTAGCAGGCATCCGGATCGCCATCACGCGGCTGACCCACGCTGCCAGGATTGATCAGCATCGGACCTTCGAGCCTTATCGAGCCAAGCCCGAAGGAGTGCCTGACTGATCCATTCAGAAGCGAGAAGGCGCCGGGGATGTGCGTGTGGCCGTGAAAACAGAGCCGATTACCGATAACAGACAGGTTTGCTTCGGCGACTCGGCTATTCGAAATGTATTCAAATATTGGGTCGCGCGGGCTCGCATGCACCATCAGCGCTTGA
>DATKQJ010000027.1:0-77283 GCA_035532785.1 Candidatus Acidiferrales bacterium | reverse complement strand
ATGGATTCGCCTGCGGCCACCTGGTCCCAGACCAGTGCCCTCTCGGCTCCGGTGAACTTCCTCAGCTCCCGCATCGCACCTCCTAGTCCTCAGCACTTTGCTGCTAGACCGGAGCCGATGCAACCACCACCTGAATCCAAGCCTGAGACACAACATTGGTGCCGAGAGGGGGAGTCGAACCCCCAGGCCGATGCGCTGCGATGATCGCCCGCGGGGTCTGATTCGGATCGCTCGGAGGCAACCCCCGCGGCCTGCCAACTCCATGCCTCAGCGTATCAAGAGTTGCGGGCGGGCCCCGGCGGGCCCCGGCGACGGCCTGGCGGCGCATGGCCGCGTGGCGACCATCGGCGTCCCGGGTGAATGCCGTCCGGCAAGCGGCATGCCCGGGCGGTTTGAGCACCGACAGTGTGCCCGAAAGCGCAAGATGGAAATATGGGCGCTGACGCCGATCCGGTGCATGAGGGTTCGACATCTGCCCCTCCGCTGGCGCCGTACCTGACCATGAGCGCGCATTGCTTGCGGGCCGCCACCATCGGGCTCTTCCGCGGCGACCGGCCCCTGTGTTGCCCGCTCCTCGGCAGGGGCGGACAACTCTGAGGGACTCTGGGCCGACAGGCATGTGCAGCACCTGCCGTGGCTGACGATTTCGACCTGGCCATTCTGGGCGGCGGGACGGGGGGCTACACCGCGGCCATCCGCGCCTCGCAGCTGGGCCTGCATACGGTGATAGTGGAGGAGGCCAAACTCGGGGGGACCTGCCTGCACCTTGGATGTATCCCGACCAAGGCGCTGCTGGAGTCGTCTCACCTGTACCACCTGGTGAGTCGCCGCGGGGCGGAGTTCGGTGTGATTGCGGCCAACGTTGGCCACGACTATGCGCGCATCGCTGCTCGCCGCGACTCCATCGTCGCCCAACTGCATCGTGGCGTCCAAGGCCTGATGAAGAAGAATCGGATCGAGGTGATCGAGGGCCCGGGGGAGGTGGTTGAGCGCGGGGTGCTGGAGGTCAACGGCCGCCGCCTCGCAGCCCCGAATTTGATAGTGGCCACCGGTTCTCTACCAAGGGAGCTGCCTGGAGTCCCCTTTGACGGTCATCGGGTGGTCAGCTCGGACCACGCCGTCACCGCCGCCGAGCTGCCGGAATCGATCGCCATCATCGGGGCCGGTGCGGTGGGGGTTGAGTTCGCCACCTTTTTCAACCAGATGGGTTCCAAGGTGACGCTCATCGAGGCGTTCGACCGCCTCGTACCGCTGGAGGATACGGACATCTCCAGGGAGTTGCTGGATCAGTTTCAGCGGCGGGGCATCGATTGCCGACTCGAGGCCCGCGTTCAGGGAGTCAGGGTCAGAAAGCGAGGGGTGTCGGTCGAGCTCGGCGACGACACGGTGTCCGCCGACAGGGTGCTGATCGCGGTGGGCCGGTCGCCGCGATCAAGCGGCATCGGCCTCGACCGGATCGGGGTGGAGCTGGCCGCCAATGGTTTCGTCAAGGTCGACGAGTGGATGCGCACCAACGTCCGCGGCGTCCACGCCATCGGCGATGTGGCGGGCGGATATCTTCTCGCCCACGCCGCCGCACACGAGGGAATCGTTGCCGTCGAGGACATTGCCGACCAGCGCGTCGTCCCCATGGATCAGGAGTTGGTGACCCGCTGCACCTACTCGCAGCCTGAGATTGCCTCGGTGGGCATCACCGAAGCCCAGGCCGGCGAACGCGGCATCGAAGTCAGGAGCGGCCGATTCCCCTTCGCCGCCAACGCCCGGGCCCTGATCCACGGCGAGCCAGGTGGATTCGCCAAGGTGATCCGGGATGCCCAAACCGGCCAGCTGCTGGGTGCGCACGTGATTGGCACCCAGGCCACCGAACTGATCGCTGAGGCCGCCCTGACGCGTCTGTTCCAGGGCGATGCCTGGGAGCTCGGCCGCAACATCCATCCCCACCCAACCCTGAGCGAGGCGATCGGCGAGGCCGCACTGGCCGCCGACTCTGCACCGATCAACTTTTAGAGGCTACCCAATGGCGGATACACGAATCAAGCGCCAGCGCCGGGCGACTCCGACGACCAGCTTCAGTCCCGATTGGCGATTCCAGGAGCCGGTCGACTGGCGCGATACGGATCTGGACGAGAACGTGCTCGTGGAGTGGTTTCATCTGATGACGCTGGGCCGTCAGATCGACCAGCGCTGTCAGGTTCTGAATCGACAAGGCCGCGCGCCCTTCATCATCTCGTGCGCAGGACACGAAGCGGCGCAGGTCGGCGTGGGCTGGCCGCTGCGACCCAAGTCGGATTGGATTGCTCCGTACTATCGCGATCTGGTGCTCTGCTTTCGGATGGGCGTGACGCCCCTCGACTTCATGCTCTCGGTGCTGGCCAAGCCGGCCGATCCCTCCTCTGGCGGCAAACAGACTCCCGGCCACTTCTCCGATTCGGCGCTCCACGTCGTCTCCGGCGGATCCCCGGTCGCCACCCAAATGGTGCACGGGGCAGGGGTCGCTTACGCGCTCAAGATGGACGCCACAGACGCCGTGGTGATGACCTGCTATGGGGAGGGCGCGGGTTCTGAAGGAGACGTTCACGAGGCGTTCAACTTCGCTGCCGTGCACCGCCTGCCCGAGATCTTCATCTGCCAAAACAATGGTTTCGCCATCTCGACGCCCTTTAAGAAGGAGTACGCCATAGATCACGTCGCGTACCGGGCGGCGGGCTACGGATTCCCTTCCGTCACCACCGACGGCCGGGATCCCGTCACTTGTTACCAGGTGGCCAAGGAGGCGGTGGCACGGGCCCGGGCGGGCGGCGGGCCAACGCTGATTGAATGCCTCGTCGATCGTCTCGGCCCCCACTCCTCAGAGGACGACCAGCGTCGCTACCGGACTCCGGAGGACATCGAGCAGTTGGACCGCAACGATTGTTTGGTCCAGTTTAGGAAGCGCCTCGTGGAGGAGGGCATACTCTCCCTCCAGCAACTAGAGGAGATGAACGAGGAGGTCGGGGCGGAGGTTACCCGGGCTACCCGGGCTGCACTCGACTCGCCCGCCGCACCCCCCGAGAACGCCCTCACCAACGTCTACGGGGTGGGCGCACCCGCCGCCATCGAGCCCGCCGCCGACGATGATGGCGAGGAGATGAACATGGTGGTGGCGATCCGCTCTGCCCTCCGCCAGGAGATGGAGCGCGACGACCGGGTCATGGTGCTGGGCGAGGATGTTGGCCCCAAGGGCGGCGTGTTCATGGTTACCGACGGACTCCACCAACAGTTCGGGGAGGCGCGCGTGATCGACACGCCGCTCGCCGAGAGCTCGATCGCCGGAGTGTCTCTGGGCTTGGCCCTGGCCGGCAAGCGCCCCGTGGCCGAGATCCAGTTCACCGACTTCGCCCACCTGGCGTTCAACCAGATCACCAACGAGATTGCCAAGTTCCGTTACCGCTCGGACGGCGACTGGAGTGCTCCGCTGGTGGTGCGCGCGCCCATGGGGGGTCACGTGCACGGAGCTCTTTATCACTCGCAGTCAGTGGAGGCCAGGTTCGCCACACCGGGGCTCAAGATAGTCATCCCCTCCACCCCCCGAGAGGCCAAGGGGCTCCTCCTGGCGGCCATCCGCGACCCCGACCCGGTGCTCTTCTTTGAGCACAAGCGGCTCTATCGGATGTTCAAGGAGAGCGTACCCAGAGGCGAGTACCTGATCCCGATTGGGCCGCCCCGGGTGGCGCGGCCGGGCACTGACATCACCGTCTTCTGCTATGGGCTGATGGTTCACTACGCGCTCGAAGCTGCCGAGCGGATGTCGACCGAGGGGGTCAGCGTCGAGGTGGTGGACCTGCGGACGGTGTACCCGCTGGATCGCGAGGCGATTGTGGCAGCGGCACGGCGAACGGGGAAGATCCTGGTCCTCTACGAGGACAATTTCAGCGTTTCCATCGGCTCGGAGGTGGCTGCGTTGGTTGCCGACGAGGCCTGGGAGTGGCTCGACGCACCCGTCAAACGCCTGGGCGGGCTGGATGTCCCGGCGATGCCTTACGCGGAACCGATGGAGAACTTTTTCATGCCCAACCCGGACAAGGTCTTCGCGGCCCTTCGGGATCTGGCCGCCTTCTGACGGGGAGTGGACTGATGAGCACAACCAAGGTGACGATGCCGCAGCTGGGTGAGTCGGTGCATGAGGCCACCATCTCGCGCTGGCTGGTCCAGCCCGGTGAGCGGGTGGTTGAGTTCGAGCCCATGCTCGAGGTCGAAACCGACAAGGTCAGCGCTGAGGTGCCCTCCCCGGTCACGGGAGTGCTCAAGGAGGTCCTGGTCACGGACGGGGACACGGTCCGGGCCGGGGCCGAGATCGCGCTCGTCGAGTTGGAGTCCGACGGCGCCGGGCCGGCTTCCGGGGCCGGCCCCGCCCCCGAGGATGGCCAACCACCGCCCCCAAAATCCGTTGCTGAGCAGATCGGCCCCGCTCCCAGCGCGGAAACGCGCGAGCCGCTGGGCACCACCCAAACCGCCCACCCAGCCGATGCCAAGCACCGCTTCTCGCCCGCCGTCCTGATGCTTTCCGAAGAGCACCAGGTGGACCTCAACGCCGTGCCCGGAACGGGGCTCGGGGGCCGGGTGACGAAGAAGGATGTCCTCACCTTCATCGATCGGAAACCGCAGCCATCCGTCCCCCAGTCGACCCCGCAGGCGCCGCCCCCGGCCGGCCCGCACAAAGAGGCCGACGAGGGCGATGAGGTCGTGCCGCTGACTCAGGTCCGCCGGCTGATCGCGGAGAACATGACTCGCTCCAAGGCGACCATTCCGCACGCCTGGCAGACGCAGGAAGTGGACATGAGCGGGGTGGTCGCCAACCGCAGCGCGAACAAGGCAGCATTTCAGCAGAAGGAGGGATTCTCTCTCACCTTTCTGCCCTACGTGATCGCGGCCGCGACGTCCGCGCTGCGGACCCACCCCCACGTCAACGCCACCTTCAATGATTCGGAGATCCTCATTCACCGCGACGTCAACATCGGCGTTTCGATCGGGCTGGAGGACACCCTGCTGGTGCCCGTGATCCGCCGCGCCGACGGGCTCTCCATCGCCGGTATCGCGCGGGCGGTGGCCGACCTGGCGGAGCGCGCGCGCGCTCGCCGGATTCAAGCCGACGATCTCCGCGGCGGCACCTTCACGGTTAACAACTCGGGAACCTTCGGCACGCTCTTCAGCTACTCGGTTATCAACCCCGGGCAGGCCGGCATCCTGACCATGGAGGCGGTCGTCGACCGCCCGGTGGCGGTCCAGGGCATGATCGGAATCAAGCCCCTGATGTACCTCTGTTTCAGCTTTGATCACCGCCTCTTGGACGGGCTGCAGGCGGCCCGCTTCCTGGCCTCGTGTCGGAAATGGCTTGAGGAGATCGCCCCCCAGACCCCGATCTACTGATCGAATCGGTGCCCCTCCAGCGCGGCGCTGGAGGCGCCGCCGCCGGTGTGGTCAACATCAGGGTCCGACCGGCCGAGCCTTCGATCGCGCCCGCCAGCGCAGCAGCGAGGACACCGAGCACAGCCCAAGACCGAAGAGGAGCCAGGCGATCAGGATCAGCATCGGCGCGGCCGAGCCCGCCCCGCCAAAATAGGCGGTCGATCGGAGCAACTGGCCGTTGGCACCCGCCGGCAACCGCTGGCCAATCTCACCCCAGGGTGCCGGCAGGAGTTCTGGCGCAGACGTCGTTCCGGACAGTTGGTTGCCAATCAAAAAAATGGTCACCCCGCCCAACACCACCCCCGCTCGGCCGGCCACCGACTCAAGGCCGAGGATGGTGAGGGAGATCGCCGACATCCCGAGCGCCAGGCCCAGATCCACCCGCCAAAAGTCGTCGCCTATCGACCCGAACCAGTAGGTCAGGATGGCGGTAACGGCGCTGGACGCTGACAGCGCGAAAACGATGGCAATCGAGGCCGTCATCCACGTGCGACGCCGAAAGCGGTTCAGGATGATGACCGCCCCCAGCACTCCCCAGAGAGCGATGGGCAGCCCGGCCAGGGCCAGGCCGGCGCCGCGCGGATCGGCCGCCGGCAGCGGACGGAGATCGATGGTCTTGGTGTGGGCTCCGGTTCTGGCTGCGAGCCCGGTACCCGCCGTTACGATCAGACCGGCCACCGCAGGGCTCGCCGCCGTGGCGATCAGCACCGTCTGGCCCAACCGCCCAAAGCTCAGGCCACCGTACACCTGGCGGTCGCGAATGGCATGACTAAGCGCCTGCTCGTCGGGGTATATCGTGATTGCGAACGCGCTCGGCGCCGCCTCACCGAGAGCCCGCTCGACCTGGGAGGTGACGGCGCCGGGCCCGGCGAGGCCGATGGGCACGTCACGGGGTGACGATTTCAGGGCGGGCAGGGAAAACGCCAAGAGGACGATGCAGACCGCTGCGGTGAGGGCGACGACGACCCCCGCCGCCTTGATCCACTGCGGTAATCGGCCTGCCCTCTCAGCCAGCGGCATTCAGGTTCTGGTGGTACCCATCGGCGATCCCTGAGCACGCCATCGGGGCGTCCACCAGATCGGCGAGGGGGAGGGCCCCGGAGTGACAACGCGGGATGTGCGTCTTTCTCAAGAGCTCAAGTAGATCCCGCTCACGTCGACGAAGAAGTCCGCTGAGCCGGCGGAATTGTAGGTCCAGAATTGATCGCCCGTTACTCGGACCAGATCTGCGCTGGCCAGGATATCGCCGACCTGGAAGTTGACGTCCGAGGATGGCGGCGGCGAAAGCGGCAAATTTGGAAGCAGCGCCAAGTAGCTGTAGCTCGAGGCGTTTAGAACGCCGATCGAAACAGCAACGGCGGCGGCGTCTGCAGGCAGGCCGCTGACTGCGACCACGTCCGCCGCATTTGGCCCCAGCCGGGCCGGAACGCCGCCCGCCAGGCCCTGTCCATTCCGGGTGTCGGCGACCCGAAAGGGGGTGACCGGTACAAATCGATCTCCCGTATCCGAAACCGAGCCGGTGATGTATCCGACCACGTCAACGAGCACGTTCGCGAAGCCCTGGGAGTTGAGGATCGACACCATACCGGTGGTTGGGTCGACGGGCACGATGACGCGGTTCGCTAGCGCGAATCTACCGCCGGGGAAGTTGAGGTTGGAGGTCACCGGAGGGGCGCTGCCAGCAGGCCACACCTGCAGGTAACTGTTCGCTGTCGCATTTACCTCGGCCAGATTCATCACCACCGCCGTGGCGGTCGAAGGCACCGGCAAGGCGGCCGAACAGAGGGCCGGGGTAGGGACGCACTCAGCCGGCCTGGCGCCCGCGATCCCCAGCGAAATGATCTCACTGGGGCCCAAGGGCGAGGTCCGGGTAGGGTCCCAGGACTGGCGCGTGTCGAGGTATCTGACCGGCGTCGCCAGCGGGTGGTAGAGGCCCGGTCCCGAGGCTGGTCCAGGGGCGTAGTAACCGCTGAGATCGATGAAAACGTCGACGTAGCCGGCGGCATTGAAGATGTCAATCGCGCCCGATGCGCTGACCGGCACCTGCGCCATGTTGGCCACGGTCTGACCGGCGACGAAATTCAGCGTCGAGGCGTTGGGCTGGGCTGCATCCGCGGGCCATAGTTCGATATAGCTTGAAGACGCTCCGCGCGAATCGGTCACGCCCACATTGACGACCACCGCCGTCGGGTTGGAGGGGACACCGTTCAGGCCGGCCACCTGCAGGGTCAGGGTCGCGTTGGGCCCGAGGGGGCTGCAGGGATTGGCTCCGGTGCACTGTGGGGCGCGTGTATCAAGAACGCGAACTGGTGGCAGGGCAGTGAAGACCGACTCCGCTGCCGCCACAGCCGTGTAGGTGTAGGCGCCGGGCACCGTGGCCGACCCGCCGTCGGTGTTGCTGACTGACACGGCTACAGAGCCGACCGGTTGGCGAGGAGTGATCGCCTGAATGAGGGTGGCGCTGACCACGGTCACGCGTGGTGCGGGAGCCGATCCGAATGTAACCGTCGCCCCGGGCTGGAACGACCACCCGGTGATCGAAACTACAGTGCCCCCGTCACTGGGGCCGCTGGCGGGGGAGACCACGCTCACCACGGGGGCCGGAAAGAAAACACAAGGACTCACACCGGCGGCCAGGGCCTGGTTACTGAAGAGGGGTTGAACAGGCCAGGTCTGCTGATTCATGACCACGGTTCCGGGCATCGGCCCGCCGTAGCCTGGGGCGCACTTGTCGCCCACTTCGCCCAGGCCTC
Organism: Candidatus Acidiferrales bacterium; assembly: GCA_035532785.1. Classification (GTDB taxonomy): domain Bacteria; phylum Chloroflexota; class Dormibacteria; order Dormibacterales; family Dormibacteraceae; genus DATKQJ01. The sequence continues at coordinate 69,085 of DATKQJ010000027.1, read as the reverse complement.
CGGCAGCGGTGGCGTCGAACCAGCCGCTGCCCACCCCCGGATCGGTCAGGATCTCCGCGTATTCGTGGCCACCGGCGATGCTGAACCCGTCTAGCGGACCGACGACCGAATTCGCGAAGCAGGCGGGGTCGTTGAAGATGTCGAAGGGGAGGTACGCGTATGGCACCGCGCCGGCCGTATAGCTGTGGTAGGCGCAAAAGATGGTGTTGAATCCGGATTGATCGTCCCCGGCGGGGGTCATCACAACGTAGAGGGAGCTGCCCGGATTGCCCCAGTAGGCGGCCGCCCGAGCGGCGGCCATCGCGATATCCGAGCTTGTGGGTGCCAAGGGCACAGCATTGGCATCGACATGGGCCCCCCCATACTGGCCGGTGGGGTTCTGGATGAAGGTCCCCGCCGGAGGGCACGTTGCCGCTCCCGCAGGAATGCCCTGGCAGTACTGGCCCAAAGTTGACAGCCAGTCACTTCCGCCCAGGTCCTTGAAGAATCCCTCCACGTAGTTGATCACGGTCGTGTAGTTTCCGCCGCTAGCCCAGGCAGACCCCCAAAAGGAAATGTAAACGCGGGGCGAAGTCACGATCGGTCCACCCTGGTAGATGAGGGGATTGACGCTGGTGGCAGGCGCAGCGGCCAGCGAGGGCGGACGAGTGGCGCGATGCGCCGTGGGCATCATCACCGCCGGGCGTGGAGGTACGCCGACGGCCGAGGCGGACGCGCTCGGAATCACTGGCAGGACCGGCGCAGGTGCGGTGGCGGAGGCTTGAGCGGGGAGGAGGCCGAACGCTGCCGAAAAGCCCACCGCCAGTACGATTGTTAACGGGCCTCTGCGAGGGGATCTTTGAGCTTGCGGGGGACCGGCGGCTCGACCACCGGCCACGCTTGTGGGATCCACGCTGGCGCGAAGTATAGAAGTAAACGAAACCGGGGTCGCCGGTTGTCAGCTTGCGCGGGCTGGCGTGCTGGGGCACGCGCCATTGGCTTGGCTCACCATCGCCGGCCCAGCTTGAATCTTTGTGCCACTCGTCGGAGCAGCGCGGGTCGGACCCGTTTCCAGGCTTCGATCACGTCTGCTCGGGCGGCACTGGCGAGCGCGGGCGGGGCGTAGGCGGCCACCGCGAATCGGTCGGACAGGCGCTGGAAGTCGGGGCCCAGCTCATGGAACTGGGCGGCGACCCGTATCCCCGTCTCCCGAGGAGAATCGCCGGCGGCGCCGGCCAGCCCCGCCAGCCGGGAGAGGCCGACCGCGCGCCCCCATGCGCCACCCGACGATCGCGGCGTCAGGTAGCGTTTGGTGGCCAGGATGAGGGCCGCCAGGAGGACCAAGACGATCGCCATCGGCGGCTCCCAGGGCGCGGTCGGGACCCGCAGGCCGCCGACCTGGATGGCTCCCGAGTCGAGGGCCTGAGCACCACCGGCTCGGCCACCGTGAGGGCTGGTGGGCAGGGTCTGGCCGGTGGTGAGGGGAGGCGCCAGCGCCGATTGGCAGCCCCGGCCGCCGGGGCAGGCGGCGGATTGGTCGGGGTGGCGGGTGATGGGTCCGTAGCCGGACTGGGGGGTCGGCTCGAACGGAATCCAGCCGTAGTTGGGGAAGAAGGCCTCGACCCAGCTGTGGGCGTCCGACTCCCGAACTACGTACTGTTGGAGCCGGGGGTCGTAGGTTCCGGGTCCGTAACCGTTGACCAGCCTGGTCGGGATACCAAGTGACAAGAGCATGTCGCCCATTGCCGTCGCGAAATAGGCGCAATAGCCCATGTGGGAATTGAATAGGAAGTAGGCCAGCGGGTCCTGCCCGCTCGGCGCGTTTGGCGGTGTCAGCGTGTAGGTGAAATTTCGAAGGTAGTTCTGGACGTCAACGGCGCGGTCGTACGCGTTGGTGGCGCCGGCGGTCGCCTGCAGCGCGAGTTGCCTGATCCGGGCGGCGGTGGCCAGCGCCTGGGGCGTGGTCGACTCCGTTGTCAGGTAGGTAAGGGCCCAATTTGGATAGGGCCCGGGGTCGTTCTCCAATTCCGGCACGGTTGGGTCCAAGAAGCTGACCGTGACCGCGTACCGACCCTGGGCGGTACCGTTGGCCGTGCTCAGCTCGTCGACCGTCTCCAGCGTGCCGGGTGACGATACGGGCCACGGCAGCCCCTGTTCGGCGTCGGTGGCTCGGTCGGTCCGCACCAGATGTCCGGGGTAGAAGAGGACGTCAGGAGCGCTCGCGGGCGGCCGGAGCATGTCGATGTTGAAGGTCGAGGTGGTTGAAGCGGGGTAGTGGTCGACGTAGGCGACGGGCTTGGATTTGGGCACCTGCACCCGCTTCGACAGGCCGGCGCCGGACCACATACCATCGACCGGAACGGACATGTTCAAGCCCCGGAAGTAGTGCGGACCGGCGAAGGAGGCGGGCAACTTGTAGGTGAACACGACGGCGCCGGTGCGGCGCAGAGGGCCGCTCAGCTGAATCGACGTCGCGAACCCGATCGATTCCGAGGGCATGCCCCCCATCCCCGGCTCGGCCGGGTGGTTGAGGCTGGCGATCAGGCTGGCCCAGCCATTGAAAATGCCCGACTCGAGATCAATCGAGCGGTCGGTGGAGGAAAGTGGCGGAGCCAGGATGCCGAGGACGAGCACGGTCGCGGTGATGCCCGCTCCCGTCTTCCAGAAGTTCCAGCGGAAATCACCCAGAGCGCCCACACCGATCCCGTGGGCCGCGTCCAGCGAGCGCCGGTAGTTGGTCCAAAGCAGCAGCGCGGACAGCAGCACGATGAACACGAACACGTACCCGCCCTGTTGATCCGGATAGTTGAGGACGTTGGTGGCCAGACCGACACCCATCGGTATCATGCCCAGGAGGGGCTTCCGTGAGCGCAGGGTGGACCAAAGCAACCAGCCACCCATCAGCCACGCCAGCAGGCAGAGCAGGAACAAGAACACCGAAGGTTGGGTGGGGTCCCCGGCCAGAAGCTGCTGATTCCAGGCCTGGAGTGCCTGCCGGCTGGCGGCGTCGTAGGGGTAGATGTGCACCCCCACGGGCGCGGCGGTCCAGTAGGCCACAACCGCGCCGGCGACCAAGGTCACCGCCAGCGCCACCGGCCAGCGGACTCGGGCCGCCAACGCCAGCCCCGCCCCGACGATGCCGCCCAGGAGTCCGACGTTCCGGATTGGGGCCGAGCCGGGCACCCACTGGGCCGCCACCGTCGAGTTGCCCAGGGCAAGGACCAGGAGTAGGGCCAGTAGGAGCGAAGGTGCCCACCCCGAGGGGAGGTGGAGTCGCCCCAGCCTTCCCGCCGCCCGCTCAGGCCAGGGTCGCAACATCGCGGGTCCTCCTCAGTCGAGAGAGATCGTCACCCCGCCTGATCACGTAGAGGTCCACCTCCGAGCCGAGATCGAGGCTGGCCGCGCGAGCGGGAGCTCCGAAGCTGGCGGCGTCAATGTAGAAGACGATGAGGGAACTCCCCCGCTGGCGCGCGGCCTGCACCGCGTGCACCCAGGACGGGTCGGGACTGGCTGTGATCACGGCCAGCCCTCGGTGCGGCACTCGTCTGATTCGATCCCAGGCCAGGGCCTGAGCGAGAGGCACCTCGCCGTCGGCGCCGGCGACCGACAGGTAGTCCATAACCGCGCGTCCGTCGCGTTCGGCGCGATGGGGCTCAAGAGCTGTACCCCGCCGGTCGTTGGCCATCAGGCCGACCAGCCGTCCAAGCTGGCCGACCTGAACCACGAGCGAGGCGGCGAGGCTGATCGCCAGCTCAAGGGTGGAGCCTTCTCCGTTGCCCCAGTGGGCGTTGCGGGCCAGGTCGAGGGCGATCCAGAGGTCGGTGGTAAGGGGCTGCTCGAAGGTCTTGCTCATGAGATGGTCGTGCTTGACCGAAAGTGGCCAGTGGATCCGGCCGTAGGCGTCGCCTGGGGTGTAGTCGCGGACCCCACCGGTTTCGGGCGGGTAGTCCGCCCAGGCGCCGTGGCGCGTGGTCTCGCCCGCGTGCTGGGTCGAGGGCAGCACGACCTGGGGCAGGGGGTGAACGCGCGGATGAACCAGGATCCGATTCTGCTCGTCGTTACGCACCTCCCGGGTGAACATGCCGAAGGGTTCGGCCACCCGTAGCAGCGTGGGTCCGAACGTTTGCCAGCCGCGGAGGCGGTATGTGCCCCGGGCCGTCCAGCGGACTGGACCGCGATTGAGGCTGACAATCCGACCCGCCTGGTAGCCGGGAATGTCGCTCATGTCGACGACCTCCAGCCACGGCGTCGGAACCCAACCGGCCTTCCAAACCTCGAGCGTCTCCGTGAAGGACTCGCCGACCGAAGCTGTTCCGGACTGGATGCGGCGCTCCAAACCGATCCCGCGCGCGGCCAAGTGCGGCCAGGCCCAGGCCCAGGCGACGAGCAGAATCAGAGCGTAGGCGAGGATGAAGGCAGCCCGGATGCCGGTCAGGTAGGAGAGCAGGAGCAGTGTCGCCAGGCCGACCGCAGTTAGGACCTTGGCCAGGGCTCCCATTGGCGTTCAGCGATCGGCGCTGGGGTGGGGAGGGATGCGGTCAGCCATCGTAGGCGATCTGGGGCACGCGCTCTCGTTCCAGCAGCTGCGCGATGAGTTTGGTCGACGTCTGTCCCAGGACCTCGGAGTTGGGGCGGAGGATGAGCCGATGGGCGAGGATGCAGGCGGCCAGACCCTTGATGTCATCGGGGACCACATATCCTCGGCCCTCGATGGCGGCTCGTGCCTGGGCCGCCCGGAAGAGGTTGAGGGTGCCGCGGGTGCTTGCTCCGAGGGCAACATCGGCGTGGCTCCGCGTCCGCTGGACCAGTCGGGCGGTGTATTCCTTGAGCTCCTCCTTGACGAACGTCCGCGCAACAGCGCGCTGGGCGGCGGCCAGTTCGCTGGGCGACACCACCGGCTTGAGTTCGTTCATGGGGGACTCCACCTTCTGCTGCCCGAGCAGTGCCGCCTCCTGCTTCACGTCCAGGTATCCGAGGCGCACCTTCATCATGAAGCGGTCGAGCTGGGCCTCGGGGAGAGGGAAGGTGCCCGCGTATTCGATCGGGTTCTGGGTGGCCATGACCAGGAAGGGCCGAGGTAACTCGTAGGTCTCGCCGTCGATGGTGGCCTGACGCTCCTCCATCGCCTCCAAAAGGGCCGACTGGGTCTTTGGCGTGGCCCGGTTGATCTCGTCGGCCAGCAGAACCTGGGCAAACACGGGACCGGGCCGAAACTCGAACTCCCCCGACTTCTGGTTAAAGACACGAACGCCGGTGACGTCCGAGGGCAGGAGGTCAGGGGTGAACTGGATGCGGCGGAAGGTGCAGTCAAAGGAGCGGGCCAGGGACTTGGCGAGCATGGTCTTGCCCACTCCGGGCACGTCCTCGATCAGAAGATGTCCGTGACAGAGCAGGGCGATCAGGCAGAGCTTGATCTCCTCCTGCTTGCCGACGATGGCGCGACCCACGTTGGCCAGGATGGCCTCGGTAACCCGGCGCACGACCTCCAGGTCCGGCTCCAGGCAAAGCTCTTCGCTCACCCGCTGAGCGTCCTCGGATGATGCGCCGAGTCCAGGCACCGCTCGATTATATGGAGCCGCCAAAACCTCGGACCTACGCGCGCGTCCTTAGACACCTGCGGTGGCACCCCGAGTTTGGGCCGCCCACCATGACGTCATCAAAGAATGACTACCAGCTCGAGGCACACTGGGCCAGCCTGGGGACTGGAATTCACTACCGAGCCGCGTGCCTGGCGCTGGCCCGGGTGACGCCCAGCCTGGCGGTGATCCCCGCGCCCCTGGGCCGATGGGTGCTTTTGGAGCTCCCCTTGGGGGCTTTGGGACGCCCCGTTGAGGGGCGATTTCGGGGACCAGGAGTCGGACCCCGATCGATGCGGCCGGACTGATCCGAGTCTCGATATGCTGCTCTGCCCATCCCCGATCCCGATCCCGAACGGGGGAGGCTGCGGCGGCCTTACAACGAGTGCCGGCCACGGCCAAATGGCTGGTACAGACGGCGCTTGGCCGCTTAGAATGCATCATTCGCGGCCTTGGAGCGGAGGCTAGGCCTCCCTCATAGCAGTCGGAAGGGGATTGAAAAAATGAGCCAAGTCCGGGTCCTGGTGGGCACACGGAAGGGTGCGTTTGTGTTGACGTCGGACGAGAGGCGGGCTCGTTGGGAAGTCACCGGGCCACACTTCCCGGGCTGGGAGGTCTACCATCTCAAGGGTTCGCCGATTGACCCGAATCGGCTCTATGCCTCGCAGACCACCAACTGGTTCGGACAGATCTTGCAGCGCTCGGACGATGGCGGAGCGAGTTGGGCGGCGGTGGGTAACGAGTTTCAGTATGACGGTGTGCCCGGGCAGCACAAGTGGTATGACGGCTCCCCGCATCCATGGGAATTTGCGCGTGTCTGGCACCTTGAACCGTCGCTGACCGATCTGGACACGGTCTACGCCGGGGTCGAGGACGCCGCCCTCTTCCGCTCCACTGACGGCGCAAACTCCTGGCAGGAGTTGGCCGGGCTCCGAACCCATTCAACGGCGCCATCCTGGCAACCGGGTGCGGGCGGCCTGTGCCTGCACACCCTTGTGCTGGACCCGAGCAACGCGGGTCGGATGTTTGTCGCCATATCGGCGGCGGGAGTATTCCGGAGCGATGATGCGGGTCAGAACTGGCGAGCCATCAATCGCGGGCTGCGCTCGGAGGGGATTCCCGACCCCGACGCCGAGGTGGGGCATTGCGTTCACCGCATCTCGATGCACCCGTCGCGTCCGAACGTGCTCTTCATGCAGAAGCATTGGGACGTCATGCGCAGCGACGACTCGGGCGATTCCTGGCAGGAGGTCAGCGGCAATCTTCCGACCGACTTTGGTTTCGTGATCGACGTCCACGCTCACGAACCGGACACGATTTACGTGGTTCCAATCAAGAGCGATTCCCAACATTTTCCGCTGGATGGCAAACTCATCGTCTACCGCAGCCGAACCGGTGGCATTGAATGGGAGGCGCTGACCAACGGTCTGCCCCAGCACGACTGTTACGTCAACGTGCTGCGCGATGCGATGGCAATAGATTCTCTCGACTCGTGCGGCGTCTACTTCGGGACCACCGGCGGGCAGGTGTACGGTTCGGCCGACTCGGGTGACAGCTGGGCCCCGATCGTTCGCGACCTCCCCGCGGTCCTATCGGTGGAGGTGCAAACACTGCCGTGATTCGCGTCGTCTTTCCGCCTCACCTGCGGACGCTGGCCAAGGTCGGTAAGGAGGTGGAGGTCCAAGTTGAGGGTCCCGTCACGCAGCGGGCCATTCTCGACGCCCTGGAGGCCACCTACCCGGTGCTACAAGGAACGATTCGCGATCGCGTCACCCTCCGGCGCCGGCCGCTGTTGAGATTCTTCGCCTGCGAGCAGGACTTGTCCGATGAGCCGCCGGACGCCCCACTTCCTGACGCGGTCGCCATGGGCTCTGAGCCGTTCATGATCGTGGGGGCTATGGCCGGCGGCTGACCGCGGTGCCCTAATCGCGCCCCGGTGGTGCTCGCCGAATCCGGGCGCATCGGCCGGTTGCGGGCGCTCGCCAATCCCCAGCCGGCGATCTTCACCCGCGTCCCTGTCCGTGCTCGGCCGGGGTACGTTGAGCCATACCGCCCGGGAGCAGAGAATCCGGCGTTGGTCGAGGCGTGATCAGGCGCAGGCTAAAAAGTGGGCTGCGGGCGGAACCGTGTGGGCGCTTTCACAGGCAGCCCGGAAGCGCGGGACCGAGCCGGCCGTGCATGAGTTCGTAGAGCGCGATCAATCCGCTGGCTGAGTTAAAGGCCGAAGGAACGTACGCGATCAACGGAAGTCCTGGTGTTGAGCGGTTCGGGGCGCGCCCGTTGGTTACGCCAGGGAAGAGCGTGGGCGGACCGTCTGGCCGCCGTCGGCTGACCAGGGCAGATCGAACCACCCGCTAGTCCTGGTAGCTTTCCGGATAACATGGCACTCATGGAACCAGCCCAGCCATCCCCAGAGCGATACGCCACCAAGTTTTCAGCCCCAATCATCGAACTTGACCTCTTCAAAGAGTTGGCCGAGATCCGGGCTGGCGCGGCCTATGGCGGAGCCGACCACGCCGCCATGACGCTTGTCAACGAAGAGGACCTGCGCGTGGTGCTCATCGCCCTAAGGGCCCAAGGGCACATGCACCAACATCGGGCTCACGGCCCCATTGTGCTGCAAGCTCTGGAGGGGAGCTTGCGCCTGGGAGTCGGCGAACGCACGCTCGAGCTTCGGCGTGGAGGCCTGATGGCGATCGATGCCGGTCTTCCGCACGACGTCGAGGCGATCGAAGAGAGCGCCCTTCTCCTGGTCATCGGGGGCACGGGTGGACGCAGCTCTGAATGATCATGCTCGCAGTGCGTGAGCACCAGACCGGGCTGTACCGGGCTGTACCGGGCCGCGCGGCAGCCACCATCGGCAGTCGTCGTCGCTCGATCGAGTAGGCCATGATCAGCGCATTGGAAGCGGTGGGGGAGGTTGTCCGCTCCGGCATCGATCGGAGGGTAGGCGGGTTGCCGAGGCAGCGCCAGGAGGGTTGCACGCGGGGAGGGGAGCAATAGCGACCAACTCACCGAAACGCGGCAACGGGATGCCGAAGGGACCGGGCGGGTCGCTGTGGCAGATGAGTTCGCCGCGGTTCTGGATCGTTCTCGTGGTTCTCGTCGTGGGCAACGTCATCATCAGCAACGCGCTCTCGTCCAGCCGTCAAACGAAGTCCGTCGTCATCCCCTACAACGTCTTCAAACAGCAGGTGTCCGCGGACAACGTGACCAGTATCACCAGCACGGGGGAGTCGATCATCGGGACCACCCGGAAGGCGGTCGGTGCTTCATCGGGAAGCAAAGACACGGCCACCCACTTCTCCACGCAGCGCCCGTCTTTTGCCGATGCAGGACTGGAAGCGCTGCTGGAGAAGCATCGCGTGACCATCAACGCCAATCCCCCCAATCCGCCCCAGCCGTTTTGGGAAACCGTGCTCTTCAGTCTCGGGCCCGCTCTCCTGATCGTGGGCGCATTCCTTTACTTCAGTCGCCGCATGGCCGGCGGGGCCGGAGGCCTGTTGGGGGGCTTCGGACAGAGCAAGGCTCGACTCTACGACGCCGAGCAACCGGGGACCACCTTTGCCGACGTGGCCGGCATCGACGAGGTCAAGCAGGAATTGCAGGAGGTGGTCGATTTCCTCAAAGAGCCCCAGAAATATCAGCGGCTGGGCGGCCGGGTGCCCAAGGGGGTGCTGCTTATCGGGCCGCCAGGGACCGGCAAAACGCTGCTCTCGCGGGCGGTCGCGGGGGAGGCGGGCGTTCCCTTCTTCAGCATCTCGGCTTCGGAATTCATCGAGGCCATCGTCGGCGTCGGAGCTTCGCGCGTGCGCGATCTCTTTGTCAAGGCACGGCAGGCGGCGCCAGCCATCGTCTTCATCGACGAGCTTGACGCCATCGGTCGCAGCCGGGGCGGCAACGTGCGGATCGGCGGTCACGATGAGCAGGAACAGACCCTGAATCAGGTGCTGACCGAGATGGACGGCTTCGATTCGCGCGAGGGCGTCATCGTGCTGGCAGCGACCAACCGCGTCGACGTGCTCGACTCGGCGCTGCTCCGCCCCGGTCGCTTCGACCGTCGGGTCACGGTGCTGCCACCTGACCGGCGCGGTCGGGCCGCGATCCTGGGGATTCACACCCGAGGCGTGCCCCTGGCGAGCGGTGTCGACCTCGACGCGGTGGCCGGTCAGACCCCGGGCCTGGTCGGAGCGGATCTCCGCAATCTGGTCAACGAGGCGGCACTCGCGGCCGCTCGCAAGGGCGAGACCTCGGTCTCCATGGTGGACTTTTCGGATGCCATCGAGAAGACCCTCCTGGGCAGTGAGCGAAAAGTGATGCTGGGCCCGGGGGACCGGGAGCGGATCGCCTACCACGAGTCGGGACATGCCCTCCTGGGCCTGCTGGTGCCCGGTGCCGATCCGGTCCGCAAGGTCACCATCGTGCCCCGCGGCATGGCCCTCGGCGTCACCTTTCAAAGCCCGGTCAACGACCGCTTCAACTACGGCGAGGATTATCTGAGAGCGCGAATCACGGGCGCGCTGGGGGGGCGAGCGGCGGAGTCGCTGGTTTATGGCGTCGTCACCACGGGAGCGGAGAACGACCTCCAGCAGGTCACCCAGATTGCCCACGAGATGGTGGTGCGCTGGGGTATGAGCCCCAAGATCGGACCGCTCAGCTATGGGGAAGAGGGTCCGAGCGGGCCCTACGCCATGCGCCGTCCCTACAGCGAGGCGACCGCCAAGCTGATCGACGACGAGGTGAAGCGGATCGCGGAGGAGTGCGCGGCGAGCGCCAGGGGATTGCTTGAAAAGCATCGAGACAAGCTCGACGCCCTGGTGCGAGCGCTGCTTGAACACGATTCACTCGGTGAACAGGAGATCCGGGAGGTCACCGGCCTGCCGGATCCGACGAGGATCGAAGCGGCCGGTTCTCGAGCATCCCGCGTGCACCTGGCCGGTGGCTCTGGCGATGGGCACCAGCCATGACCGCTGGCCGCGGCGGCGGTTTTCGCCCCCTCCATTTGAACCCCCGTGCAGCCCGGGGCGGGCGCTGCCGACCAGCCCCCGCCCAGGGGTGAGTAGCGAGGATCGTCGGACCCGGGTTGTCGTGGTGGGAGCCGGGTTCGCAGGCCTTACGGCGGTGCGCAAACTGGCTCGGTCGGACATCGACATCCTGGTCCTCGACCGCCACAACTACCACCTCTTCACGCCCCTCCTCTACCAGGTGGCGTCGGCTTTGCTGGACCCCTCGGAGATAGCCCAGCCGGTGCGCTCGTTGCTGCGAGGCCTTCCCAACGTCGGTTTTCGACTGGCCACGGCCACCGGCGTCGACCTCGCCGCCAAGGTGGTTATGACCGATCGTGGTCGGCTCGATTACGACTACCTGATCTTGGCCGCGGGTAGCGTCAGCAACTTCTTTGGGAGCCTATCGCTGGAGCGCCAATCCTATCCGCTCAAGGAACTGGACCAGGCGCTGGAGATCCGCGACCGGGTGCTCGGAAGATTTGAACAAGCCCAGTGGGAACGCGATCCCGCCCGGCGCGCCGAGCTCTTGACCTTCGTCATCGTCGGCGGGGGGCCGACCGGAGTGGAGTACGCCGGTGCCCTCTCCGAGTTGGTCCGCCTGGTCCTGCGGCGTGACTGTCGGGATCTCGATCCGGGCGACGCTCGCATAGTCCTGGTGGAAGGTGGCGACCGGCTGCTCGCAACCTTCCCCGCCGATCTCAGCAAATACGCCCTGCGTACGCTTGAGAAGCGTGCGATTGAAGTGTGGCTGGGGACCCTGGCCAAGTCGGCCGATGAGCACGGCCTGGACTTGTCGGACGGGCGGAGGATCGAGAGCAGGACCATCGTTTGGTCGGCTGGGGTGAGGGCTGGGCGGCTGAGCCGGGGTCTCGGGCCGGCCGGACCAGGCGGGACGGTGAAGGTGCTGCCGACTCTTCAACTGGCGGGGCATCCGGAGGCCTTCGTGATTGGCGATATGGCCGACGTGGAGGCCGGCGGCGGCCACCTTCCGATGCTGGCGGCGGTGGCCATGCAGGAAGCCGAAAGTGCAGCCAGGTCCATCCGGGCCCTGGTCCGAGGGGGCCAGCCGACGCCCTTTCGATACCGCGACAAGGGCATCATGGCGACGATCGGCCGCAACGCCGGGGTGGCGCAAATAGGGGGTCTCCATCTGCGCGGATTCGTGGGCTGGCTGGCCTGGTTGGGGGTCCACCTGCTGCTCATCCTGAGCCTCAGGAGCAAGTTCCTGGTGCTGGTCAACTGGTCCTGGGACTACTTCTTCTACGACCGCCCGGTCCGCTTCATCCTGGGCGCCGGGGGCTCGGCGTCGGCCGAGCGCGCACCCCCAACCGACGACGGATAGGGTTGGCGAGGCCGGAGTTTTGACACCTGCTGACACCTCGACCGCCCGCGCACGCCGGCGGCGACCCTCAACCCAGCCTGGCGACCCCTCCGTCGGTGGAAGGGCTGACGTCGAGCGTGAAGGTGGCCTGACAAGCGGGGCAGGTCACCTCCGCACGCACGTGATCGAGGTCGGCCTCGCCAAGGCTCAGTTGACACCCGACCAGGCTCTGCTGGCAGCTGGGGCAGGGCTGGTCCTGAGCCGCGCCCCGGACCAGCTCCAAGACCAACTCCAGGCCCGGATGGATGGGTGGGCCGCTCATCGCGGGGAGCTGGCGTAGCGGCGGCGATAGAGGATGTAGGGTCGCCCCACGTATTGCCAGGGCAGGCTCCAGACGTGAACGAGGCGGCTGAACGGCCAGAGCGCGTAGAGGAGCCAGGCGGCCGTTGCGTGGACCTGATAGACGAGCGGGGCTGAGGCCATCAGGTCGGCTCTGGGGTCAAGCAGCAGGAGTCCACGAAACCAGATCGCCACCGAGGAGCGGTAGTCATAGCCGCCGCCGAGGGTGTTGACGATCAGCGTCTCGCCCATGCCCAGTCCGATCACCAGGGCGAGCAGGACGTAGACCGCCAGGTCGGTCGGGGAGGTGGTCCGGCGGACGCGGGGGAAGTAGGCCCGGCGGAGGGCCAGGATGACCAAGCCGGCCACGCACGCGATCCCCGCCACGGTGCCCGCGCCGGCGGAGACGAGGTGGTAGTCCGACTCGGTGACGCCGACGGCCGCGGTGAGCCAATTGGGAACCAGCATGCCGAGGATGTGCCCGCCGATCGCCGCCAGCGCCCCATAGTGGAAGAGATTGCTGCCCCAAGCCAGCCATCTGCTCTCCAGGATCTGGGTCGAGCGCGAGGTCCAACCGAATTTGTCGTGTCGGTATCGCCAAATGTGGCCGGCCACGAAGAGCACCATCGCCGCGTAGGGCAGGACCACCCACAGGAAGGTGCTGCCGAGTCTCACCGCCGGGCTTCCATGGCCGGCATCACCTCCGGCGGCGCGAACGGCTGCAGACCCACCTGCTCGTCCGGCGGTCCTTCTTGGAGCAGTGACCTGGCCTTTTCCAGCTCGGCCAGGCGGAGCCGAGGCAGTCCCATGCAGATCGCCTCCAGCAGGTGCACATACGCGCTCTCGGACTCCCGAAGGTGCAACCTCAGCACCTCCAGCCCGGTTCGATGCTCGGCCAGGATGCGGCCGCCTAGGCCCTCAGGCGCCATTTCCGCGAACTCCAGCATCACCGGTAGGTAGTCGGGGAGCTCGCGTCCGCCGAGGCGGAGGCCGGCAGCGCCATAGATGTGCTTGAGCCGGAGCAGGGCCATGCCGCGCTTGCGGGTATCCCCCTCGGTGTAGAAGGAAAGGTAAAGGCTGGAGCGCTTCTGGAGGTCGAAGGTGGCCACATATTCCTGCTGCAGTTCCACTGCCGGGAGCGCCCCAAAGTGGGCGAAGAAGCGCTCCAGCGCCGCGCGAGCGGGCGAGGCCGGCAGCTCAGCGATGGCTTCCGCCAGCTCCGTGCGCTCTTCCAGAATCTCCTCGCTAGGGTATTGCAGCAGCAGCGAGAGCAGCTTGTACGGCGGCTTGGGGCGGCCCCTCGGCCACCTCATTCGCCGACCCCGTCTGGCCGGACGACCGGGAGCCGACGAGTCAGCATGAAGTTTTCGTTCAGAGACTTGGCTGGTCGCGGTAGGGCGCCGCAATTGCCCGGACCGCCCTCGAAGTCGAGACCGCAGGCGCCCTGCAACTCGGAGAGCCGCTGAGCCAATTCGGTGTGCGCCTTGGGGATCACGTAGCGGTCCTCGTACTTGGCGATGGCCAGCAGGCGGTACATGTCCTCGAGCTCGGACGGGGCCATGTCGACGGCGTGGGCGACCTCGAAGTCCGAGACGTCCAGAACCTGCCGCTTGCGCATGTACGAGCGCATCGCCGCCAGCCGGCGGAGCACGGAGGTGACGACCTTGCCGTCGCCGGCTGCGAGCAGGTTGGCCAGATACCCGACCGGGATTCGCATCATGTCGATGGCGGGAAAGACCTCGTCCGGATCGGCCTCATAGCCGTCCCCCTCCAGCATGTTCACCACCGGCGAGAGCGGCGGCACGTACCAAACCATGGGTAGGGTCCGGTATTCGGGGTGCAGGGGCAGGGCAACGCGATAGCGCATGGCCAGTGCGTAGACCGGTGAGCGTCGCGCGTGCTCGATCCAGTCATCGGGAATGCCGTCGCGACTGGCCTGGGCCCTCACGTCCGGGTCCTCGGGGTCCAAGAACACGCTCCGCTGGGCATCCAGCAGGTCCTTCTCGTTGGGGGTGGAGGCCGCCTCCAGCACCCGGTCGGCGTCGTAGAGGACCAGGCCCAGGTAGCGGATCCGGCCCACGCACGTCTCCGAGCAGATGGTGGGCAGCCCGGCCTCGATGCGCGGGTAGCAGAGGGTGCATTTCTCGGCCTTGCCCGTCTTGTGGTTGAAGTAGACCTTCTTGTAGGGACAGCCGCTGACGCAGAATCGCCAGCCTCGGCACTTGTCCTGATCGACCAGCACTATCCCATCTTCTTCGCGCTTGTACATGGCCCCCGAGGGGCAGGAAGCCACACAGGAGGGGTTCAGGCAGTGCTCGCAGATGCGGGGCAGGTAGAACATGAAAGCCTGCTCGTAGGCGAGTTTCACGTGTTCTTGGATGCCGATCAGATCGGGGTCCTGCCCGGCCGTCTCGGGTGCCCCGGCCAGGTCGTCGTCCCAGTTCGGCCCCTGCTTCAGGTCCATTTGCCTGCCGGTCAGTTGGGAATGGGGGCGGACGACCGGGTCTCGCTCGGAGAGCGGCGCTGTGATCAGATTCTCGTAGTCGTAGGTCCACGGTTCGTAGTAATCGTCGAGGCCGGGCAGCTCTGGATTCCAGAAGATCTTGAGAAGCTTGTGCAGCTGGCCACCGGCCCGGAGCCGCAGCCGGCCCTTCTTGTCGAGTTCCCAGCCCCCGCGCCAGCGCTCGTTGTCCTCCCAGAGGCGCGGGTAGCCGAGTCCGGGCTTGGTCTCGACGTTGTTGAACCAGACGTATTCGGTCCCCGGCCGATTGGTCCAGACCTGCTTGCAGGTGACGCTGCAGGTGTGGCAGCCGATGCACTTGTCGAGGTTCATGACCATGCCGACCTGGGCTTTGACTCGCATCTAGAACACCACCTTCGACTGGCGCTTGCGGATCACCGTCAACTCATCGCGCTGGGACCCGGTGGGGCCGTAGTAGTTGAAGCCGAAGGAGAGTTGTGCGTAGCCGCCGATGAGATGGGTCGGCTTCCAGACGATTCGAGTCAGCGAATTGTCTGTGCCACCCCGGTTCCCGAGGAGCTCGGTCAGGGGCACGTTCAGGTGCCGGTCTTTGGCGTGGTACATGAGGCAAACCCCCTTGGGCACGCGGTGCGTCACCACCGCCCGGCAGGATATGACGCCGTTGCGGTTGAACGCCTCCACCCAATCGTTGTCCTTGACTTCGATGGTGGCCGCGTCCTCCTGGCTGAGCCAGATCACCGGTCCGCCCCGAAACAGGGTCAGCATGTGGATGTTGTCCTGGTATTCGGAGTGGATCGACCACTTGGAGTGCGGAGTCAGGTAGCGGAGCGTGATCTCCAGCCGCCCCGCCTCGCCGGTGGTCTGGTCGCCATAGGCTCGACCGTAATGCAACGGCGGTTTGAAGATCGGTAGCCCTTCCCCAAGCTCCAGCATCCACTCGTGATCGAGGTAAAAGTGCTGGCGCCCACTGAGGGTGTGCCAGGGCTTGTCGCGCTCGACATTGATGGTGAAGGGCGAGTAGCGTCGCTCGTGGGACTCAATTCCAGACCATTCCGGGGACGTGATCACAGTCCGGGGCTGGACCTGGGTGTCCTCAAAGCTGATCCGGTCTCCCTCCCTCGGCTGCGCCAGATCGGCCAGCTCCAGGCCGGTCAGCTTCTCGAGGGAGCGGAAACCCTCCACCGCCAGGCGGCCGTTGGTGGTTCCGGAAAGGACCAGGATTGCTTCGGCGACCTGCTCGGCCCGGTCCAGGCGGGGTCGGCCATCGGCCGCGCCTCCCCGGACGACCCCGTGCTTGCGGGCGAGGTAGTCGATCTCCTCGGTCGGTTTCCAGCTGGCTCCCTTGATCCTGCTCCCCTGCTCGTCCAAGAGCGGACCCACCGCCTTCATCTTTTCGGCGATGGCGGCGTAGTCGCGCTCAACCACCACCAGCTTGGGCATGGTCCGGCCCGGAATCGGCTCCACCTCGCCCGCCTTCCAGTCCAGAACCCGTCCCATCGGCTGTGCGATCTCATCCGGCGTGTCATGGAGTAGAGGCGCGGCGATCAGGTCCCTCCTGACCCCCAGGTGGCCTGCAGCCAGCCGCGAAAAGTCCTCGGCGATCAGGTTGAATGCATCCCAGTCACTCTTCGCCTCCCAGGGAGGCGGGATGGCCTGGTTGAAGGAGTGCACAAAGGGGTGCATGTCGGTCGAGGAGATGTCGTACTTCTCGTACCAGGTGGCGGCCGGAAGCACCACGTCCGAGAAGAGGCAGTTGGAGGTCATTCGAAAATCGATCGAGGTCAGCAGATCGAGCTTCCCGACCGGCGCCTCTTGCCGCCAGACCACCTCCTCAGGCCTGAGCTCGGGGGGCGTCTCCGGCGCCCGCACGGCGGGGTCGGTGGTACCCAGGAGGTGTTTCAAGAAGTATTCGTGGCCCTTGCCGGATGATCCGAGCAGGTTGGAGCGCCACACGGTTAGAACGCGCGGCCAGTTCTGAGGCGCATCGGGGTCTTCGGCCGCGAAGTGGAGCCGACCCTGCTTCAACTCCTCGACCACGAACTCTTCGACCTCGGTGCCGGATTTCTCCGCCTCCTCGACCACGCTCAGGGGGCTGCGATCGAAGCTCGGGTAGAACGGCATCCATCCCAGGCGAACCGCCAGCGCGTTGCAATCGGCGAACTGGCGTCCCCGAAAGAGCCCACGCCCCAGGGGGGAGGACAGATCCTCGGCGCTGAAGGCCTCGTACCGCCATTGATCGGTCATCAGATAGAACCAGGGCGTGCTCTCCTGGTGGCGGGGGGGGCGGACCCAGTCGAGCGCGAAGGCCATCGTCTGCCAGCCGGTCAGGGGCCGAACCTTCTCCTGTCCGACGTAGTGGGCCCAACCTCCGCCGTTCACGCCCTGACACCCGCACAGCGTCAGCAGCGACAGGAAGCTGCGGTAGATGAGGTCGGAGTGAAACCAATGATTGGTTCCCGCCCCCATGCAGATCATCGATCTGCCGCCGGTGAGCTCGGCGTTGCGAGCGAACTCGCGCGCGATCTTGGTCGCGAGCCGGGCATCGACCGACGTCACCTCCTCCTGCCAGGCGGGTGTGTAGGGAGCCGAGTCCTCGTATCCGGAGGGCCACTGGCCGGGCAATCCGGCGCGGCTCACCCCGTAGTTGGCCAGAAGGAGATCGAAGACGGTGGTGACGAGTTGGCCACCGATGCTCAGGGTCGGCACCCCCCGTGACAATGAAGCGCCCCCCTCGGTGTCGCCGACGTCGAAGCGCGGGAGCTCAACCAGCGCCGCATCTCCGCCCTGGCCGTACAGGCTCAGCGTCGGCCGCACCGCCCCCAGTTTGAGGTTCCACCTTCCCGCCTCCTGCCCGTAGCGGTGCCCGACCGAACCGTTGAGCACCGCCGGAGCCTGCGTCACCTCGTCGAACACGACCGTCTTCCAGTCGGCGTGCTCCTCCGCTGATCCAATGTCGGAGGCGCGCAGGAATCGGTCTGGCACGTACGCCCCCTCTCGCTCGCGCAGTGTGACGAGGAGGGGCAGGTCGGTGAAGCGGCGCGCGTAATCCTGGAAGTAGGGCACCTCGCGCTCGACGTAGAACTCCTTCAGGATCACGTGCCCCATGGCCATGGCCAAGGCACCGTCGGTGCCGGGTTGGGCGGGCAGCCAATCGTCCGCAAACTTGGTGTGGTCGGAGTAGTCGGGCGACACCACGACCACCTTCTGTCCTCGGTAGCGGGCCTCGGTCATGAAGTGGGCGTCGGGGGTGCGCGTGATGGGCAGGTTGGTACCCCAGATGATCAGGTAGCCGGCGTTCCACCAATCGCCCGATTCGGGCACGTCGGTCTGGTCGCCGAAGACCTGTGGTGAAGCCGGTGGCAAGTCCGCATACCAGTCGTAGAAGCTGAGGATGACCCCACCGATAAGCGACAAGAATCGGGTCCCGGCCGCGTAAGAGACCTGCGACATGGCGGGTATCGGGGAGAACCCGGCGACCCGATCGGGGCCGTACTTCTTGATCGTATGAACGTGGGCGGCGGCGACCATCTCCCGCGCCTCCTGCCAGCTCGCCCGCACGAAACCACCCTTGCCGCGCTGCGACTTGTAAAGTGCCGAGCGCTCGGGATCCTCGACGATCGAGGCCCAGGCGTCGACAGGATCCGGATGCTGGATCAGAGCCTCCCGGTACATCTTCAGCAGGCTGCCCCGTACGTAGGGGTACTTGACCCTCAGGGGCGAGTAGGTGTACCAGGAGAAGGAGGCTCCTCGGGGGCAGCCGCGCGGCTCGTACTCGGGCATGTCGGGTCCCACCGAGGGGTAGTCAACCGCCTGTGACTCCCAGGTGATAAGGCCGTCCTTGACGTAGACGTTCCAGGAGCAGGAGCCGGTGCAGTTGACGCCATGCGTGGAGCGCACCACCTTGTCGTGCTGCCATCGGTCCCGGTAGAACGACTCCCAATCCCGGTCCTTGGCCACCAGCTCGCTCCAGCCCTCGGCCGATACGGGTCCCTGGCGGAAGAATTGGTGGGCCTTGAGCAACGAGTTTTTCAGATCCGGCACCATCCCTCCACTCGACTTCCATCTGACGACAGCGGAGGGCCCGCCGCCTGCGTACGTTCGGGCCCACTCCATTATCCGCATCCGAGTCGGCGGCGGCGGTTGCCATTTCAGGCCTTTTTTTCAACGCGCCCCCGAACGTCCGGATGGCCACGCCCGCGGCTGGGGCCAGGCATCCACAGCGCCCTCCGCTCAGGCCTTAACCCGGAGGACTCACAGAACCAATCGGGAGCGTCGCTCACGCTGGGGGCCAGCGAACGGCCGGGGTCCCCGTGTGTCCGATTCCCCTCAGCGCCAGGGCGTTGGGAGCGCGGTGGGCGGGGTGACGACCCGGGCCAGGGTGGCCACGGGGGAGCGATGGCCCAGGGTCAGCCTCCGCGATGGCGCCGGATCCCGAAACGTAGGTCACCTTCTCGAGCGACCTACACCGAGGTCTACCCGGAACTCTGTCCCCACCGGCGGGGGATGAGGCACCGGTTGCACCAGCCGGTAGTCCAACAAACTCCTCGCCTCAAGAACCGCTGCGAGATCTCCGGCCCGAGGCTGCCGGAGCGCATCTCCAGGTCCGAGCTCAAGCTCTCGCCCGAGGGCTTGCGGTCATCAGCCCCTCTTCGCGCAGGGCGACGAGCTAGCCGCCGTCCATCGGCTGAGGGCGCCAGCGTAGATCCAGGAGGCCATCGATGCTGGATGAACCACTCTCATTGGTGTGTGGGAACTTCAGTCAGGTGGGCCGGTTGGCGCTTGGAGCGATAAGACCCGACCGGGGAACGGAAACCGACCGCAAGCCGGTTCCAACCGTTGATGACGATGATGGCGGTCGTCAGGGCGACCATCTCGCGCGGCGAGAACCGCGCGGCGACCTCCTCGTAGGTGGCGTCCGGAGCCCCCGTATCGGCTATGAGGGTCAGGCTCTCACACCACGCCAGCGCGGCCCTCTCTCGAACCGTGAAGCCGGGCGCCTCCCTCCAGGCAGCGAGCAAATGCAAACGCTGAGGCTCTTCGCCGATGGCGAGGGCGTCCTTGGTGTGCATGTCGAGGCAGAAGGCGCAGCCATTGATCTGAGAGGCGCGAATCTTCACCAGTTCCAGCAGCCCTGGCTCCAGTCCGCTGCCCTCAACCACATGCTGCAGGTGGATCATCGCCTCCTGCGCCTCGGGCATCTCCGTGCCGTAGTTGATTCTCATCACGCACCTCCTGGGCGGTTTCGTTGACCCATTCTTTGGTCCCTCTCCAGCATGCGCCTTCCCCTTCACGAGGCGGTCAGGTGGCCAGCTTCCGAGTGGCCCCCGCCCGCACCGTCACCTCGAACGAAAACCGACCACCGATTGGATCCCTGGGCTTGGCTCCCGCCCCATCCCACTTTCCAAAAGACGACAAACTAACATTTGGCGAGGTGAGGAGTTGCCGCCAGCCTGGTCGATCTGAAGTTGGACGAGGCCGGGATTGGCTGGAGCGACGATCCTGACGGGCGGGGTCGACTGCTGGCAGCGGCCTCTGGTTATCTGGGGTCCGGGCGTGGCGTTACTCCCGGCGCCGGATTGTGAGTGGTGCTCGCCGTCGTCGGCGGCGCCGTTGACGAGGCTGGCTTGAGCCCGCGGGAGCCCCAATCCAAGCCGGGAGCGCCCGCCCCCGCGGAAGCTTTACCAGCTTCCGCCCGGCTGCTTTCGCGAGAGCGACTTGGCCGCCGCCTGTCCGACCTGGCCCCCGGCTCGTTCGCCTTCGTCATGGCGACCGGAATCATGTCCATCGCGCTGGCTCGGTTCGGTCAGCAGCCGTTGTCGTTGGGGCTGCTGGCCATCGCCGGGCTGGGCTACCTGGTCCTCTGCGTGCTCTTTGTGCTGCGCGGAGTGTGGTTCCCCCGCCAGATGTGGGCCGACACCGCCCGGCCCGAGCGCGCCTTCGCCTTCTTCACTTTCGTGGCCGGCTCGAATGTGCTCGCTTTGAGGCTCGATTCGGCCGGGCTCAAAGATCTCGCCGCGGGCCTGGCGGTGGTGGCAGCAGCGGCCTGGCTGCTGCTGGCCTACGGCATCCTGGCCCGGGTGGTGCTGGCCGCGGTCAAGCCGGCTCCCCCAGCGGCGGTGAACGGGACCTGGCTGATCTGGGTGGTCGGCACCCAATCGGTGTCCGTTGCCGTCTCGACCCTCGGCCTGAGCCTGGGTCTGGAGGCCCGACTGGTGGCTCTGGTGGCGGTCTCACTGTGGGCCTTTGGCGCCCTCCTCTACCTGCTCCTGATGGGCATCATCCTGGCTCGACTGGTCCTGGCGCCCCTTGATCCGGTCCATGCGACGCCTCCCTACTGGATCACCATGGGAGCAACCGCAATCACCGTGGTGGCCGGCTCAACACTGCTTCGACTGCCGCAGTACCTCCCCTCGCTGCTCGCCGCGCGCTCAACCGTCGAGGGCATGACCCTCTTCCTGTGGGCCTTTGGAACCTGGTGGTTCCCCTTCCTGATCCTGCTCACGATCTGGCGATACGCGAAGCTGTCCGCTCCAAAATTCGAGGAGACCCTCTGGAGCATGGTGTTTCCCCTCGGCATGTACGCAGTGGCAACCGATGATTACGGCCGCGCGGCACGGCTCCTGCTCTTGGGCGATATTGCTCGGATCGAGATCTGGCTGGCCGCGGCGGCCTGGGTCGCCGTTGCCATCTGGATGGCCATCTCCTGGTTCTCACCGCTGTGGCCATCCTCCCGGCGACCCCGCCGGGGCCCCGGCGGGATGAGTTGAGGCGGCGCTGCCTCGGGCCGCAGCGGGGGCTTCCCGATTTCCCGGGTCGGCTTCCAATCTCCCCCCGACTCTCGGCGTCCCAAGCCCCCGGGGAGTGTCCGGGCCCAGCGTGCGCTTGCAACTGGGCTGGCATTTGGAGCATGCGCGACGGGGTAGGCTGAGATTGTGCGGGAGGGGTTTGAACTTCATCTGCTTCGGGTCCTGAGCGGGCCCTATGAAACTCTGGAGAGCGTGCTTCGGGCGGGGCCGCAAGAATGGTTGCCCGGGTTCACGCGTCAGGGCCAGGCAAACACGGCTGAAATTTCAGTCGAGCAGGCCGGGCGCCGAATTCGGCGGCGCATCGTGGTCACCACCGGCAATGTCGAGCGGTACGCCTACGGGGTGACGGTGCGCATTCAATGGCGGGCAGCCCGACATGCTGAGTTGTATCCCGAGCTTGAGGGGCACCTTCGCCTGGAACGCCGCCAGCCGGCGGGATGCAGTCTCCGCCTCGACGCTCGGTACTCACCCCCGGGGGGCAGGCTGGGCGCCTCCATCGATCAGGCCGTTCTACATAAACTGGCGGAATCCTCGGTGGGCGGGTTCCTGGACCGCGTGACGGGGTTGCTCGATCACGGCGGTCAGGCGCCTCGGGCAATACCCTGACTGGCCCCACTGGCAGCAGTCCATGGGGTCGGGGTGCCCGGCCAGATGGCAATTTCTCTGCTCGGCGGCCGGACCAACTCAAGTGTCGATCGGGCGCACACTCATCGGGTCAACCGCAGCCTGCGGCTGAAGAATAGGAATTGCCGAACCCCACCAGGGTTATGTATCTCCCGAGTGTTGGGGCAGGATGGGCCACCGACCGGATCGGCGGTGGCGTGTCCGTCCTCGAGCCGGAGCGCTGGCTTGCCGCGAAGATGGCGGAGGCGCGTTTATAGGAGCGGGAGCCGAGGGCACGGCATTTGGGCGGTCGCCGTGGGGCCGTCCAGATCCAGCTGAACAATCTCCAGATTGTTGGGAAGCCCCAGGCCCGCTCGATTCTTGTTCACAGACGCGTCGCCTGGCTCCGAAGCTCCTGGCATCGCGACGACAGCTGCTTCAATAGCACCTCATATGGATGCTTCACATCAATTGGGTCGCGTTCCGCCCGTAGCCAGGAGGGCAGATCCGATCTATATAGGCTCGGGCGCTGGTCAGAGGACCGCGAGCGAGCACTCGGGGAGCCGGCGCCGAGCGAAGGCTCAGCCCAGTCGCAGGAAACCGCGTGGGGCCCGATGGAGCGGTTCTACTCCGCTCGCGGTGACCCGGAACATCTCTCCGCACTGGACCCCGCTCCGCTCGTCCGGGGTGATCACGTTCGGCTGGACTACGATCACCATCCCCTCGTCAAAGGTGAAGGAAGATCCTGGCCCGAGCGCCGTGCGACGGGTCCGCAGGTAGGGCGCGTAGACACCGCCCACCGCACAGTGGACGAGGTCGTCGTAGATGGTGAAGCCGGCGTCGTGGATGAGCTCGGCGGCGTCCAGCACGACCTCGCTGCGCGTGCCCGCCTGGATCAGAGCGATGATGCGCTCGAATGCCTCCACCGCGAGATCGTGCATCCGCTGGTATCGGGGAATCGGGTCGGCGGCCACCGACAGGGTGCGCAGCACCTGCCCCCAGTAACCGTGATATTGGGCACTGATCTCGGTCAGGACCACGTCGCCGGCCCGGAGCCGCCGGCCGGACGGGGTCTGGGCGGGAGCGCAAAGGTCTGGATCGGCCATCGAGGTGGAGCCGATGAAATGGATATGGGTGGTGCCGCCGAGGGAGAGGTAGGCGGATTCGACGATCGCCACCAGGTCGTGCTCGGTCATCCCCACCCGGGCCTCGCTGACCAGGGCCGCCAGCGCGAGGTCGGTGAGCGCCGCCCCGCGGCGGATGAAACCCATCTCTTCCTCGCTCTTGACTCGCCGCATCGCGGTCAGGCGGGGGCCGAAATCGACCAACTCGACCCCGGTCAGTTCCCTGGCGAGTGCGTCGCGGAGCTGGTAGGAGACCGGTCCGGCGAGCCCGATCCGCCCCCCCAGGTGTCTCTCGACGAGGGTGGAGGCGACGCTCGAGCAGACGTCATCGCTCAGTCGGCGCACGTCGGCCACGATTCCGACTCGGCGGGCATTGGCGACGTGGTTGGGGTAGCGGACCAAGAGGACGGGGTCCGCTTCGAGTGGGAAGACCAGCGCCCCGTCGAAGGTGACCGGGAAATTGGAGAGGTACTGGACCTCGTGGGACGAAGCCCGGTTACCGAAAGCGACCAGCACGGACAGGCCGGCAGAGGCCATCTCCGCGCGGACGACACCGTGTCGGCGTTCGAACTCCAACGCCGTAAAGCGCGGATACACCCGCTCCCCGGCCTCGGCTAAACTCACCGCCCGCTCCTGGCAGACTGATGTCCGGGGTCGGCGGGCATGATCGCCTCAAGCTCCACCGCTCAGTCTTTCCGGTTGCGGTGCGATTCGACCTCGCGCAGGGTGTCAAGCGGACCGGTTGCGGTGCGGTAGCTCTGGCCGGAGATGAGCAGTTGCTCGGCCGGAAAGCGAGTGATCAACTCGCAGCCGTCGGCGGTGACGACCAGCTGCTCCTCGATCCGCGCCGCAGACCAGCCATCGGTGGCCGGCCAGAAGGTCTCCAGCGCAAAGACCATACCCTCCTCGATCACCTCCGGGTGTTCGAGGGAGACCAGTCGGCTGAAGATCGGCTTCTCCCATATCGAGAGGCCGACGCCGTGACCGAACTGCAGCGCGAACGCGGCCTCCTCGTCGGGGAAGCCGAATTCCGGTGCCGCCGGCCAGATTCCGGCCACCTCGGACGTCGTCACGCCCGGCCGGATCCGACTGATGGCGTTGTCGAGCAGGAACCGGCAGCGTTTGTAGGCGTCGACCAAGGCCGGCGACGCGCTGCCCACGGCGAAGGTCCGGTAGTAGCAGGTCCGGTAGCCGTTGAAGCTGTGGAGAATGTCGAAGTACGCCGGATCGCCAGGCCGCAGCGCCCGGTCGGTATAGACGTGCGGGTGCGGGCTGCAGCGCTCCCCGGAGATGGCGTTGACGCCCTCCACGTTTTCAGAGCCGAGGTCGTAGAGCACCTTGGCGACAAGACCCACGCACTCGTTCTCGCGAATACCAGGTCGGAGCGCTTCGTAAAGATGGTCGTAAGCAGCGTCCACCATCATGCAGGCGGTGCTGAGGAGGGTGATCTCGTCCTCAGTCTTGATGATCCGTGCCTGCTGCATGAGTTGCTGGGCGTCGACGATCTTGATCCCCTCCGCCTGGAGGGCGAACAGGACGGGCGGCTCGACCACGTCTACCCCGAGCGGCTCACCCAGGAGCCCGCGCTGCTCGAGCTCAATGCGCACCTTGCGGGCGACGTCCTCAGCCCGGCCTGCGCCGGGCGCAAATGCGCCCCGCATGGTCGAGATCCCCGCCCGCGACCTCTCGTCGCCCAGCCACGGGCAGTACAGCTTGTGGTGGCGGGCCGCGGAGCCGAAGTCCCACATGATCGGCTCGTCATGCTGGGGGAGGAGCGTGAACCGCGCCAGCTTGTCCGTCGCCCAAGTACCGATGTGGGTGGCGGTGATGTAGCGGATGTTGTTCATGTCGAAGCAGAGCAGGGCGCCCATCTCCGACTCGAGGAGCAGCCGCTTGACCCTCCCCAGCCGCTGAGTGCGGAGCCGGTCGTAGTCAACCCGTTGTTCCCAGTCGGTTCCGTTGATGCCGAACGTCTTGGTCTTCATCCCCATTGGGTCACCCCCTCCGAGATGGCGGCGTGAGCCGCGCGCGCCGTCCTCGGCGTTTGGGGTGGTGAGATCTAGACATCCTGCACCCCCGACATGCGGGCCAGGGTGTGGAATAGGGCGGCGAAGTCCTCGTCGCCATAGCCCATGCCGCTGGCCGCGGTCAGCATCTCGTTGGTGACCGCGGTGGTCGGCATCGGAACTTCGAGCCTGCGCGCC
This sequence comes from Candidatus Acidiferrales bacterium, assembly GCA_035532785.1. Classification (GTDB taxonomy): domain Bacteria; phylum Chloroflexota; class Dormibacteria; order Dormibacterales; family Dormibacteraceae; genus DATKQJ01. Next base: position 43,645 of record DATKQJ010000027.1, on the reverse strand, counting down.
GCCTCCAGGGCCAACAACATGTCCTTCTGCATCATGTGGACGTCGAACCAGGGCTCCTCGGGGAGCCCAAAAACAAACGGACCGCGGTACTTGATCATGGGTGAGGCGATGACGCTGTCGCAAAGGACTTGGAAGGCGGTCTTGCGGTCGATGCCGCCCCGCTCGGCGAGCAGGAGCGCCTCGCTCAATGCCAGCATCTGCACGGCAAGTCCAAGGTTGACCGCGACCTTCATCAGCACCGCCTGACCGTTGGGTCCAACGTAGTTGACCACTGGGCCGACGTCGAGGAGGATGGGCCGCGCCCGATTGAAGACGGCCGGATCGCCCCCCACCATGATCGACAGCTTGCCTGCTTCCAGGGTCTCAACACTGCCCGAAACCGGGGCGTCGAGCATGTGCGCCCCCAGCTCCCTGACCGCTAGGGCCATCTTGACGCTCGCCTCAGGCGAGACGGTGCTCATGTCGACGTAGATCTGGTCCTCTCGGAGGCCTTGGAGGATGCCTTCCTCACCAAGGGTGACGGCCTCTAGGGCGCTGGTGTTGGTGACCATCGACAGGACGATCTCGCTGCCCTCTGCCCTCTGCCCTCTGCCCTCTGCCCTCTGCCACCTGCCGCGGCGAATCGCAAAGGATCAGTCCGTCGGCCACAAGCCGGGCCGCCCGCTCACGGGTCCGGTTGTAGCCGCGGACCTCGTGCCCTGAATCCAGAAAGCGTCTCGCGATCCGTCCGCCCATCGTCCCGAGTCCGACGAATCCGACTCTCGCCACGCTTTCCTCCCCGGCCCGCGCAACAAATCGCGGAGCCGTTTGCCCGAGTAACCTATCAGGCCGCCGCGAGGCTGTCAAACGGCCCCCACCCCCTACGGCACCGGCCGGGGTGTAGCGCAGACGATCAACTCCGATTCCAGGCTTGCTTCCGGTGGAGTTCCCAGCTGCTCTCGACATCCTCGCTCAGCACCTCGGCCGCCACGGCCCACCGTGCCGGGAGGCATTGCCGAGGATGACCCCGAACCCAACGTTCGCAGGCGGCTGCTGCCGATTGAAGAGCGCACGCCGCCGGTCCGCGATGGGCCGTAGAAGCGATCTCACATCGATTGTCGACGCTGCCCTCAGGGCGAATTGCGATCGGAGGATTACCCCCGGCGGATCTCACATCCATCAGCCGAGACTGCTCCCGGCGGAGTGGTGGCGGAAAATCGTGGCCGCCTTCGCCGTCCTAGGGCCGGGTTAGAATTCGGACCCTGACGAACGCGACCGCATCGGCGGGGTTCGCTTGGCGCCGCCCGAGCCAGGCCCATCGGTATCCAGACCAGATAGGTGGGCGATGCATAAATTGGGCTCCACGAACGACTCCAGGTCGGTGGCATCAAGCGGCGCTCCCATCTCCGCCAGCGCGCCCCGCAGCATGCCCAGGTGAACGGCGCAAACCACGTCCTGGTGTGACTGGGCCACCTCGCGGAAAGGGCAGCGGTGGAGCAAGACGCGGGTATCCGATCCTGCGGCGACGGCCTCGGGCATGAAGCCCAACCCTCCGAACAGTTCAACAATCTTGGTCGTCGCCTCGGCACCAGTGATTCCAGAGTAGGGTTGCGGCTTGGCGGCCAGGTAACCGCCCCAGGCTCGCCCAGCGCTCTCCGCCACCGCCTTGGGTTGCTCGACGGTGGCGAGATAGCTGGCCAATATCTGGGCCAGAAGTCGATAGCCGCCTTCCTCTTCATCGGTGGGATCGGACTCGGCCTGATAGAGGACGCGTGGGCGCCCGCGTCCCGATATGGGGGCGGTGACGGTGTGCACCAGGTGGGCCTCGATGAGCTGCTCCACGTGGAAGCGGACGGTGTTGGGATGTAGACCGATGCGGCGGCCGAGTTCTCGGGAATCCATCGGCCCCGCCGCGCGCAGGTCCTCCAGAATTCGGAACCGGCTGACGTCGGAAAGTGCCTTGTGGGTCAGGAGGGCGGGGTCACCGGGCATTGAGCAATTGTACGATGAAAAACATGCATACTAGAACGGCAGTGATTATTCGCGGTCGAACTCAGTTGGCATGATCGGCGTCCAAGCGACTCGATCGCCCGGGGCCGACCTCCCCGGCCGCTATCTGGCCACCGGTCTGGTGGCCTTTGCCCTCTTCGCTCTGGGTGTGGTCTGGCTGGCCCCGGTCTTGGTCATCACCAATGACGATCCCCAGGTCTTCGCTCTGACCCATCTGGCCGTGCTGGGCTGGATCACCATGACCATGTTCGGTGCGCTCTACCAGCTGTTTCCGGTCGCCCTCGGCGGAACCGTGCACTCGCCGCGCCTGGGCCGCTGGAACTACTGGGTGCTGAGCGCCGGCGTCGTCGGCTTCATCCCCAGTTTCTACTTCAACTGGACGAGCGGAGTCGCCATCTTCGGGTCTCTCACCGTCGGGGCAATCCTGCACTTCTGCGTTCAGATGTTCCGCAGCGTCCCCACCATTCCACGCTGGCACCCGACCGTGCTCTACGTGATCGCCGGGCTGGTCTGGCTGGTCGCGACCATCGCCTTCGGCTTCGTCTACGCCCTCAACTGGCGCTTCCAGTGGTTTGACGTCAGCAATTCCATGCTGGCCGCCCACGTCCATTTGGGTCTGGCGGGCTGGTTGGGTCTGACCCTGATGGGCGTCTCCTACAAGTTGACCGAGCTTTTCGCGCTCGCTCGCGGTCATGGCCAAGGTTTGACGCTGGCCAATCTCGGCCTCTGGAATGTGGGCCTACTAGGGCTGGTCGTGAGTCTGCTGGCGGCTCCCGGAAGTTTGGCCGTGAGCGCTTTCGCGGCCGTTCTCACCATCTCTGCCGCCCTCCACGTTCTGGACATGGGATTGCTGCTGCGAACCCGGCGTCGGAGGCAGTTCTCGATTGAGCAGTGGCATACCTTCGTCTCGCTGGCGGCGCTGCTGGTGGCCGCGTCGTTGGGCCTGGTGTTGGCCGCCGGCCGCGAGCCTGGCCGAAGCTGGGTGGTGGCCTATGGTTTCGCGGCCCTGGCGGGTTGGTTCGGCTTTGCGGTCGCGGGCAAGTCGTATAAGATTCTGCCCTTCCTGAACTGGCTGCATCGCTTCGGCGGCGTGGCAGGCGATCGGCCCGTGCCGCTGCTCCGGGAGCTGGTCGACGAGCGCCTGGCTTGGTCCTCATTCGCACTGCTCCTGACCGGTTTTGTGGGCGTTCTGAGTGGCCTCCTGGTGGTCAACGCGGCCTTGGTGCGCGGCGCTGGCGCGGTCTATGCGGGCGGCGTTCTACTCCTGGTCGCGAACGTCTTCCGCTTGGCCCTGCCCCTGGCTCTTAGCGGTCGTGCCGTGGCCGATTCCCTGGAGCCGACGGCGTGACCGAAGCCCGCCTGCGGATACCCGACGACCTGATCCTGACCGAGGCCTGGCAACAGCTCGAAGGGGTTCTCGATCCGGAATTGGGGGTCAACCTGGTCGACCTGGGGCTGGTCTACAAACTCGAGGCAGACTCGGGAGAGGTTCAGGTTGAGATGACTTTGACAACGCCCGGCTGCCCCATGAGCGACAGCATGCCAGAGGCTGTGGAGCGATCCCTGATGATGATCCCGGGAGTCCATAAGGTGCTGGTCGACCTGGTCTGGGAGCCACGCTGGGAACCGGAGATGATGAGTGATCGCGCCAAAGAGGCGATCGGCTGGATTTGAATGGAGGCGGAGAGGACGATGACAACGCTGGACGTCAGGCCGATCATGGCTGCTGGTGAGGAACCCTTCGACGCGATCATGAAGGCCGTCGCCGGATTGGGAGCGGACGATGACTTCGAACTGCTCGCGCCCCTGGACCCGATCCCGCTCTATCAGGTGTTGGAATCGAAGGGTTTTGGTCACGTGACCGACGCGCTGGGCGGCGGAGATTTTCGAGTCGTGTTCCACCGCGAGGGAGGTTGAAATGCCGTCAGACCCAGCGCTGGCCCTGGTTGGACGCGTCGTCGACCTGGCCGAATTCTCAACCCAGGGTTTCGGCCGCCGCACCCTGGCCGAGACCCAACAATTCCGGGTCGTGGTCGCCGCCCTCGAAGACGGCCAGCAAATCCCACCCCACGCGCCGCCGCTCGGGCTGGTGATGACAATCGTCGAAGGCACCGGACAGGTCATGGTCGGAGACGAGGTGCGGTCGGTTCGAGCCGGTGACGTGGCCGTGGTCGGCGCCGGTCAGACGCGCGGCCTGCGGGCCGTGGGTGGGCGGCTGGTGGCGGTCAACGTGGTCAGCCCACCGCCGGCGGCCGGCGACCACGCCCACGAGGACAGGACCTGGCCGGACGAAACATCGGCCCCCGACCCGGCGGCGCTCATCCTTTCCGAGCACGGCGCGCTCTTCCCGCGGCTGGAGGAGTTGGGAGACCTGGCTGCCAAAGCCACCTCGCTGGAGGCGGACGATCTGCGCGCCGGCCTGGCGGAGGTACTGGGCTTTCTACGCGACGGCCTGCTCCCGCACGCCGCGGAGGAGGAGAAGTCGGTCTACCCGGCAGCCGAGAGCGTGCTGCGAGCGGTGGGCGGCGCGACCCGAACCATGTCGGTCGATCATCGTTTCGTGGGGCGGATGGTGGATGAGCTCGGCCAGGTCGGTCAGGGGACACTATCAGAGTCCGACCGAGAGCGGCTTCGCCGTCTTCTCTATGGGCTGCAGGCTCTGCTTGAAGTCCATTTCACCAAGGAGAACGAGGTCTACGTTCCGCTCCTGGCGCGCCTTTCGGCGTCGGAGCGTACCCAGCTCTACCACCGACTCTCGGGAGACGAGAGCGGCCATTCCCACAAGGAGTCCTAAGCCCATGGCCTACGTGATCACCCAACCCTGCATAGACGTCAAGGACGCCTCCTGCGTTGAGGTGTGTCCGGTCGACTGCATCCACACCGATGATGCCGCCAACCAGTACTACATCGATCCGGATGAATGCATCGACTGTGGCGCCTGCGTCGACCCCTGCCCGGTCGACGCGATCTTTCCGGAGGACGAGGTTCCAGCAGAATGGACGAACTTCATCAAGATCAACGCCGACTACTTCAAGACGTCGGGCTCCTAATCCATGGCTGAGCTCAACTTCCACAGTGACATAAGTTGGTCTGGAGGCCGGCTCGGTCGGGCCCGTGTCAATGCTGGCGGCGAGATCGTTCAGGTCTCGGCTCCGGCCTCCATGGGCGGGCTTGGGGCTGGTACCAATCCTGAAGAGCTGCTTCTCAGTGCCGTTGGTTCCTGCTATACGGCCACCCTGGCCGCCATCCTGGAAGCGGCCCGGCTGCCCGCCTCCCGCATTGGCGTCAAGGTCGAAGGGACCGTCTCCGACCATCCCGGCGCGAGCGCTCGGGTCAGCGCCATTGTGGTCAATCCCAATTTCAGCGGGATCGACGCCGCCCGAGCCACCGAATATGGGGGCGCGGCCGAGCGGGCGCGCGAGCGATGTTTCATCGGCGGCCAACTGGCCTCGCACGTGAACTACCGGGTGGGTGCTGTCGACTTTGAGCCGACCGAGTTGCCGACCGGTGGCACGGGTGAGAACGCGGAGATCCTCGACGTCCGATCCCTGGCACCGGCGCGCCGTCACGAACTCATCTTCGAGACACTGGGCGAGATGGCGTCCGGCGGGGCCCTGACCCTGGTCAACGACCACGATCCCAAGCCGCTCTATTACCAGCTGGAGGCGACCCAGCCTGGTCAATTCAGTTGGGAATACGTGCAGGAGGGGCCAAGGGAATGGAGGGTGAGGATCGCTCGGAAGTCAGCGTGAGCCGAGCGCGATAGGCAGCGGGTAGAGCGCCAGCCCACGGGTTTGGACATTCCAGATCGCAGTCCAGACTCCCCTCTTAGGCGCTGGCGGCGGGGGCCGTTTCACGGTTCTGGCCGTCACTCGGAGAGCGTATGGCTGAGCGAGAGGTGCCGCCGAAGCCGTCGCCTCGATGCATCCCCACGGGTCGACCGAGTTATATTCCTGGGCACAAGATCCAGGATTGGTCACAAGCCAGATGGGGGGCACCGTGGGCATGCCGGTCCGTGGCGCCGCATGGATACGGATGGATTCAGTCGCCGGACGCGAAATGGAGGCGAGGTTCTGATGAGTCAGCGGTCCGGGCCAGATCGGAGCGGGAGTGACGATGGCACTGGCTGACCAGTTCGCCCTTGGCGTTGAAGAGCTGTCCCGCCAACCATTGCCGCCGCCGGTGCGCCACGAGGCCGAGCGCACGCTCTTGAACACCATCGCCACGGCCGTCTGCTCCAGCGGACACCCGGCGGTGGACCAGGTGCTGCGCGTATCAGAGAGCGTTGGCGGCTTGCCATTCGCGCCCATCCCCGGCCGAATCGATAATGCGGACCTCCACTTTGCGGCCATTTGCACGGGTTTGGCGGCGCACCTCGATGATTTCGACGACACACACCTCGCATCGGGCAATGTTCACGCCGGATCGGTCGCGCTAGCGGCCACGCTGGGCATGGCCATGCAGCGGCGCTCAACCGGAAGTCAATTCCTGACCGCGTTTGCGCTCGCTTGCGAAACCGTGCTTCGAGTGGCCATGGCCATAGCCCCGGCCCATCACGAGGAGGGATGGCAGCCGAGCAGCACCTGTGGCCCGATAGGCGGCGCGGTCGGTGCGGGCCTGGTGCTCGGCTTGGACCAAACCCAATTGGCCTCTGCGATGGGGCTGGGAGCCGTCCAACTGCTCGGGCACCGGGAGGCTTTTGGAACCCCCACCAAGGCGTTTCATCCCGGCAAGTCGGCCGCCAACGGAATCCTGGCCGCCACCCTCGCCGCGAGCGGATTCACCGCCCCCCGGGGTCTGTTCGAGGATCCGGTCGGGTTCTGCGCCGTGCTGGCACGTGAAAACAGTCCCGACCGTTTGGTCGCCGGGCTGGGCCGGGAATGGGAGCTGCTGCAGAACACCTACAAGCCCTATCCGTGCGGCGTTGTCTGCCACCCTGGCATCGACGCCGCGATAGAACTCTCGGGATCGCTTTCGGATCCGTCCAGGGTGACCCAGGTTCTCTATGATTGCCACCCCATCCTCCTGGAACTGGTGGACCGGCCCGACCCCTCGGGAGAGCTCGAAGCCCGCTTTTCGGCCCAGCATGGCGTCGCCGTTGGACTGGTGGATGGCAGCGCCGGTCTGTCCCAGTATTCAGATGAGCGCGTGCGATCGGAGGACGTCCGCCGCGTGAGAGCCCGGATCGAATTGCGACCCAAGCCGGAATTCGGTCGAGAAGAGGCGGCCCTCGAGGTCGTCATGGAGGATGGATCCCGTCTCCGAGCCCACGTCGTCAACGCCAAGGGCGGCCTGGCCAGGCCACTCAGCGATGCCGAGCTCTTCAGCAAGTTGGATGATCTGTGCCGGGTGGCACTCCCCGGCGCGGCCGGGCGGATCGCCGCCTCGGTAGCCGCTCTCGAGCAGGCCGGCGATCTGCACGATCTCGTGTCGGCCATCGTCCCGGCCCCTGCGCCGGAGCCTACGTGACGGGTTCACCCGCGGTGAGCCAGGGGCTGGCCCACTTCGCGAGCAGCCCCATCGACATCCCCGAGTCGGCGATGGCCGCGGGGCGAGGTTTGTTGATCAACACGGTCGCGCTGGCGGTGGCGGGCAGCCGCGGACAGGCTGCCGAGAGCGCCTGGGCGGGGGTGCGGGCGCTGGGCACCCCGGAGCTGGCCGGCATCCTCGGCCGGCCGGAACGACTGAGTCCGATTTGGGCTGCACTAGTAAACGGGATCGCGGCCGCGAGCGGGGGTGGGGACGACATCCACGACCGCTCCCAGATGCGTGTGGGCGCTTCGGTCGTGCCCGCCGCCCTGGCGGTGGCCGAATGGCGAGATCGCAGCGTCGGCGAGCTGGTCGCGGCCATAGTGATCGGCGCCGAAGTCGGTATCAGGGTTGGGATTGGCCTTGGACCCAGTCACCGCGACCGGGGCTGGGAGGTGTCCAGCACCTGCGGCGTCATTGGGGCGGCGGTGGCGGCCGGACGCATGCTCGGCCTGGACACGCCGGCGATGCTGATGGCCGTCGGACTGTCGGCGACGCAGGCCGCCGGACTTCGGGCGGCGGCAGGGACCATGACCGCAGCCTTTCAGATGGGAAAGGCGGCCTCCAATGGCGTCGAATCGGCGCTTTTCGCGGCCACCGGACTCACGACCACGCCTATCTCTATCGAAGGCCGTCGAGGCCTGGCGGCCCTGACCTCAACGGCGCCCGACTATGAGGCGACGCTGGATGGCCTCGGGGAACGCTGGGAGGTGGAACAGGTCCGGACCGAGCCCTTGGCCGGTGCCGCCTCCGGCGGCCAGCCAGGAGCCGAACCAGCGGATCGTCAAGCGGCTATGCTAGACCGGGCGCGGGCGCTGGTCCAACCCGCGCTGGGAACCGATTTCGAGCGCTTGATCACAGCCTGCTTGGACTTTCGGGGCGAGAGTTCACGGCTGCTGGTGGCGGCCTCATTCAGGGGCGGCGCGGGCTAGCAGCCCGTCCGAGTAAGACTAGGCCGGGGAGTTCGCGCCCGCGCGCGCGAGGGCTGGGGCAATGTGGCAATGCAGAAGACCTACCTGCCCTACGACCAAGACCAACGTCCGGTTGTTACTGCGAGGCGAGGAGAACTGCCGGGCGGAATGGCTCCTCCACTGCACCGGCCACAACCTCTGCAAGCTGCAGGCCGCCTGGAGATGACCGGCGGCACCGAGATTGCCTACTCCAACCGACTCCCAGGCCCGAAAACCGGCCTCGCACCCGGCGCGCGACACGAATACACAGCAATAACACGCCCTCGCCTGCAGCTCAGGCCCGGCCCATCCCTATCGCAAAGTCTTACTCGGACGGGCTGCTAGGGCACCGCCGCCGCAGGAGGCGCGAATGCGCAATCCATGGTAATTCGCCACTAGCATTTCTCAAGGTGCCCAGCGATCGTTCATCTCCAACCCTGCGCGAGCTCTCGGCGCCCCTGCGCGCCGAGGTCAGGATGCTGGCCAGCGTCCTCGGCGAGGTCCTGGTTGAGGCCCACGGCCGGAGCCTGCTGGAGGATGTTGAGCGGCTGAGGCGGGCAACCATCGACCTCCGCGGGCGCCGCGGGGCGGCCGCGGAGGATGGCCTTCGCGAGGTGGTGAAACTGGTCGAGGGGTTGGCGCCGGAACGGGCGGAAGAAGTCGCGCGAGCCTTCACCCTTTACTTTCAGCTGGTGAACCTGGCCGAAGAACGGCAGCGGGTTCGGATGCTGCGTCGGCAGAGTCGAGAGGGTGGGCCGGTACGCGAGTCGCTCGCAGCGACGGTGGCGAAGCTGAGAGCGGAGCCGGGCCCGGAGCCATTGGAAACCCTGCTGGCCCGGCTTCAGATCACGCTGGTGCTGACCGCGCATCCGACCGAGGCACGACGTCGGGCGGTGGTGGAAGCGTTGCGAGGCATTAGCGTCAGCCTCGACGCGCTGGCCGACCCTCGTTCGGGAACAGGGGAAGAGCGCTCCGCCGCGCTCCGGCTGCGTGAACAGGTGACGATCCTTTGGCGCACCGCTCAGATCCGGCGCCAGCGTCCGACTCCGATCGACGAGGCGCTGGCAGTAGCGGCCATCTTCGACGAATCCCTCTTTCGCCTGGTGCCGTGCTTTTGTCGAGAGCTGGAGCGATCGCTGGCGGGGGACGACGAGAACGGAACCCAGGCCCCTGCTTGGCGGCCATTTCTGCGCTGGGCTAGCTGGGTGGGTGCCGACCGGGACGGCAACCCCTTCGTAGATCATGAGGTCACCGGCCAGGTCGCGGAGATCAATTTTCAGCACGTCCTGCTGGCGCTGGAAGCGGCTTCTCGACGCATCGGCCGCTCGCTGACGGCGAGCCAAGAAACAACCCCACCCAGTGCGGGCCTGCTGGCGGGCCTCAGCCAAGCGGCGGCCCGGGTTGGGTCGGCCGCGGCCCAAATCCAGCAGCGGGCACCCGGAGAGCCGCATCGCGAGTTCCTTCTTCTCGTCTCGGAGCGGCTGTCGGCGACCCGGCTTCGCGGCCCTGGAAGCTATGCGGGTGCCCAGGAATTCCTGGGAGATCTGGTACTCCTGCAGGAATCGCTGGCGGATGCGGGCGCCTCGCGGCTTGCCTATGGCGAATTGCAGCACCTGGTCTGGCAGGCCGAGAGTTTTGGATTTCACCTCGCCTCCCTGGAGGTTCGGCAACACTCCTCGGTCCACCGCGCCGCGTTGGCTGAGCTGGGTCTGCCCGCGGACGCCCAAGGGCTTGATGCGATCGCCCGCGAAGGTGGAGCGGCCGTCCCGTCGGAGCTCTCCGGACCAACCCTCGAACTGCTCGACACCTTACGCACGGTGGCGGAACTGCAGAGCCGGTACGGAACCGAATCCTGCCGCCGCTACGTGGTCAGTTTCACAATCGGCGCCGCCGACATCGTGGCTGTCCGCGCCCTGGCCCGCCTAGCCTGCGGCGATCGACGCATGGAACTGGATGTCGTCCCTCTATTTGAGACGGCTGAGGATCTGGAGCGTGCTCCTGCGGTTCTGGATGAACTGCTCCAACTCCCAGGTTGGCGCGCCTGGCTGGACGCAGGCGGCAGGTGCTTGGAGGTGATGCTGGGATATTCGGATGCGACCAAGGACGCCGGTTTCCTGGCCGCCAACGTTGCGCTCAACAGAGCCCAGGCCGCCCTTTCCGCCTGGGCTCTGGACCACGACATCGCCCTCACCCTCTTCCATGGCCGCGGTGGCGCGGTGGGTCGGGGCGGGGGTCCGGCCGGACGCGGCATTCGTAGCCAGGCGGCAGGATCGGTGAACGGGCGTTTCAAGGTGACCGAGCAAGGCGAGGTGATTTTCTCCCGCTACGCCGACGCCTCGATCGGACTGCGCCACCTGGAGCAGGTCACCAGCGCCGTGCTCGAGGCGTCGACTCCGGGAACGGCGGCCTCCCTGGTCACAGCCGAGCGCCGGTTCGAGGCCGAGGCTCAGCTCATGTGCGCCGCCTCCGCCCGCGCCTACCATGCCCTGGTCGGGTCGGAGGGATTCGCCAGCTTCTTCGAACTGGTCAGCCCGCTCGAGGAGATCGCGTCTCTGCCGATAGGGTCCCGGCCCGTCCGGCGCCCGGGGGGCCAAGATCTGGCCGATCTGCGCGCGATTCCTTGGGGCTTCGCGTGGGCCCAAAATCGCTGCAACCTGCCCGGTTGGTACGGCCTGGGGGCCGGAATGGAGGCTGTGGCCTCGGCCTATGGACGCACGCGGCTGAACGAGATGAGGTCCGATTGGCCGTTTTTCGCCTCGCTCCTGGGCAACGCCGAGATGAGCCTGGCCAAATCGGATCCCATGATCGCTGGGCTCTACCTGTCGTTGGGCGGGCGCCCCGACCTGGTGGCGATGGTCCGACTTGAATACAGCCGCACACGGCGCCTGCTACTCGAGGTTCTGGGAAGTGGGCGGCTGCTGGAGCAGCACCCGGTGCTGCGCCAGGCGGTCGACCTGCGCAACCCCTATGTCGATGCCCTCTCCCTGCTTCAAATCCGCTTTTTGCGGGAGCTCAGGAGCCGCAGATCCGCCGGTGCGGACACCACCCGCCTGGAGCATCTGGTCCTCCTCACGGTCAACGGGGTTGCCGCGGGTCTCCAAAACACGGGCTGACGACCTCGGGCAATGGTCGGGGCTAACCTGGTAACCCAGGCGTCTGGCCGGCTTCAGTCCAGTTGGTGGTGCAGACGGTCGTCGATCGGCGACCCGATCATTGGATAGAGCAATCGGCGGAACTCCAGCGTCGGCGCCGCCATTAAGTGCTGTTCATAGCATTCGTTGGATTCCCAGACGGTGATGAATTCAAAGTGATTCTTCTTGACCACCTGCTGTAAGAGATGAGAGCGAACCAGCCCGGGGCTGTTCCGGAGGGCGACGAAGTACCGCCGGATGAGCACGGTTCCCTCCTCGGCTCGAGGGGGTACGACGTCAACATGGGTGATTACGTGAAGCTGAGGACCTGCCACTGTCAAACCTCCCCGGGATTAGCCGAGCCATGATGCGAATAGCCGACCTCAAACTCGTCGAGGGGGACGCCTTGGCCCCTGGCAAAGCCCGCCCCCAGTCGAGGCAACCCCGCCCCGCCCGGGCGTCCGAGCGGCCCGAGTGGACGGCTCCGAACCCAACGCACGAGAAGAATAGCGCCCATCCAGCGGGGTGGGCGGGGCCCGACGGAACTCAGCGTCGGTTGACTCGCCACCGCCCTCGACGTTGAGGCCATGGCCGCCTCAGCCCGCGATCAGTCCTCAGGGGCGGCTCCGGATCAAATCTGGCGGCGGTACGTGGATGCAAGGGTGATAGCCCTTCCCGAATTCGGAATGGTGCGCTACTATCCCAGCGACAGGGGAATGGCCCCGCAAGGTGCTCTTCACTTGGGTGCCGATGGCGCCCTGGCCGTGGCCCCCTCGTCGGCGATGAGCCGAGGCAACTGAAGGGAGCAGATTGACCGCTTGGAAGATTTTCCCGAAAATGTCGGCGCCCCTCTCGAGTTCACGGTGCCATCTGTGCCGGCGGATGAAAACCAGCGGGCGGTGACCGATCGGGAAGCTTCCCGCATGGTTATCCGAGGAGCCTGTGTCAGCTTCGGCCAGCTGGAGGTTTTGCGCGACGTCAGCCTCACGGTTGGACGGCGCGAGATAGTGAGCATTGTCGGTCCTTCTGGATGCGGTAAGACGACCCTGTTACGGGCCGCCGCCGGCCTTGGATCTCTCACCTCGGGTTCGATCGAAATCGACGGGGAAAAGGTGCGCAAGAGCCTGCCCGGCGTCTGCATGGTCTTCCAGCACTTCGGCCTCTTTCCCTGGAAAAACCTGTGGAACAACATCGCCTATGGCCTGAAGCTGGCTCGTTTTCCCAAGGCGGAGACGGAGCGTCGCGTTACCGAGGCGTTGAAACTGGTTGGCCTGGCGGGCTTTGAGAAGTCCTACCCCCATCAGCTTTCAGGCGGGATGCAGCAGCGCGCCGGACTGGCCCGTGCCCTGGTCATGGAGCCGAGGCTGCTGCTGATGGACGAGCCCTTCAGTGCCATCGACGCCCAGACTCGTGAACTGCTGCAGTTCGAGCTCCTGCGCATCTGGGATGCCAAACCCACGGCCATGCTCTTCGTCACCCACGCCATCGACGAGGCCGTGTTGATGGGAGATCGGGTTGTCATTTTGGCTGGCCGACCATCTCACGTGAAGGAAGTCTTTGAGGTCGACCTGGCCCGCCCGCGAGACCGGGCAATCATCGGCAGCGACGCCTTTGTCCAGCTCAGGAATCAGGTCTGGCGGGCGTTATTCGAAGGATCGGGAGGGACAGATTGAGACATATCTCAACGGGTTCGAGCCGGCCGACGGCAGTGTCAGGTTGGTCTCGACGAGGCCGAGCCGCAATCGCGCTGATCGCGTTCGGGAGTGCGCTGTCGCTCGTCGTGGCTGCCTGCGGTGGGTCGAACGCACCCGCTAAAACGGGTAGCGCGACGACCTACGACATTCCCGTGGTGGCCATTGGGCCACCCCCGATTTTCATCAGCCTCTACCTCAACGTGGCCGAATCGAAGGGATATTTCAAGAAGCTGGGAGTGGTCCCCACGACGCGCTATTTCCAAAACGGTACGCAGGTCACCGCCAACGTCATCAATGGGACCGACTGGGTCGGAGCAACCTCCTCGCAGTCGGTGATCGAAGCCGTCGCCGGAGGCGCGCCTGTGTCCGCGATTACGGGCCTCAACAATCAGGACTTCTTCATCGCCTCGAACGTGCCCGGTGTCAAGTCGTGCTCTGATCTGAAGGGCAAGACCATCGCACAGGACAACATCAACAACGCTCGTTACCTCTACCTCAAGTCCTACCTCGCCACTTGCAACCTCAGCTTTTCGGACATCCACGTGATATCGAGCCAGAACGCGGCCCTGATCCAGGCGGCAATCGCCGGTCAGGTCACCACCGGAGTGTTCCACATCAACGAACTGGCTTCGGTCGAAAACAACACCGGCAAGACCTGGACCAAGCTGCCCACGCCGCCCTCACTGGAACGCGCCGAGCACTACGGAATGTTGGTTTCGTCGAAGAGCACCATCAGCCAACATCGCACCGCCATGGTTCACTTCCTGGCGGCCTGGATCCTCTCCATGCGCTTCATGCAGTCGTCCAAAAACGTGGACGAGTTCGCCCGGATCGCATCGGCAGCCACGGGCGATCCCCTCAAGGCCGACAAGCTGGCCATCCAGGGATTCCAGAAGATCGATTATTGGGGTCAGGCCAGTTCTGGCTTGGAGGAGTCGCAGGTCATGGGCACGGTCAGTCTGCTGAAGCAAATTGGAGCCATCAAGGGTGCCTCTCCGACCTACAAGCAGATCACGGACCTATCGCTCTACCCAGACGCCCTCAAGCTCGCCAACAGTGTGGGGGGCTAGGGCGGATTGACCAACGAGACCTTCGCCAGCCGCCTTGAGCGGTTCCGCTTACGGAGGGCCGGACCGATCCGGCTCTCCTGTTACGGGCTCAGTGTGGGGCTGCTTTTGGCGGTCTGGCAAGTCGTTGGCAACGATTTCGGAATCCTATTCGTACCCTTCACGAAGACGATGCGGACACTGGTCGCTTTGGTGGCCGACGGGACCATTCCTGCGGCGCTCGTCGTATCGGGAAAGATTTACCTCCTGACCCTGCTGATCGACATCGTGGTCGGCATCAGCCTCGGCTTGTGCCTGGCCCGCATCAGATGGTTTGGGGGCGCTTTTGAGCCCTACGTCTACCTCCTTTACACAACCCCCACGGTTGCCCTGGTGCCCATGGTCTTCTCCGTGTTCGGGTTCAGCACCGGCCCCCAGATCCTGGTTGCGGTCGTCATCTCGGTCTTCCCCATAGTGTTTGGCGTGATGGAGGGGACACTCAGCATCCCAAGCCAGTTCTTGGACGTAGCCGACAACTTCGGATCGTCGGAGTCGCAACTGTGGCGTGACGTGATCGTGCCCTACGTGACGCCGTTCATCATGACCGGGGTTCGTCAGACCATCGCTCTGGCGCTGGTCGGCACCCTGGTGGCCGAGTTCTTCTTGGACACGGTCGGAATCGTGGGCCTTCTGGCCGAGGGGGCCACGGAGATGAACCCGGCTCAGGTGCTGGCGGTCACCCTCGTCGTCTCCCTGTTCGCGATCGTGCTGGTTGGGGTTGGAGAACTGATCGAGCGATATCTGGTGCGATGGCGCTACGAGACCGTCGGCTGACGCTGGCACGGCCGGCCGGGGTGCGGGCGGGAGAATTCGCATGGAACGCGCTGCCCGTCTTTACCGGAGTCATTCTGCTGCTGCTGTGGGAGGTGGGGGTGAGGTCCAAGCTTCCCGCCTACGTCGCGCGCCCCACCACCATCGCGGCGGCGATCCCGTCGGTGATTGTGACCGCCGGCTTCTGGTCCGACATGCTGTCCACCTGCGGCGCCATCGTCGAGGGCGTGGCCATCGGCTCCATCGCGGGAGCCGTGCTGGGCTTGCTGATGGGCCGCGTTCGGGAGGTTGGGTGGTTCTTCACCCCATACATCCGCGGACTCTATTCGCTGCCCCTGATCGCTCTCATTCCAGTGCTTGTGCTGGTGGTTGGATACAACGACAAGACCAGGATGGTGGTGATCATCCTGTCAGCCTTTCTTCCCGTCGCCATGACCACCGCCGATGGGGCCCGGGCGGTATCAAAGTCGTTTCTCGATGTCGGCCGCACCTTTGGCGCCAAGCCCTACCAGGTCTGGTTCGGGATCGCGTTCCCGGCCTCGTTGCCGCACATTCTGGCCGGGATCGACATCGCCCTGGGCCGAGCCTTCACGAGCGCAGTGGCGGTGGAGGTGCTGGCCAGCGTGCCCGGCCTCGGCTACACGCTTTACGCCGATGCCCAGAGCCTCCACGACGACGTCTCCTTCGTTTACGTCGTGGCCCTGGCCGCCTTCGCCATCCTGGTGCGAACCGGGGTCAGGTCGATGAGCGGTCGACTGGCTCCCTGGTATCGACCTCGGGCCCGGGCTTAACCGCCGTGCGGTTCCGAGCCGACCCGATCGGCGCATGAGCCCGATTCAAATCCGACTGGGCGGATATGGTCCCTCCGAGACCAGCCACAGCCGGGCCCTGCTTAGCATCGCCGAGAGGCTGCGGCACGATCTCGGAGATGCGGTCCAGGTCGAGATCGACTACAACATCCTGGATTCCGGCCGACCCGCCCACGAATTGCTGGACGACGTCGAGGCAGGCCGCGTGACGGCTGCCTATTTCTCCACCAGCTATCTGGCGGCCCGGGTTCCGGAGCTCGCAGTCATCGACCTCCCCTACATCTTCACATCGCTCGAGCACGCTCATCGGAGTCTGGATGGCGAACTCGGACGGATCCTCTCCGAGCGCACTCGCGCGACCACCGGGCTCGACCCGCTGGGCTATTGGGACAACGGCTTTCGACACCTGACCACCCGCGACCGGCAGGTGCGCAGGCCGTCTGACTGTCAAGGTTTGCGCGTTCGGCTGCAGCCCAATTGGGCACATCAATACTTTTTCGAGGCGCTCGGAGCAATCCCGGTTCCGACCGACCTTCGGGACGGAATGGCCATGATCAAGAGCGGTGCTGTGGATGCCCAGGAGAACCCCCTGGCCAACTTCGTCGCCTACGGCGTGGACCGGGTTCATCATCACCTGACGCTCACCGCTCACGCCTACGGCGCCCGGGGCCTGTACCTGAGCTCGCGCCAGAGCCAGTCGTGGCCGGCGGGCGTGCGTGACGCCTTCGCCTCGGCCGTGGGGGCGGCGATCCTGGAGCAGCGGATGACGGCGGCCCGAGATGAGCGTGAGCTACTCGTTCAGCTGGTGGCGGCCGGCACCCGCGTAGTGGACCCGCCGCCCGAAGAATTGGACGCCTTCCGAGTGCTGGCCGGTCCGGTCACGGAGCGGGCCAAAGACGAGCTGGGCGGCGCGCTCCTCCGGCTGATCTGAGGGGAATCCAAAGCCGCCAACCTCGGAGAGCAGGGCTGGCACCCGCTGATTGCGCCCGGTGGGGATCAGGCTCCCAGCCGTTCGTCAAGAAGTTCTCGAATCACCAGCGCCTGGTTTCTCTCCGTATCGCGGGCTCCATAGAGCAAAGTCAGCGGTTGCTTCCGAGCCAGTTCGACCAGCTGATCGAGCAAGGCCTGCTGAGGCGCCAGCTGGAGTTCGGCTCGGTAGCGGAGGCGAAACTCATCCCAGCGATCGGGGCGGTGCGCAAACCACTTCCGCAGCTCGGTCGAGGGTCCCAGATCTCGCATCCAGAGGTCGCTGCCCAAGTCCTCCTTCCTGATCCCTCGCGGCCAGACCCGGTCGACCAGAACCGCTGTGCCCGGAGTTGGTTGCCGCCCGTAGACGCGCTGGATACCGACTCTGGACGTCATCTCCGGCCCAATTGCACCAAGGCCGCTCCCGCCTTGCCAACCCTCATCGAGTGGCGACCTGGTCTTTGGCCTTGCGCGGATCGTGCTTCGTGGCGGCTTCCGCGAGCCAACCGTCATCGACCCCAGCCACGGAGCGGAGGCGACGCCACCATTTCAGATCAGGCGATCTCGCAGGAACCATCCTCGCAATTGGGTCCCTGACCGCCGATGGTGTTCAACGCCGGTGGCGGGTGGGCCTCGTTCCAGGCGGCGCCGAGGGCCTCCAGAAAGAGCTCGGGAGGCTGCGCTCCCGATACGCCAAGGCGCCCGTCTATCACGAAGAAGGGAACTCCCGATATTCCCAATTGCGCCGCCTCGGTCTCATCCTCCCGAACCGCGCTGACGAACGCCTCTTGATCCAACGCCTCTGCCGCCGCGGCCCGATCGAGGCCGACCTCCTCGGCCAGCTGCAGGAGCGTCTCGCGATCATTGAGGGCGGCCCCCTGCGTGAAGTAGGCGGCCATCAGCCGCTCCTTCAGCTGGTCTTGGAGACCGTGTTCGGCAGCCAGATGAAGCAGTTGGTGCGCGTCCAGGGTGTTGGTCGGGCGGGCGATGTCCAATCGGTATTGGAGGCCCTCGGCGGCCGCCGCCGTGGTGACCCGCGAATTCATTGTCCCGGCTTGCTCGCGGCTGATTCCGTATTTGCGGGCCAGCCGTCCGGTCAGATCCTCCTCCCCCCTATCCCGGGTGGTGGCATCCAACTCAAAGCTTCGCCATCGCACCTGCACCTGGTCGCGGTGGGCAAAATCAGCCAGCGCGCTCTCAAAGCGTCGCTTGCCGATATAGCACCAGGGGCAGACGACGTCGGACCAGATATCAACCTTCATGCCGACTGGAACCGCTTTCGGGCCGCACCTATTCAGCCTCCGCGAAGGTAGAGTCCGCCACGGATCGAACCAGGGATATGGCCAAGGCGGCTCTTGGGGAATACCCTGACAGGCATGCCTCCACACTCTGCCCAACTCCGCAGGTGAGCGCTGAGCCGATGCGGGCGGCGGTGTACCGCCGCCACGGACCCGCCCCAGAGGTGCTGCGAATCGAAGAGATGCCGCGTCCCGAGCCGCTGCCTGGAGAGGTCCGGGTTCGGATTCGGGTTTCTGGCGTTAACCCGACCGACTGGAAGGCCCGCAGCGGCTGGTCTGGACCGATGACCTTGCCTTTCGTGATCCCCAATCAGGATGGCGCCGGAGTCATCGACGCGGTCGGCGAGGGGGTTGATCGCTCCCGTATCGGTCAGAGGGTCTGGGTCTACCACGCCGCGTACAAGCGCTCCCAGGGGACAGCGGCGGAGTATTCATGCGTCCCGGCGGAACGAGCCGTGGATCTGCCGGAATCCGTCTCGTTCGATTTTGGAGCCTCGGTTGGCATCCCCGCCATGACCGCCCATCGAACGCTCTTTGCCGGGGGAGACCCGGGTGGTGAAGTGATCCTGGTGGCTGGCGGGGCGGGTCAGGTGGGCCACTTCGCGATCCAGCTCGCCAAGCGCGCCGGGGCTCAGGTTCTGGCCACGGTCAGCAGCCCGGAGAAGGCCGCCCTGGCGCACGTGGCGGGCGCCGATGAGGTTTTCTACTACCGCCAGCCGGACGCGGCCGATCGCATCCGGGAGCGCGCACCAGATGGGGTGGATCGAATTATCGAACTGGCCCCGAGCGCCAACGCGCAGCTCGATGCGGCCGTGCTCCGGCCGAATGGGACCATCGTCATCTATGCCGCCGACCAAAAGGAACTGCGGTTGGGCACCCAGGCCCTGATGGCCAAAAATGCCACGCTCAGATTCATCCTCATCTACTCCATTCCCGAGCCGGACAAGGCCGTCGCCGCAAGGGCGGTCCAGGACGCCCTCGCGGCGGGCGTGTTGACGCCCCTTCCGGTCACGCGCTTCGCGCTCGATCAGATCGCCGCTGCCCACGATGCCGTCGAGCGGGGTCTGCTGGGCAAGGCTTTGGTTGATGTTCCGTAATTTGCAGCCATCGCCCGCGGGCGAGCGCCCGGGCCGGCGGAGACGCTGCGGTGGGTGATCGAGTCCAGGCCGACGCTCGGAGGTCGGGGCTGGGGTTCGTCGGGCTCGGCACCATGGGAATTCCCATCGTCAAGCGGCTGATGGAGGCCGGCCACCAGGTCCTCGGTCACAATCGCACCGCCGCCCGCGGTCAGGCCTTGGTGGCACTCGGCATGATGTGGGCCGACAGCCCCTGCGCGGTGGCCGCCCAGGTCGACATCACCTTCACCATGGTCAGCGACGCAACCGCCCTTCGGGCCGTCTGCGAGGGTCCGGGGGGGCTGCTGGAGGGCCTCGGACCTGGGTCCTTGCTGGTCGATCTGAGCACGGTTGGTCCAGCCGCCATCCGACAGCTTGCCCCGCTGGTGGCGACGCGCGGAGCCGAGTTGGTGGACGCGCCAATCTCGGGTTCGCCGCGGGCGGTGGGGTCGGGGAGCGCCTCGTTCATGATGGGGGCATCGGCCGCCGCCGCCGCCCGGGTCGCGCCGATTCTGCTGGACCTGGGCGGGGCCGTGACCCACGTCGGCGAGGTGGGCCAGGGCGCGCTGATGAAGCTGGCTGCCAACATCCAGGTGGCCGTTCCGTTCATGGCCCTGGCCGAGGGCCTGGCGCTGGCCGAGAAGGGGGGCATTCCGCGCTCGGTCGCCCTGGCCGTCCTGACCCAGAGCGCCACGATGTCGGCGGCGCTGGCATTCCGAGCCGCCTTCACGCTGGAAATGCCGCACCCGGCGCCGTTCTCGGCGCGGATGATGGAGAAGGACTTGGACCTGATTCTGGAAGAGGCGCGGCGGCTCTCGGTGCCGCTCCCCACCGCAGCCATGACCAGCCAGATGCTGAGTGGTGCGGCCGCCCTGGGATGGCAAGAGGAGGATTTTTCGATCCTCTTTTCCGTCCTCGCCAAAATGGCCGGTCTTGCGATCTGAGAACTCTGCCTAGGGGGTGGCCAGGTGACTCTCCGGTCTGATCAGAACCGACCGAGCGGCGTGTCGACTCAGGCGCCTGGCCCGCGGTCGCTGGGCCGCACTCGCAGACCACCGACGGCAACCGATTTGTGGGAGGTTGACACTCGATGAAACTTGGACTCGGACTACCTCAGGCCATGCCCTGGGGGCTGGATCGCAGCCTCTTTCTCGCATGGGCCAAAACTGCCGACGAGGCCGGATTTCACGCGCTCGGAACGCTCGATCGGCCCAACTACGATTCCTGGGACGTGCTCACCTCATTGGCGGCGGCGGCGGCGGTGACCGATCGCGTTCGCCTGCTCACCTCGGTGCTCGTGTTGCCGATTCGAAACGAGGTTGAGGTCGCCAAGCAGGCGGCAGTGATCGATCAGCTGTCGGACGGCCGCGTCGAGCTTGGCCTGGGAATTGGTTCGCGTCCGGATGATTTCGAGGTCACCGGGGCGCCCTACGCGGCCCGGGGA
This sequence comes from Candidatus Acidiferrales bacterium, assembly GCA_035532785.1. Taxonomy (GTDB): domain Bacteria; phylum Chloroflexota; class Dormibacteria; order Dormibacterales; family Dormibacteraceae; genus DATKQJ01. The sequence goes on along the minus strand of DATKQJ010000027.1, from coordinate 22,843 downwards.
CCGCGCCTGCGCCGTCAGGTGGAGCGCATGCGCGAGGTCTGGAGTGCTGCTCGGCAGTCGACCCGGGAGGAGGGGGTGAACGGACCTGCTCCCAAGCAACCTGATGGAATCCCGATCCTGATCGGAGGGGCGGCCGAGGCGGCCGTGAAGCGCGCGGTTGAGATCGGCGACGGATTCATTTTCGGAGGCGGTGTGTCACCGACCGCGGTGGCGGAGCAACTTCCCGTCATCAAGGCCCGCGCGCTCGCCGCGGGCAAGCCGGAGTACCTCTTCTACAAGATTCAATACTTCGCGGTGGGCGAGCCCGATCAGGTCTTGGCCGAGGCCAGCCACGACCTCCTGCGTTACTATCGCAACCCCAGCCTGCCCTTCGACAAGATGGTCGTCCGAGGGAGCACAGACGTTCTGAATGAAAACGCTCGCCAGTTCGCGGCGGCGGGCTTGGACCTACTCCTCTACCTACCCACGGTGCTCGATATTGGGCAGGTTGAAGCGATAGCCAAGGACGTGCTGCCAGCCTTCGTGTGACGGGTTGAGGCCACGACCCCCGGGGGAAGTGCCGATCTGAGATCCCGGCTAGGGACCGGACGCAGCTTGGATCCGGTACACCCGGCCGCTGCCGTAGTCAGCCACGAGCAGGGCCCCCAGTGGGTCGACCGCCACCCCGATGGGATGGGAAAAGCCGGTAGCGAATTCGTTGACGCGACCTGCCGCGGTGCCAACCAGCGTGGCGTCGACCAGATCCCGTCCGGTTGAACCACCGCTGTTGGCACCCCACTCAGCCACGAAGGCATGGTCCTGATAGGCGGCCGGGAAGCTGGCCGCGGAGTAGATGGCGAAACCATCGGCCGAGGTGTGGGCGGCCAGATAGGCGATCGGGGCGGTGACCCCCTGGCAGATTCCCGACAGCGCCCGGGCGCTGAGGTTGGGCCAGCACCGCGGCCATCCGTAGAACGCTCCCTGGGTCACCTTGATCACTGCGTCGGCGGGCTCGCCGGCGCCCAGGTTGTCCTGTCCGTTGACCGTCGAGTAGAGCGAATTTGTGGACGGCATGATGGCCAACCCGTACGGGTTGCGGGTGCCGCTGGCGTACACCTGAAGCCCGCTGCCGTCGGCGTTGAGGTGCAAAATGGCGGCGCTCCGAGGATCCGACTCCTGGCACACATCGCAGGTCGATCCGCTGCCCAGGAAAATGCTCCCGTCGGCGGCGACGGCCAGTCCATCCTGCTGGTGAACGCCAGAGGGCAAGCCGCTGACGAGCGGGCGGAGTGTGCCTCCTTGGAGTGATTCCAGCCCCCCGCGGACGGCGATCAGTAGGACGTTGCCGTCGAAAGCCAGACCGAGTGGGATACGCAGGCCGCGCGTCACCACCTGGCCGACGCCACCGGGGGTCATGGCCACCACGTTGCCGGACTGCTCGGCAACGTAGAGGCGTCCGTCGGGGCCAACCGCTATGGCGGTCGGCGCGGCCAGGCCGCTGGCGTAGATCTGGGCGCGGAACCCGGCGGGCACGTGGATGTTAGGGGCGTTGGGGAGAAGCAGCGGCGTGGGCGAGGGAGCGGCTGAGGGTGACGGTGAGGGTGGCAGCGAGATGGAGGGCAGGGGCGTGGGTGAGCGCTGAGCGGATGGTTCAGCCGCCCCGCAGCCGGCGACCAGGAGAAGGGCTGAGGCGAGGGCCGCAATTCGAAGTTCGGTCATGCTCCAAGCCCATCGTAGGGGAGCCGACGCCCGGCTCCGCCCTCCCGCCAAAACTCCTCTGCTGTTCAGCCGACGACCGTGGGAGCACCGAGACCGCCCTCTGTTCTGGGTGGTTTTCATCTCCCCGCCGCACCCATCCCAGCGTCATAGTTTGCGTTTGGAGATTGGAATCCCGATCCGACCGCCGGCGAACTTGATTGAAAAGGAAGCGCACCGATGAGCCAAACCGCCCCTCCGAGCGACACGCCACTTGACTTTCCGCGGGCGGACGGCGCGCTGCTGCGGCGTTTTGAGAAGCTGCCCGCGACGACCGTCAGTGACGCCATGGAGAGGCTGGGCGTGATCGATTCCCAGATCCGACCGGTGTGGTCCAAGGCCGCGGTGGTGGGTAGCGCCTTCACCGTCCTGACCCGGCCGGGAGACAACCTCTACATCCACAAGGCGCTGGAGCAGGTCAGGCCCGGGGATGTCCTGGTGGTCAACGGCCTGGGCGATGAGAAGCGAGCTCTGATCGGATCGCTGGTCGCCGCCAAGGCCAAGTCGCTGGGTGTGGCGGGGTTCGTCATCGACGGCGCGGTCCGTGACCGCGAGGGACTGGAAGAGCTGGGCATGCCGGTGTTCGCTCGGGCGGTGACCCCGGCTGGACCGTATAAGAACGGTCCTGGCCGGTTGAATGTGGCGATCGCCATCGGGGGGCAGGTGGTGATGCCCGGTGACGTCGTGGTGGCGGACGCAGACGGGGTGGTGATCGTGCCCTTGGCCGAGGCCGGCGCGGTGGTGGTAGACGCTGAGGCCAAGCTCGCCCAGGAACTGGCCGGCGGATGAGGCCCGCGGCCGGAGCGGATCAATGAACGGGCCGACGACCCAACATGGAGGGCGCTCGACGGGCCCTGTGAAGGGCGCGCTGGCTGCCGCCGTGACGCCCTTGAAGGAGGGCGGCGACAGCTTGGACGAGGGCGCCTTTCTGGCTCTGGTCGACTTTCTCGTCGGCCACAGCCTGGACGGGATTCTGGCCATGGGCACCACCGGCGAAGGCATCCTCTTGTCGGCGGCCGAGCGACGTCGGGTCACAGAACTGTTTGTGGCGGCCGCGGCCGGCCGGGTTCCGATCATTGCCCACTGCGGCGCCCAGACGACGCGGGAAACCGTCGAACTCGCCGAGCACGCCGCCCAATCGGGCGCAGGCGGAGTGGCGGTGATCGGTCCGCCCTACTTCGCGCTCGATGACCGCTCCCTGGTGGAGCACTTTGCGAGCGCCGCTCGGGCTTGCGCTCCAGTTCCCTTCTACCTCTACGAGTTCGCCGCCCGGAGCGGCTATGCGGTGGCGCCGGAGTTGATCGATCGGCTCCGATCGCGGGTCGACAACTTGGTCGGACTGAAGGTGTCGGATGCACCCTTCGATCGCTTTGCGCCCTACCTGGTGGAGGGGCTCGACGTCTTCGTGGGCTCCGAGGCGCTGATCTCCGCAGCCATGGAGAAGGGGGCGGCCGGTGCGGTATCGGCTCTCGCCTCCGCGCTGCCCGAACTGGTCGTGAAGGCGGTCGCATCGGGTTCGGCCGACGACTCCGGGCGCTGCGCACGGGTGCGTGAACGAATCCAGGAATTTCCCTTCCATCCCGCCCTGAAACGAATCCTGGGGCTGCGCGGCGTGCCCATCGGAGCATCGGTTCGGCGTCCGCTGCGCGACTTCACCGAGGAGGAGGGACGACGGTTCGAGCCGATCTGTGCAGGGCTCATTGCCGGACTGAATTTGCCCTAGGCCGGACTTTTTCCGGAGGCCGCCGGGGGCGGTTACGATTTGAGCTGCCATGGAGGTGCTGAGCGGCAAGTTGAAGGTGGCGGTGGTGCAATCGAGCGGGCCATTTCTGGATCGCGCCGGTTGTCTCGACAGGGCTCTTGATTGGATCGCGCAGGCGGGTCGGGAAAAGGTGAAACTGTTGGCCTTCCCGGAGGGATTCATCCCCGGCCATCCGGTCTGGTTCCACTTCCATCCCGTCACCGGCCGGCAGAGCCTCGACTGGTCGGCACGCCTTTTCGAGAACGCGGTGGAGGTCGATGGCCCCGAGGTCGATGCAATTCGGGCGGCGGCGAAGAAGGCGGGTACCTACGTCGTGATCGGGGTCTGTGAGCGGGAGGCGGGGACCACCGGCACGCTCTTCAACACCCAGCTCTTCATCGATGACGGGGGCCGCCTGTTGGGAAAGCGGCAGAAGCTGGTGCCGACGGTGGGCGAGAGGATCGTACACGCTCCCGGGCGGGGCGACATGTTGCCTGTCTTTCCGACTCCGATCGGTCGCCTGAGCGGCCTTCTGTGCGGCGAAAACGCCAATTCGCTGGCGGTGTTCGCGCTCGCGGCCCAGGGAACCCAGATCCACGTCGCCAGCTGGCCCAACCACTTCGCGACCAATGAGCATCCCATGGCCGAGGCGATCCATTTCAACACCCTCTCGCTCTCCTACCAGGCCAGTTGCTTTGTACTCAACGCCTGCGGCGTCATTACCAAGGATCTTCGGGAGCAGCTTCCCTACAGCCAGGGCGACCACGCCTTTCTCGGCAACGCCCTCAACGGCGGCGGATCGAGCATCGTCGGCGCCGGCAGCACGATCATCGCCGGCCCGATGCCGGGTGACGAGGAAGGCCTTCTCATTGCCGACATCGAGCTGGGGGATTGTGTGGCTGCAAAGGTGGTTCACGATTACAGCGGCCACTACAATCGGGCCGACGTTTTTACGCTCACGGTTCGTTCACCGCAGTACCAGATCGCTGAACGGGTTCCAGAGCAGCCTCCCAAGAGCAAACCGGCGCGGCGGGCAAAGGCCCCGGCATCCCCGACCGGCGACGGTGCGTGAGGCGGGGTTGGTCACCTCCGCCGCCGGCGCTACCGTCGGGCCGGGCGGCGGTTGTGGCAGAGACCAGGTGGTCCCCGCCCGGCTCCGCGGTGCGGACTCGCCCGGGCGCTCGAATCGGAGAGTGCAGATCCAGTGGTGAACGGAGGAGTGGCAAGCGCGATGCAGACATTTAGCCCCCGTCCGGAGCACGTGCAGTGGGGCTTTTATGATGCCCGGCAGCCCCCCATCGGGGAGGTCCAAAGCGGCGAGACCTTTCGACTTCAGAGCACATCCGGGCTGGTCTGGGATCCCGAGCCCGGCCGCTACCTATCCGCCGAGGCGGTGGCCATTCATCGGCAGGTGACCGACAAGGGTCCCGGCGCCCACATCCTGACCGGTCCGATTTCGGTGGTGGGGGCCACTCCCGGCGATGTATTACAGATCGATGTCCTGGACGTGCGCCTGCGCAGCCCCTTCGGCTACTCGAATCTAGATCCCCTTAAGGGCATCTACACCCGTCGCGTCGAGCACCCCACGCGCTGGATGATTCCAATCGACCTTGAGAGCGGCCGGATCGAGGTGCTGCCCGGGGTCTGGGCCGATTCGGCACCCTTCTTCGGCAACATCGGAGTTGCCCCTCCGCCCGGTTTCGGGCGCATCGGCAGCGCGGAGCCCCGGGTGCACGGGGGCAACATCGACCTCAAGGAACTGGGTCGCGGGACCAGCCTCTTCCTCCCCGTCCACGTGGCCGGCGCCCTTCTCAGTATCGGTGACGGGCACGGGCTCCAGGGCGACGGTGAGGTCTCCCTAAGCGCCGTCGAAACGCCACTGGAGGGAGAGTTCCGGGTCACCGTAAGGCGTGACCTGAGCACCGTCTATCCCCTCGTCGTCACTCCCACACACTTCATCACCCTGGCCTTCCACGAAGATCTGGACGAGGCCGCGCGGCTGGCGCTGGGATCGATGTTGGAGGTGTTGGAGCGAGAGTGCGACCTGCCCTTCAACGATGGCTTGCGCATGGCCAGCTTTTGCGTCGACCTGCATATAACGCAGCTCGTAAACATCCAGAAGGGGGTGCACGCCATGATCTCGCGGTCGATCCTCCAGCAGCTGCCTTCGCTGCCGATTTGCCTGCGCCAGCCGCCCCGATGAGCTCCACCTCGGCAACCCCGGCGGCCGCCCGAGTCCGCTCCCTGGGCGCCGCCCGCAGCCGCCGCCGAGGCGATGTCCAAATGGCCGAAGATGGCCGAATCAGGGTCGCAACGCCGCATCGCACCACCGCCACTCGACGCGACAATTGGGAGGTCCGAACATGACCATAATCTCAGTCAACCCCGCCACCGAGCGCGAGTTGGCTCGTTTCGAGGAGGATTCTGAGTCGATCCTGGAGGGCAAGTTGGAGCTTGCCCGGAAGGCGTTCGTTGGTTGGCGCCGGACCTCCTTTGGAACTCGGTCGGCCCACCTAGCGGCGGTCGCGGCGCAGCTGCGGCGGGATCGGGACCGTCTCGCCCAGCTGGCCACCGATGAGATGGGCAAGCCGATCCGGGAGGCCCGGGGCGAGGTTGAGAAGTGTGCCCTGGCGGCGGATTATTTCGCCGAGCAGGGGGAGCGGATGCTCACCCCAAGTGCCCTGCCGAGCAACGCCACCCGCAGCCTGGTCCAGTTCCTGCCGCTGGGTGTCGTGTTGGCGGTCATGCCCTGGAATTTTCCCTTCTGGCAGGCCATGCGGGCTGCGCTTCCGGCCCTAATGGCGGGCAACGTCGGCCTCTTGAAACACGCCTCCAACGTGCCCCAGTGCGCGCTTGCGATCGAGCGGGTATTCGTCGAAGCGGGCCTTCCGGAAGGGGTTTTTCAAACCCTCATGATCGGCTCGGCGGCCGTGGAGAGGGTGATCTTGGATGAGCGCGTTACCGCCATCACGCTCACCGGCTCGGAGGCGGCCGGCGCCAAGGTGGCGGCCACGGCGGGGAGCGTTTTGAAGAAGTGCGTGCTCGAATTGGGCGGGTCGGATCCCTTCATCGTGCTCGAGGACGCTGACGTGGAGCTCGCGGCCACGGTGGCCTGCCGGGCCCGCAATCAGAACAACGGTCAGTCCTGCATCGCCGCCAAACGATTCATCGTCGTGGACGCCGTGGCTGATGAGTTCCAGCGCCTCCTCTGCGCCAAGGTCGCCGCGCTCAAGGTCGGCGACCCGATGGATGAGAGCACCGAGGTGGGACCGTTGGCGCGCCGGGATCTGATTCAGACCCTGCAGGATCAGCTCCGGCGCTCGCTCGCCACCGGCGCCTCCGGCCTGGTGGGGGGAGAGGCCCTGCCCGGGCCCGGCTTCTACTTCCAGCCCACGGTAGCAGCCGTGCCGACTCGTGAATTCCCCATCATGCGGGAGGAGACCTTCGGACCGCTGGCGGCGCTGCTGCGTGTACGCGACGAGGAGGAGGCGATCGCGGTGGCCAACGATTCCCAATACGGTTTGGGTGCCGCCATCTTCACCAGCGCCGACCGCGGCGAACGAATCTCGAGTCGCATCGAGGCTGGATTGGTGTTCGTGAACGGCCTCGTTGCCTCTGATCCGCGGCTACCCTTCGGCGGCGTCAAGAGGTCGGGCTACGGGCGCGAACTGTCCGAGTTTGGAATCAGGGAATTCACCAATGTGCAGACGGTGTGGGTGGGCCCCGCGGTCTGAAGTGACGCTCGCGCGTCAGGCGCCGGTCGCGCCCCGATCCTGGTCCGAGAGGTGGGCCACGGTTTTCCCGGTCGCGCACATTGTGCGGGTCACGTCGCGTCCGCCGTAGACCCAGTAGATTCGCATGCGGCCAGCACCGCGGTTGATGAAACGATGTGGTAGGTCCGCTGGCACCCAGGTGGCGTCCCCAAGGTTCAGCTCGAACTCTTCCTCGCCGATGACGGCGGTCGCCTCCCCTTCGATCACCAGCACCGACTCCTCCACGTTGTGGGTGTGGAGCGGAATTGCGGTGCCGGGAGCAAACGCGGTGACGCCGGTGGTGACGGAATTAACCTGCGAATTCCACTTCCCCACATAGGGGGTGGTGACGACTCCGTTGCCGCGATCGAATACTTCGACCGCCTCCGGACGGATGAGGAGCGAGGGGGCGCTGGGGTGCTGACTCAAGGTGACTCCCTGGGGGCCCTCAGAGCGGGTTCACCCCGAATTCGGCCGCCATCAGTTCGAGTTGGCGCACCACCGCCGGAGCCAGGGGTACGCCGAGTTCGCGACTCTCGGCCACCAGCGCGGCGGAATGCTCGCCGGGAATCCTGATCTCGGCCCCCGGCAGGGTGGGTGAGCCGTGAATCTGCTCGCAGACCGCGTCTACCGCCGCCTTGAAGGCGTCCAGGTCCATGAACCGAGCGACGTCGATGGCCACGACGCAGTGCCCGGTGTTGGTTATGGAATGGGAGTCCGCGTTGAAGTCGACGACTTCGCGCCCGAAAGCCGCTCCGTTGAGGGTGCCCGCGAGCAATCCGATCATCAGCGCCAGGCCATAGCCCTTGGGGCCGCCGATGGGCAGCAGTGAGCCGTCGTGAGCGTGGGCGGGGTCGGTCAGGGGCTGACCCATGCCGTCGATCATCCAGCCCAGCGGAAGCGGCTCCCCATCCTGGAGTTTGCGCTTGACCTTGCCAAAGGCCGCGACGCTGGTGGCCATGTCCAGAATCACCGGCGGGTGGGTGCCAGCCGGAACCGCGATCGCGATCGGGTTGGTGCTGAGGAGCAACTCAGTGCCGCCCCAGGGGGCCATGTGATTGGCGTTGCCGATGGCCAGATAGAGACCGATCATGTTCTTTTCGAGCGGCATGGCGGCGTACATGGCGGCCGGCCCGGCGTGGTTGCTGTAGCGCACCCCGACCCACCCGATCCCGGTTGAGGCCGACTTTTCCATGGCGACTGCGGCCGCCCGGCTCATCACCAGATGGCCCATCCCGTTGTCGCCGTCGAGGAGTGCGGTGGCGGGATGGTCCTGAACCAGGCGCATCTGAGGATGCCGGTTGATTCCACCCGCCTGGATGCGCTGGACGTATTGGGGGAGTCTGAAGACGCCGTGGCCGTCGGCTCCTCGGGCGTCAGCCGACACCATCAGGCGGGCGACCGTCTGCGCGTCCGCGGGCGGTAGCTCGGCGGCGGTCAGGATGGTGGCGACGAACGCCTCCAGGTGGGGAATCGGGAAGCGCTCCGCGTCTTCTCGCGGTCCTGATCTGGCGGCGACCACGGGTGTCATCGGCCGCTCAACCGAGCCGGGTGGGATCGCCTAGACCTCATCGTCGACCGACGATTTGATCAGCATTTCCGTCAGGCGCTCGCCAGCGTTCTGCACGTGGGTCGTGCACGCCTGGGCGGCGGCATCGCCGTCGTGGGTGCGCAATGCGACGAGGATCGCCCGATGCTCGTCGACTATGTCTTCGAGCCGGCCCGGGATCTGCCGGACCATCATCCGAGCCATCATCAGGCGGTCCATGACACGCATGATCTGGGTCTCCAGGACCCGGTTGCGAGTCATGGAGGCCATCTTGCGGTGGAGTTCGTCATCGGCCCGAATGGCAGCCCGATAGTCCCCATCGCTGTGGCTTCGTTCGACCGAGTCGGCGAGGCTGTCGAGGTGGTCGATCTCCTGCGTCACGGAACGCTCGGCGACCAGCCTGGCGCTCAGACCCTCCAGTGACATGCGCACCTCGTACAGGTCACGAACGCTGGCGGCGGTGATCCCGACCACGGTCGCGCTGCGCCGGGGGCTGGACCGGACCAGATTCTCCTGCTCGAGTTGGCGAATGGCCTCACGAATCGGGGCCCGGCTGATTTCCCAGCGCCGCGCGATCTCGATTTCGCTCACGATCTCGCCCGGCTTCAGTTCTCCGCTCAGCACCGCGTCCTTGAGGCTGGTGTAAACCCGCTGTCGCAACGACTCCGCGGGACGTCCTGCCGCAGGGCTTGTCGACACCAGATCAACATACATCGCGGCCGAGCCGCGATGCGATTCGGCCCGGTCCGGTGAATCGGCTCCGTTATGATGCCGGTCAGGCGTGATGGAGTTAGAGCCCAGCTTGTGTGAGTGGATTCGGACGAAGCCCGCGGCGTCCCGCCGGCGGCGGGGCGGCAGGGGCGTGACCAGCTGATGTCCGTACCCGCGCCGGCTCCTGAGGCGGCCGCCTCGGACGCCGGGTTAGCGATCGGGGCGGGGCTGCGGCGCTACGAGGACGCCCGCCTCGTAACCGGATCCGGGCACTTCATCGACGACCTGACCTTTCCCGACATGCTTTTCATGTCCGTGGTCCGAAGCCCCGTGGCCAGGGGCGTACTGAGGAGCGTTGACGGGGCTTCGGCGCTGGCGATGGACGGTGTCGTAGCCGTGCTCACCGCCTCCGACCTTCCGCTTCCGGAGCGAACGCTGCGCTTCATTCACCCGGCCTCGGCCGAAATCGCCGAGGCGGGCCACCCGGTGCTGGCTCTGAACGCGGTCCGATACGTGGGGGAGCCGGTGGCGGCGGTCCTGGCAGAGACGCGTGCCGCGGCGGCCGACGGTGCGGCGGCGGTGGTGCTGGAAATAGACGCCCAGCGCCCGGTCATGGACTTCGAGCACGCCGCTGACCCCGGCTTGACGGTCCACGATTTAGTTCCCGACAACGTCTTGATGCGATGGCGGGTCTCGGGAGGGGACCCCGAGCAGGCCTTCCGCAGCGCGACCCACGTGGTGCGGCAGCGGGTCGTGATGCCGCGCTTGGTGGCGGCGCCAATGGAGGTGCGAGGGTCGATCGCGTCCTACGACCAGGCAAGTGGTGCGCTGACGGTCTGGATTTCAAGTCAGGACCAGCACCGACCTCGTGCCCAGCTCTCGGAATACCTGGATCTGCCCCTGGACCGGGTCCGGGTGATTGTGCCGGACGTCGGCGGAGCGTTCGGCAGCAAGGGCCCGGTGCCCTCTGAGACGGTGGCGGCGGCCGTGCTCTCGATGCGGACCGGAAGGCCGGTGAAGTGGGTGGAGGACAGGCAGTCCAACTTCCTGGGTGCCTACCAGGGTCGGGGCATGATCTCGGAGGCGGAACTGGCGCTGGATGGGCAAGGCCGCATGCTCGGGATCAGGGCCCGCCTGCGGGCCGATTTCGGCGCCTACATGGTCCTTAACACGGCCACCATCTCCCTCACCACTTCGGGGTTGCTGGCTGGTCCCTACTCGGTTCCCGCCGCCTCCGTGGAGGTGCTCGGCATGGCTACCAACAAGGTCCCCACCGGACCCTATAGGGGCGCGGGGCGACCCGAGGCCGGAGTGATCATGGAAGGACTGGTTGATCTGGCGGCGCGCGAATTGAGGCTGGACCCGGCGGAATTGCGCCGTCGCAACCTGATTCCCCCCGGCGCCTTTCCGTACTTGACCCCGGTCGGCATGACCTACGACTCCGGCGATTACGAGCAGGTCCTGGACCGAGCCCTGGAACTGTCCGAATACGGTCGCTGGCGGGAGCGGCAGCGTGACTGGAATCCCGACCAGAGCCTCGGTATCGGAATCTCGGCCACTGTGGAGAGGTCGGGCACAGGGCTCTGGGAGGCGGCCACGGTACGAATCACCGCCGATGGCCGGGTCGTGGTCCAGTCCGGCTCAACCTCCAGCGGCCAGGGTCACGAGACGACCTTCGCGCAGATCGCCTCGGACGCCCTCTCCCTGCCCCTGGAAGCGATTCGAATCGAGGAGGGAGACTCCGGATTTGGGGCGATGGGGGTGGGCACGTTCGGGAGCCGGGCCACCACCGTGGGCGGGTCCGCGGTGTGGGAGGCGGCCCGGGCCGTGAAGGTGAAACTGGACCGGATTGCCGCCCATGCCCTGTCGGCCGATCGGGTGGTGTGGGCAGATGGACGGGTCAGCGCGGTCGGGGGCGATGCGCGCTCGCTGACCTTGGAGGAACTGGCCGAGATCGCCCACAGTCCGGAGTCACTGCCGGAGGATCAGGAGCCGGGGCTGGAGGCGACCTGCCGCTTCACCCTGCCCGGATTCGTTGTCTCCCTGGGGGTGTACGTGGCGGTGGTGGCCATCGACCGTAGCACCGGCCACATCGACGTTCTCAGCGTGACCGCCGTCGATGACGCGGGGCGCATCATCAACCCCCTGTTGGCTGAGGGTCAGGTGGTGGGCGGCGCCGTTCAGGGCCTGGGGCAGGCGCTGCTGGAGGAGGTCATCCACGACGCCGATGGCCAACCCACAACGACCAGCTTTCTGGACTACCTGATACCGTCCGCTTTGGAGGTGCCCGAGTTCAGCACCGCTCTCCTCGAGACCCCCTCACCATTCAGCCCACTGGGGACCAAGGGTATTGGCGAGGCCGGGGCCATCGGCGCCCCCGCCGCCTTGGCCGGCGCCATCTATGACGCCCTGGGCGGACGTGGTTCCGACACAGTCGTCTTTCCCTTCACCCTAGAGCGGCTCTGGAATTTGAGCCGCTCCTAGGGCCAGGGAGTCGCCGGGCCCGGTGGGCGCGGCGACTCCGGGTTCCCTCGGAGGTGTGGGATACTAGCCGACCATGAAGGCTTGGGGGCCAGGCGCTTGAAGATAGACACCCACAACCACGCCCTGCCCGACGCCGCCATAGACCTCATCCGTGCCAACCCGGGGTCTGGACTGGAGATCAACGGTGACGTTCTCACCAGCTCCTACTTCAAGATTCGGTTCGACGCTAAGTTCAGCGATCCCGCGGTCAAGCTGGCCGAACTGGAGCGCGTCGGCCTGGAGGCGGCGGTTCTCTCCGCAGTGCCGATGATCTTTGGCTACGAGCTCGATGAGACTCTCGCCGACCAACTCAGCACAGCGGTGAACGCCGGGCTCGCCCAGATGTGTGCCACCGCCCCGGATCGGCTGAGATGGATGGCGAGCGTGCCCATGCAGAGCCCGGATCGGGCGGCGGCGATTCTCCAACAGTCGCTCGCGGAGGGCTGCGTTGGAGTCGAGATAGCCACCTCACTAATGGGTCGATATTTCGACGATCCTTTCTTCGAGCCCTTCTGGTCGCGGGCCGAGGAGTTGAAGCTGCCGGTCATGATTCATCCCGCCTACGGTCAGCCGCACCCGGGCTTCGACCGCTTCTACCTTCGCAACGTGATCGGAAACCTTCTCGAGACCACGGTTGCCATCGAGCGCCTGATCGGGGCCGGAGTATTGCGCGACCATCCCGGGCTCAAGATCCTGTTGGTCCACGCCGGCGGTTATTTTCCATTCCAGGCGGGACGATTTCGGCACGCCGCGACGGTGCGCTCCGAGCTGGCCGAATCGCCTGCGGATCCGTGGGCCTATCGCGGTCAGGTGGTGGTCGACACCATCACCCATGATGGGCCTGCGCTGCGTTACGTGGTGGAGCGGATGGGGCTGGCCAACGTCGTCATGGGTACCGACATCCCATTCGACATGGCCCCCGCCGAGCCCATGCGAGAGGTATTGGACGCACTCGGAGAGGAGGACGCCAGGCAGGTCGCGGAGCTTAACCCGGCGGGGTTGTTTGGCTTCGACGGCTGACGCGGCCCGATTAGCAGGCAGGGCTCCCGTGACCCGGGCGGCGCTGCCGCACCGACGGCCAGGCGGGCCTGGTCCCAGTTCAGGTTGGGGGGGGTCATGAGCGAGATCAGGAGCGAGCGGGTCACCGGCGACCGTTTCCTGGCTCGGGTGATCCATGCCGCGGGCGTGACTCATTCCTTCCACGTCCCGACTGTGCTCCTGCCCGCCCTGAGCGAGATGGATCACCTGGGGATTCGACTCATCTCGGCACATGGTGAGAAGGCTGCCGCCTACATGGCGGACGGCTATGCCCGGGCTGCGCTCCGCCCCGGGCTGTGCATGGCGCAGGCGGTCGGTGGTGCCAACCTGGCGTCGGGATTGAAGGACGCTTACATGGCTGGCTCCCCAGTGATCGCGCTCACCGGCGGCCCCTACACCCAGAGCCGGTTCAAGCACGTCTATCAGGAGATCAAGGACTACTCCTTCTTCGACCACGTGACCAAATGGCACGCTTCCATCGAGTCGGTGGAGCGGCTTCCCGACCTCGTCCGGCAGGCCTTCCGGGTGGCCACGACCGGGGCGCCGGGCCCGGTTCACCTGGAGGTTCGAGGGCATTGGGGACAGGCGATCAGTTCCGAGGCGGACCTGGAGTTCATTTTGGAACCGCGCTTCACCGCCGTCCCCGCCTTTCGACCGCAGCCCGAACCGGCCGCCATTGACGAGGCGCTGAGGGAGCTGGCCGCGGCCAGCCGGCCGGTGATCGTGGCCGGGGGCGGCGTGATCAATTCGGGCGCCGAGGCGGAATTGGTTCAGATCGCCGAAAAGCTGTCGATTCCGGTCGTCACCTCGCTCAACGCCAAATCCGCGATTCCTGATGCCCATCCTCTCTCCATCGGCTCCAGCGGGCTCTATTCCCGCCGCTGTGCCAACGAGGTGCTGAATGCGGCCGATTTGGTCTTCTTCGTCGGCAGCCGGGCGGGTAGCCTGGTGACCACCAACTGGCAGATTCCCCGACCCGGCACGACCGTCATCCACCTCGACATCGAGCCATCCGAGTTGGGCCGCCACTATCCCGCCAAGGTTGCGCTCAACGGGGATGTGAAGGTCACCCTGACCAGCCTCATCGCCCGCTCCGCAGCGCGCTCGAACCCCTCCTGGATCGAACATGCGCGGGAATTGGTCAGGCGCTGGAGGGACGAGGTGCGGCCGAGGATGGAATCGGAGCAGAGTCCGATTCGACCAGAGCGGATCTGCGCTGAGATCGCACGTGTTCTACCCGACGACGGGGCGGTCGTGGTCGACACGCTCCAGGCCTCGATCTGGGCGGGAAGCATGATGGGGCTCAACGGCGGCAAGCAGCGGTTCATTCGCTGCGCCGGCTCCTTGGGTTGGGGATTGCCGGCGGCGATCGGCGCCAAGTGCGCGCTGGGCCGGCGCTCCGTGGTCGGCTTCACCGGCGATGGAGGGGCCTACTACCATCTGGCCGAGCTGGAGACGGCGGCGCGTTACGGAATCAACGCCGTCATCGTGATCAACAACAACGGTGCCTACGCCGGCGAGAGGGTGATCTGGGATGAGCCCTACCACGGTGAGCAGACCGAAGAGGGCCTGCGGAGCTGGAATTTCGGAGACATAAACTTTGCCAAGATCGCCGAGGAGATGGGCTGCATCGGAATCAGGGTCGACCGCGCCAACACTCTGGCTGATGCTCTCCGGCGCGGGCTGGCGGCGGACAAGCCGGTTCTGATCGACGTGGTCAGCGATCCGAGTGCCATCCATCCCAAGGGATGGTCGGCGGCGTGAGGATCGATCGTTGGTAGGCACCGATCGGGCCACCAGCGGACTGGCCCGTATCGTGACGTCCGATTCCAATCTCGAGATGGTGGCCCACGGCCTGACCTTTGGCGAGGGACCGGTCTGGAACGCCCGGGAGCGCGCCTTCTACTGGGTGGACATCATCGGCGACACGATCTGGAGGTGGATCCCGGGAGTCGGCCAGCAGGTGGTCATGAGACCGTCCGGCAAGGCCAACGGCATGACCCTGGACGGGCAAGGGCGACTGGTCGTGGCCGGTTGGGGATCGCGGAGTGTGTGGCGAATCGAGCCAGACGGCCTCGTCCGGACCCTGGCCTCGGAGTATCGGGGAGTGCGCATCAACACCCCCAACGACATCGTCGTCAGGTCCGATGGTGTGACCTATTGGACCGATCCCAGCGGCGCCCTCTTCATTCCCGGGATGGAAGGCCCGGACGTACAGCGCTACCTGGACAACCACCCCGTATTCCGGTTGGATCCAGACGGTACGGTGACCGAGGCGATCGCCGACGTCTCCTATCCCAACGGGCTCTGCTTTTCTCCCGATCAGTCCCTGCTCTATGTCAACGACACCTGGCGCGCCCACATTCGGGCCTTCAAGGTCGCTCCGGCGGGGGAGCTGAGCGGGGGAGAGGTCTTCTACAGCCTGGTCGGCGACGAGCCCGGCGTGGCCGATGGCATGAAGGTTGACCGCGACGGCAACGTGTACGTCACCGGGCCCGGTGGCATTCAGGTCGTCGATCCCGCCGGCGCCCTCCTGGGTCGCATCCTGGTGCCCGGTCACACCACCAATATGGCGTTCGGCGATGATGACTGGCGGACCCTGTACATCACCACCTATGAATGCGTCTACCGCCTCCGCCTGGGCATTCCGGGCATCCCGGTCGGTCCCCCGGTGGTGCCGTGAGCTTGGCCTTCGAGCCCGTCGCCACCTGCCAGGGGGAGGCGGCCGGCCTGATCTGGCGGGAGGATCTGGTGCTCTTCTGCGCGGTCGACGAGAGCCGGATTCTCTCCTTCAATCCCTCCTCTGGCGCGGTCGGCGAGTTCCGCCGCTACACCAGCCGCACCAGCGCGCTCTCCGATGGGCCTGACGGCCACCTGTACGGTGCCCAGAGTGGGTCGCGGAGAATCGTCCGCTTCAACGCAGACGGATCGACCACTCCGCTTCTGTCCAGGCTGCGCGGTCGAATTCACAATCACCCCCGCGATCTCACCATCGATTCGAGCGCCCGGATTTGGTTCAGCGATCCCCACAGCCCGATCCCGGCCCCCGGTCCTCAGGTGCACGGCCGGCTGGAGCATGCGTCCGTTCTGCGACTGAGGCCACTGGCCAATCGGAGTCTGGTGCTGGAGCGCATGACGTCGGATACCACCAATCCCGCGGCGGTCCAGATTGCCCCTGATTCGAGCCGGCTGTACGTGACCGACAACGATCCGTCACCCTCCGGCCGACGGGAGCTGCGCTCATATCCGATAGCGGAGGACGGGAGCCTGGGTAGTCCCATCGTCCTGCACACATTCGGTGCCGACGCTCGCGGCCCCCACCGGGGCGGATCGGGAATGTGTCTTGGAGCGGCGGGAGAGCTGTATTTGTGCGCAGGTTCGATTGAGGCCGGCCCCGGCCCGATGATCTACGTCTTCTCGGCGGAAGGACAGCTGGTGACCACGAACTCCTTGCCGGAGACACCGGTGTCCTGCTGCATCGCACCGGGAAGCATCTACGTTACGACCCTCGGGGGACGCTTGCTTCGGGCTTCCCTGGTTTGAGCGGCAAGAGCGAATTCGACCGGCTGGATCAGGTCCGCGAGTGAAGGTGGAGGTGGCGAGATGATGGTGACCTTGGCCGAGGTGGAGGAGATGGCCCGCGCCTGTCGTAACTGGGGGCGGTGGGGCCCGGATGACGAGATCGGAACCTTGAACTACGTGAACCCGGAGACGACGCGGGCGGCCGCCGCCGAGGTCAAGACCGGTCAGATTCTGTCCCTCGCGATCAAGTTCGGGCCATCCGGACCGCAAATAACGGGTCAGGGTGGGCGCTTCAATCCCCTGCACTGGATGCTGGCCACGGGGGCCGATTCCGCCGTAGCCGGTCGCGCCAACGGCTACGCCGACGACGTGCTGGAAATGCCCGTGCATGGGGCTACGCACTGGGATTGTCTGGGACACGTGTTCCATAACGGCGTCATGTGGAATGGATACGACATGCGTTTGGTGGGGGTGGGGGGAGCCTCGAAGTGCAGTATCGTGCCCACCAACGACAAGCTGGTGGGCCGGGCGGTGCTGCTCGACATGCCCCGCTTCAAGAAGGTCGATTGGCTGTCCGACGGCGAATCGATCACTCCGCAAGATCTTGACGCCTGCCTCGAATCCGTGGGCGTGACCCTCAGATCCGCCGACTTCTTGCTGGTGCGAACCGGCCAGATGGCGCGCTGTTTCCAGCAGGGTTGGGGGACCTTTGCGGGCGGCGACGCACCCGGTCTGTCACTGGAGACGGCGTTGTGGTTGAAGCAGCATGAGCTGGCTGCGGTGGCCACCGACACCTGGGGAGCTGAGGTGCGGCCCAACGCCGTGGCTGAGATGGTGCAACCCTGGCATCGCCTGGCGATTGCCAATGTCGGTTTGATGGTGGGGGAGATGTTCAACCTGGAGCAGCTGGCCGCCAGCTGCGCCCAGGATGGGCGCTACAGCAGCATGATCGCGGCCCCGACGCTTCCCATTGAGGGTGGTGTGGGATCTCCCGTCAACCCCCTCGTCATCCGTTGAAATTCGGAGGCTCACATGATCGACCGAATCGCTTCCACATCCAAGAGGCCCTGACCGGAATGGCTCCAGGAGACCGCCTGACCGGATCGCGCCAGCTTGCCGAGATGTTGCACGCCTACGGCGTCACCCACCAGTTCTTCGTCCCCACCATGATGCTGCCGCTCCTGGCCGAGGCTGACCGCCTCGGTATCCGGGCGGTTTCGGCGCACGGTGAGAAAGCGGCGGCATACATGGCGGATGGATACGCCCGGGTCTCCGGGCGGCCCGGGATCTGCCTGGCCCAGACCGTGGGCGCCGCCAACCTTGCCTCGGGTTTGAAGGATGCCCAGATGGCGTGTTCCCCGGTCATCGCGATCACCGGAGGGCCGTTCGAGGAGACACGGTTTCGACACGTATATCAGGAGATTGCGGACTACGGTTGTTTTGCCCCGCTTGTGAAATGGCAGGCCTCCGTGGAGCACTCGAGCCGTCTGCCCGAACTTGCTCGGCAAGCCTTCCGAGTCGCCACCAGCGGATCACCGGGACCGGTCCACCTCGAGGTGCGCGGCCACTCCGGCCAGATCGTTGAAGAGGAGTCCGCGGCTGGACGTGCTTACGAGCCCCGCTTCGGTCGAATCCCCGCTTTTCGCCCAGAGGCCCAGGCCGACCTCATCACCGCCGCCGCCAGGATGCTGGAGGCCGCCGAGCGCCCCGTCATCATCGCCGGCGGCGGGGTGATCTCTTCCGGGGCGGAGGCCGAGGTGGTTGCCCTGGCCGAGAAGATCTCGGCGCCGGTGGCCACCTCGATGAGCGGCAAGGCGGCAATCGCCGAGTACCATCCCCTGGCCGTTGGCGTGACGGGATTCTATTCGCGCCGGGCGGCCAACCAGGTGGTGGCGGCCGCCGATCTGATCTTCTACGTCGGAAGCCGCACCGGCAGCATGGTCACCACCAATTGGAAGCTGCCCCGGCCGGGCACCGCAATCATTCACCTCGACATCAACCCGGAGGAGCTCGGCCGGCACCTCGAAACCGCGGTTGGCCTGCAAGGGGACGCCAAGGCATCGCTCCTGCGCCTCATCCAGCAGGTGCAGCCCCGCGAACACCGCGCCTGGGTGGGCGAGGCGCAGGCCTACCTGCGGTCGTGGCGAGAGGAGGTGGCCCCAGCGCTGAAATCCGACTCGGTCCCGATCCGACCCGAGCGCATCTGTGCGGAGATTGAGAAGGCGCTGCCGGCGGACGGCGCGGTCGTCGTGGACACCCTCCAGGCGGCGATCTGGGGCGCCACCATGATCGGCATCAAAAGCTCGGCCCAGCGCTATGCACGTTGCGCTGGCTCATTGGGATGGGCGCTGCCCGCCACCATCGGCGCCAAGTGTGCCCTGGGCGAGCGAGCCGTCATCGGATTCATGGGGGACGGAGGCGCCTACTATCATCTGGCCGAACTGGAGACCGCCGCCCGCAATGGGATCAACGCCGTCTTCGTCGTAAACAACAACAGCGCCTACGCCGGCGAGCAGCATTTCTGGCCGGAGGCCTACGGCCCGGAGCGTGCCGATCACGCCATCCATAACTGGACCTTCGATAACATCGACTTCGCGCGCTGTGCCACCGACATGGGCTGTCTTGGAATTCGGGTTGAACGCCCGGCGGACATCGCCCCGGCCCTGCAGCGAGCCTTGACAAGCGGGCGTCCGACCCTGATCGATGTGGCCTCTGATCCTGCCGCATTCCATCCCAAGGGTTGGCTCCCCGAGGGCGACTAGGGCGGGGAAGTGACGGTAATGGTCGGTCGCCGGCTGCGCTCGGAGATCGGGCCGCTGTGGGCTTCCTCGCGCGCGCGCGTCAACATTCATTGGAATGCATTGGACGCAACAGAGGGTCCCGAGGGGGAGCGCACCGGCAGCCGGGCGGTTCGACGCGGGAGGGGCCAGCCGCTCCCTGAGCGGCCGGCCCCTTGACGTTGCTAGATCCGGTGTCCGGCGCCGTCGACCAGCGACTTGAAGCTGAGGACGTCCGTGTCTTCTTTGGCGGTGACGTTGTGCAGCACCATCGGGGTGGCGTGGAACGCCTCTCCCGGGCGCAGAACGGCCGTCTCTCCGTCCAGGGTCACCTCGAGCGCCCCCTTGACGATGAACATGATCTGCTCCTGAGGATGCTGATGCGGATTCGCCCCCTCGCCCGTGTTGAAGTGGAGCCTGCCGAGCTCGATCTTCTCGCCCGTGAGCAGTTCTCCAAATGCCATTGAGTGCTTGGGGGTCACGACCTCTTTGGGTAGGTCGTCGAAACGATGAAATGACATTGCTGCCTCCTGGAATCGTCGTCGGTCCTGCCCTCGGCCGCGAGATGAACCCGCCGCCGGGCGCTTGCTTACCTCGCGACTATATGGGATCGGTCGCTGCCGCGCATCGGGATCATCCGATTCGGGCGTCCGACCGCTGCCTCTGACCACGAAGGCGGCCCGGCCCGGTCGATTTCCGGACGTGGCTTGCTCCTGATTTGGCAAGGCCATACGATCTTCACGGCACATCATGGCGGGCATGCGGGATTCCGGCTTGATTCACTTCGGAGGTCGCTGTGGCGACGAGGAGAGATATGTCGACGGATGAGACCGAGAGGTCGGGAAAGCTTTCGCGTGACGGTCAGCAGTGGTTCTTCGACTGGATGATTCAGGAACAGGGGAAGGTCTTTCACTACCAGACCGAGGGTCGTGGTCGGCTTCCCAAGAGTGTCCGCCGTCACGCGATGATCAGCAAGCACGTTGGTCTCGGCGCCCTGCGCATGGAACGTCTCGCGCGGGAGGAGGAGGCGGCGGGTCACGCAATGACCGCGCTGAGTCGATACTTCGACGCCGCCACCGCTTTCGGCCAGGCCCAGCACACCATATTCAAGAACACCGACGAGAAGATCTATCTGCACGGCTCGTCGATCCGCTGCTACGACAAGGTTCGCGAACTGGCGCCCTATCGCATAGAGCATCTGGACATCGAGTGGGCCGGAACCACAGTCTCCGGCAACCTGCACCTGCTCCCGGGAGGCGGGCTGGCCCCCTGCGTGTTCTACATTCCCGGCTGCGATCAGACCAAGGAGATGTACCCCAGCCCACTTTTCAACCAGGCTCACGCCCGAGGCATGCACATCTTCTCGTTTGATGGTCCCGGTCAGGGCGAGAGCAATCTGCGGGGCACCAAGCTGACCCTCACCAATTACGAGGAGGCTGCCAGCGCCGCCATCGACCACCTGCTCAAGCGGCCTGAGATCGATCCCCAGGGAATGGTCGTCTATGGGCTCAGTTTCGGCTCCTACTGGGCGATGCGGCTGGCCCTCCACGACCCGCGGGTGAAGGCGGTGGCCGCCTTCTGGGGCTCGCTCTGCGAGAAGTACCACCTCTTTGACGAGGAATCGCCGCGTTACAAGCAGCTGTTCCGATACCTGACCGGCCTAACTGGTGAGGCGGCCATCGATCAATTGGGCGTGGAGATGAGCCTTCGAGGCAAGCTGGGCGGGATCACCTGTCCGGTGTTGGTGGCGAGCGGCGAATTTGATCCTCGCAGTCCCATCGACGAGGTCTATGAGCTCTTTGACGAGATCCAATCGCCAGCGGCGTTGTGGGTGTTCTCAGATCAATATCACCAAGTGTCCGTGACTCGGCCGGGGGCCGAAAACCCTCCCCTCTGGCAGCTCGACACCCACGATCTCGCCTGCGACTGGCTGGCGGACCGTCTTGCCGGCAGGGCGCTGGCCGGAGAGCACGAGGTCGTGTACGTGGAGCCCTCGGTGGCTGGCCCCTACGCCTCCAACCGACGCATGAAGCGGCACTGGTACGAGGCCTGATTGACGTCCAACGTCGATCAGGCGTTCCAGACCCAGACGCTGCCAGCATTGCGACACACAGGTGGGAATAGACTGGCTCGGTAATGGCGCTAACGAACCCGTTTGATTTCACTGACCAGGTGGTGGTCATCACCGGCCCGTCGGGCGGATTGGGAGGCCCGCTGGTGCGTGCCTTTGCCCAAGGGGGTGCGGATCTGGTCCTGGCGGACATCGCCGACGACCCCCTCGAGGCGCTCGTCGACGACGTAGTCGGCGCGGGCCGGCGCGCCATCGCGGTCCACGTTGACGTGCGCGACCAAGCGCAAGTTGACACGCTGGCAGCCACGGCCAGCAGGGAATTCGGCAAGGTGGACGTGCTGGTCAACCTTGCCGGGGTGATTCGGCGAATCCCCTCCCTCGAGCACTCGTTGGAGGACTGGAAGCTCCAGATTGACGTCAATCTGATGGGTACCTGGCTAACCTGCCGGGCCATCGGCCGCCTGATGCTGGAGCGAGGCCACGGCAGAATCATCAATTTCGCCTCGGGAGCTGGTTTCCACGGCTTTCCCGGATACCCGGGCTACACGCCTTCCAAGCACGCGGTGGTCGGACTCACCAAGGTGCTCGCGATTGAGTGGAGTGCTCAGGGCGTCAACGTCAACGCCGTCGCGCCGGGGTTTACGGACACGCCGCTCAATCAGGAGGTGTTGGACGATCCTCAGAGACTCCAGGGAGTTCTGAATCGGGTGCCCCAGCGGAAGGTGCTGCCGGCCGACTCGGTGGTTGGACCGACCCTCTTCTTGGCCTCGGAGGCGGCGCGCTGGATCACGGGATTCACCCTCCGCGTCGATGGAGGTTTCAACGCCACCTGATTCCCAGCGCGGTCGGTTGGGTCCGACGACGTTTCAGCCGCGAAAGACCGCCTAGCCAGCGGTTCCCGGCCGCGCAACCGACCAAGCGCCGGTGCTGATGAGACGGCCACCGGGCGTGCGCTGGGCTCTTGGCGGCGCCGGTTGCAGTAGGCGTCCCGCGGCCGCTTAGGCGCTGTGGCGCCGAAGAATGCGATGGTGCCCGGGCGGGGCCAACTCGTCGCGGGCGACTTCAAGAGAGGGCTGGCGAGGATGTCGATCACCCTTTACCATCGGCCCCGAGCTGGCCCTGGGAACGACCGGTGGTTGGCGATTCTGAGCCGGTGGCGCGGGCGTACTCGGGAGCCACCTTGCAGCGACACTGCCGGTGGGTGGTGGAGCCGGCGAGCGGCAACGCGAAGGCCTGCCGTTGACAGGGATGCTTGCCGCGGCCGCAGCGCCCTTGCCGCCTCCGTCCGGCTGGCGCTATGCTCTTGTCGATTTGCCCCACCGCCCCAACCAGGTTGCAGTCGATCTGGAGGTCAACGGCGAACAGTACACGGTGCTGGTCGAACCGCGCCGAAGCCTGGTGGACTGCCTACGCGACGACCTGGGA
>DATKQJ010000026.1:0-36436 GCA_035532785.1 Candidatus Acidiferrales bacterium | reverse complement strand
TTTGCGTAGTCCGGGCAGAGCATCGATCATGGTGTCCCCTCCCATTGGTGGGTTGGCGAAGCCACCGCATCGTACTCGCAGTCAAGCCCTCGTTAGGCCATAGGGAGGTGCCCGGTTGAGCCAGTTGGTGCCCAGTTGGTGCCAGTTGGTGCCCGGTTGGTGCCAAAGGCCCATTTTCGGGATTTTGCGAAGGGCCAGCGACCGCCGCTAGGGGCCATTTTGAATACAAAATGCTGGTGGGCCCGGCTGGACTCGAACCAGCGACCAGCCGATTATGAGTCGGCCGCTCTGACCAGACTGAGCTACGGGCCCGCTTTCCACAGCCGGTGGGATCACCCGTCGTCCCCGATGGTGATCTTCGGCGCCAATCAACGCATTCCATCAGGTCCGCGCACGGAGTCATTAGTGTATGGGGGACGGATATTGTCAACATCGACCGCGGGTGCTCAGATATGACTCGCGGCCCCGAAAAAGGGTTCGACCGACTTCGCTCGCCGGTCCCCCTGATGGTCGCAACCAGCACGGGTCAGGGTGCAACGGGGGATACGGGAGTGTGCTGTTTGGCTAGAATCCGGCGCGATTCATGAAGGGACAACCAGAGCCAATCAACGGACCACCCGAGGATCAACTGGAGAGACTGCGACAGGCCATCGATGAGGTGGATGCCGACTTGGTGCGCCTCCTCGATCAGCGCGCCCGTCTGGCTCGGCAGGTCGGCGACCTCAAGGCTGAAAAACAGTTGGAGGTGTACGCGCCGGCGCGCGAAAGCCAGGTCTTCAAGCGTGTATTTGGGTTGAGCTCGGGTGACTTTCCGCGGCCCGGCCTGGAGGCCGTGTTCCGCGAGATTATCTCCTCGGCGCGAGGCCTGGAGGCGGGTCTGCGCGTGGCGTACCTGGGGTCGGAGGCGAGCCTGGCTCATCTGGCGGTTCGCGGTGTCTTTGGAAATTCGGTGCTTCTCGAATCCCAGACGAGCAGCGCCGAAGTCCTCCAAAAGTTGGCGTTGGCGGAGGCCGACTACGGAGTGCTGCCGGTCGAGGTGGACGAGGACGGTGTCGTCGTTCACTTGCTCGACCGGCTCTGGACCTCCACGCTCAAGGTGTGCCGCTGTGCCGAGTTGGCGCTGGCTCAGCATCTGATCTCTCTGGCACCGGCCTTGAATCAGGTGACTCGGGTGTTCGCCTCGGGACTGTCCTTGCGAGAGGGGTCCTCCTGGCTCAGCTCCCACCTCCACCAGGCGGCGCTGGTGGAGGTGGATTCCGCCGCCGAGGGGGCACGGCGGGCGGCGTTGGATTCAAGCGCGGCCGCCATTGGCCCGGCCGCATTGGCGGAGGACCTGTCGCTGCGCATTCTGGCGTCGAACGTGGAGGGGGAGGGCACGCGGGCCCGCTTCTACGTCATCGGCCAGAGCGGAGCCGCTCGCACCGGGCATGATCGTTGCCTGTTCGGTTTCCGGCTGGCCGACCAGACCGGAAGCCTTCGCGACGCACTCAACGTCTTTGCCGAGGCGGGAGTTGATCTGCGCTCGATCGAGGCCCGATCGCCGGCGGGGGGGGCGGTGGTCGTATTTGGGGAAATGTCAGGCCATCCCGACGACGCCGCCGTCGCGGACGCGCTGACCGGCCTCGGGCGCTACAGCACTGACATCCGCATCTTGGGTGCCTACCCGGAATTCCCGCCCGGTGGGTGACGAACCTGGGGGGAGATGAAACGGCGCCCCCGCCAGAGGCCGGGGCGGAGGCTCGGCGCGCGCGGTCGGGTCCTATCCCGGGGGGGCCAATTTGATCGATCGCGGGGTCCTTCGCTTTCCCCGCCGCCGCTGGGCGGCGGGGATTTCGGTCCTGGTGTTGCTCGCGATGCTGGTCCTGGTGGCTGCCCTTGAGGGCGACCTGCCGGACCAGATCCTGGACCTGGGCGGGCTGGGGGCTAAAATCGTCCACCGCTTCGGGGCGCCCGGCAGCATCCTCCTGCTCTACCTGGAGGAGTCCGGAATACCCCTTCCAATTCCCGGCGACGTGTACGTCGTCTACCTGGGCCATCTGGCGAGTGGATCGACAGAGAAGTGGCTACTGGCCTGGCTGGCCATCATCGCCACGGTCGTGGCGGGTGCCAGCAACCTCTATCTGATCTCTCGGCACTGGGGTCCGCAACTGCTCGAGCATCGCTTGGGTGCGATGCTGCACCTGAATGAGAAGAGGGTCGCAGTGGCTCAGGGCTGGCTGGACCGATGGGGTCCACTGGCCATCATCGTCGGCCGCCACATACCCGGCCTCCGGGTCCCCATCACGGTGGTCGCGGGCACGCTTCGCCTGCGCTACGTGTACTTCATGCCCTCGGTGGCGTTCTCGACGGCCATCTGGGCAGGCGCGTGGCTATACATAGGATCCCGCTTTGGCCACTCCGCAGTGACCTTCCTGCGTGCCAACCGCTTGCTGTTTCTGGTCCTGGTGGTCGTCGTCTTGGTCGTTGTCGCCGTGGTCCTGGCCCGCCTCTGGCGGCAATCAAGCGAACAACGGGTATAGTCGAAACCGGCTCGATCGCCCTTTGGCGCGCGGCCGCCAATCACCCGCGATCCTCCCTGCTATGACCGAACTTCGCCACGACCTCCGCAATCTCGCCATCATCGCCCACGTGGACCACGGCAAAACGACCCTGGTGGACGCACTGTTGAAGCAGAGCCACACTTTCCGCGACAACCAGGAGATGGGATCCCTGATCCTCGATTCCAACGCCTTGGAGCGCGAGAAGGGCATCACCATCCTGGCCAAGAACACCGCCATTCGTCGGGGCGAGGTGACCATCAACATCATCGACACCCCCGGCCATGCGGACTTCGGCGGCGAGGTGGAGAGGGTGTTGAACATGGCCGACGGGTGCCTGCTCTTGGTGGACGCGGCGGAGGGGCCGATGCCGCAGACACGGTTTGTCCTGAGGCAGGCCTTCGAGGTTGGCCTGAAGACGATCGTTGTCATCAACAAGCTCGACCGTCCCAACGCTGATCCGCAGCGGGCGCTCTCTCTTGTTCACGATCTCTTCTTGGAATTGGCGCTGGATGCGGAGCAGCTGGATGCCCCGGTCATCTATGCCATCGCCAAGCAGGGCCGGGCGGGGCTTGAGCCGGACCATTTGGAGGACGACCTGGAGCCCCTCTTCAAGGCCATCATCGACCACATTCCGCCTCCGCTGGCGGAGCAGGGCGCCTTCCAGATGCTAGTCGCCAACCGCGCCTATGACGACTACACCGGGGTCATGGCGGTGGGCCGTATCTTCCGGGGCACGGTCACGCCGGGGGCCGCATTGATGGTCGTGGGGGAGGGGACCGAGCCCCGCCCGGCACGGGTCGGGGTGGTGCTGAAGCATCGCGGTTTGATGCGAGAGCCGGTGGAGAGCGCGAGCGCGGGTGACATCGTGCTCTTGACCGGCCTGGAGAACGTCGCCATCGGTGACACGCTGGCCGACGCCGAGGACGCGGCCCCGCTCCCGCGCATCCAGATCTCCGAGCCGACCGTGCGCATGACATTCGGCGTCAACACCTCCCCGCTGACCGGCCGCGAGGGTCGATTCAGCACCTCGCGCCAAATCCGTGAGCGGCTCTACCACGAGCTGCACGTGAACCTGGGGCTGCGAGTCGAGGACACCGACCTGGCCGAGCGCTTTCTGGTCAGCGGCCGGGGCGAGCTGCACCTGGCGGTTCTGATCGAGACGATGCGGCGCGAGGGCTACGAGTTCGAGGTCTCGCGGCCAGAGGCGATCGTCAAGACCGTCGAGGGGCGCCAGATGGAACCGGTGGAGCGGCTGACCGTCGACGTGCGCGAGGAGCACCTGGGAGCGATCAGCGAGGCGCTCGGGCGCCGGCGGGGCGAAATGGTCGAGATCCATTACGACGAGACTGGCGGCGTGCGGCTCGAATACATCATCCCGACCCGGGGCCTGATCGGGTTCCGCAACGCATTCCTCACGCTGACAGCCGGAACCGGACTGATGGGCTCCATAGCGATGGGATACCGTCCCTGGGCGGGTGAATTCCGAGATCAGCGCGACGGTGCTCTCACCGCTTCCTCAGGCGGCCACGCGTTGACGCACGGCCTGGCCAACGCTCAAGAGCGCGGAATCACCTTCATCGAGCCCGGGGAGGAGGTCTACGAGGGCATGATCGTCGGGGTGCAGCGCCGGCCGGGGGACATGTCCGTGAACGTGTGTCGGGAGAAGAAGCAATCCAACATTCGATCGTCAACCGCCGACATCGCGGTGCGCCTGACCCCCGCCAATCACCTCAGTCTGGAGCAGAGTCTCGATTTTCTCGTCGACGACGAACTGCTCGAGGTGACGCCCAAACACCTGCGGCTTAGGAAGCGCTACCTGACCGAGTTGGACCGCTCTCGGGCGCGGCGTCGCGAGGCAGCGGTCGGATAGTTCGGCGGCGCTAGCGTCAGGCCAGGCCGACCAGGTCGAGCAGGTCATCCTCCCACCAATCCAGCCGCCCTTCGGGCATGAGCAGGATGCGGCTGGGGCTCAACGCACGCACGAAATCCGGATCATGGCTCACCAGCAGCATGGTTCCGGGCCAGGCCGCGAGGGCGTCGGCCACCGCCACCCGGGAGGGTGGGTCGAGGTTGTTGGTCGGCTCGTCCAGAAAGAGGAGGTTGTTGCGCCCTGCCACCAACTGCGCCAGGGCGAGCTTGGTCTTCTCGCCACCGGACAGCGTGCCCGCGTCCTGCATCGCCTTCTTGCCGGTCAGTCCCAGCATCCCCAACAGCACCCGGAGCTGGGGTTCGGGAGCGCTCGACTGCTCGCGCATGTGGCTCAGGACGGAGCGGTTGGGGTTGAGCCCCTCGTGCTCCTGGGCGTAGTAGCCGGCCACCACCCCGTGACCCAGGCTCCAGATCCCAGCGTCGGGCTCAGACTGGCCGGCAACGATTCGGAGCAGTGAGGTTTTGCCGGCTCCGTTCAAGCCCATCACCAGCAGGCGCTCGCCGCGCTCCAATTCGAAACTCAGGTCGCGAAAGATGGTGGGCCCACCGTAGGACTTGGCCAGCTGGTCAACGCGCAGCGCCACACGGCCGGCGTGGGGAGGCTCGGGAAATCGAATCTTGAGCTTGCCCTCGTGGCGGGGAGCCTCGACCTGAACCGAGCGCAGCCGCTCGACGCGCTTATCCAGGGCGTGAGCGGTTCTCGCTCGCTTGGCGGTCTGGGTTCGCATCACGTCGGCAAGCGTCTTCAGGCGGTGGATCTCGCTCTGCTGGCGCGAGGCGGTCTTCTCGAGCCGCTCCTCTTCGGCCGCCCGGGCTCGCTGATACTGCGAGTAGGTGCCCTTGTACTCGACGATTCGGGCTCGATGCAGGTGCAGGACACGGGTGATGGCCGCGTCCAACAATTCCAGGTCGTGACTGACCACCAACAGCCCACCGCGGTGGCCGCGCAGGAAGTCCATCAGCCAGGACTTGGCACCCACGTCGAGGTGGTTGGTCGGCTCGTCGAGAAGAAGGAGTTCGGAGCCCGCGAACAGAACCCGTCCCATCTCAACCCGGCGCCTCTCACCACCCGAGAGGGTGCCTACGGGGAGGTCGACGCGCTCGGCGGCCAATCCGAGACCGCCCAAGATGCGACGAACCTCGGAATCGGACGAATAGCCACCCTGGAGCCGGAAGGATTCCTCCGCCTGGGAGTAGTTTTCGACGTTCTTGAGGCTGGGGTCCGACTCCAGCGCGGTGCGAAGACGTTCAAGCCGGGCCGCGGCCTTGTCCAGCCCCCGTCCGGAGAGCACGCGCAACAGTGCCGGCTCCTCCGCCGACCCTCGCGCCTTTGGGTCCTGCGTCATGTAGCCAACGCTGCGCGGTCGTGAAATGTGGCCGCCGTGGGGTTCGTTCTCACCCGCCAGCACCCGCAATAGGGTGGTCTTGCCGGCACCGTTGACACCGACCAGACCGACTTTGTCGCCGCTCGCGATCCGGAATGACGCCTCACCCAGAAGCGTGCGCCCGGCAATCTCGACCTCCAGGTCCCTCACCTCGAGCATGGCGACCTCCGGCTGGCGGGGAGCGACTCGCTCTGGCTCCGGCTGGCGCGAGATTCCGGGCTCAGCAGCGCTGTGGACATGGTGTCCAGCTTAGGTTCAAGCCGATTGCTGTCCTCGGGCGCTGCCGGCACCGTCGAGCGTTTCCAATCGGACTGGGTGGGCGGCGCCGGGGCTGGGCCGTTTAGAATTCGGCAGACGTCAGTGGCATTTCCCCAAAGGATCGAGGATGACTTCGTTTAACGAATCCCATTCATATCTCCTGACCTCGGAGTCGGTGACAGAAGGTCATCCGGACAAGGTTTGTGACCAGGTTTCGGACGCCATTCTGGATGCCATGCTGGCGCAGGACCGCGACGCCCGGGTGGCCTGCGAGACGGCGGTGACCAAGGACTTTCTCTGCGTCATCGGGGAGGTCACGACCAGCGCCGAGATCGACCTTCCGCGCGTCATTCGCGACACCGTGCGCGAAATCGGATACGTCGACGATGCCAGCGGCTTTGATTGTGACCACGCCCAGATCAGCGTCTTGCTGAAGGAGCAGTCGCCCGACATCGCCGCCGGCGTCGACCATTCCCTGGAAGAGCGCAGTGGCCACTTCGACGACGATCCCTTTGAGCTCCAGGGGGCCGGTGATCAGGGCATGATGATCGGCTTCGCGTGCGATGAGACGGCTGAATTGATGCCCCTCACCATTTCCCTCGCCCATCGCCTGACCAAGCGGCTGGCCCAGGTCCGCAAGGATGGAACCCTGCCCTGGCTGCTCCCGGACGGAAAGTCCCAGGTCACCGTCGAGTACGACCTGGGGGTACCCAAGCGAATCGAGGCGGTTGTCATCTCCACCCATCACCGCCCCGGGGTGAGCAATTCGGATCTCAGCGATGGGGTTCGGGCCGAGGTCATCGCCCGGGTCCTGCCCGAGGCGCTGGTCGATGCCGGTACCAAGATCCTGGTCAATCCGAGCGGCCGCTTCGAGGTGGGCGGCCCGGAAGCTGATGCCGGCCTGACCGGTCGCAAGATCATCGTCGACACCTACGGCGGTGTGGCCCGCCACGGAGGTGGCGCGTTCAGTGGCAAGGATCCCTCCAAGGTCGATCGATCCGCCGCCTACGCCGCCCGCTACGTGGCTAAGAACCTTGTCGCCGCCGGGCTGGTCAGCCGCTGCGAGGTTCAGGTCTCGTACGCCATCGGCCGTGCCCATCCGACGTCGATCTCGATCGAGAGCTTCGGCACCGCCACCGTCCCCGAAGAGGAACTTCTGGAATTGCTCCGAATCCACTTCGATCTGCGCCCAGGTGCGATCATCGCCAATCTCGGGTTGCGGCGGCCGATCTACCAGCCCACGGCCGCCTACGGCCACTTCGGACGCGAGGACCTGGCCCTGCCCTGGGAGCGAACCGATCGAGCCGGCGCCCTGCGTACAGAATCTTCGCGCTCTCGGTAGTCGATGGACCTGGCCCGGGACCTGGGCGGTGAAGCCGCCGGACTGCGGCTCCACAACAGCCTAAGCAACGCCCAGGAGCCGATCCTGGGCATCCCCGGTCCCGACGGATCCAGACTGGTCCGCCTCTACGTCTGCGGCGTGACCCCCTACGACACCGGACACATGGGCCATGCCTTCACCTTCTGCTCCTACGACGTGCTCGTTCGCTGGCTGGAGGCCAGCGGCTTGGGCGTCCGCTACGTGCAGAACGTGACCGACGTCGACGACCCGCTCTTCGAGCGGGCCCGTCGGGACGGGGTCCCCTGGCAAGAATTGGCGGAGCGCGAGACCGGTCACCTGATTCGCGACATGACGCTGCTGGGCTGGCGGGCCCCCGACCACATGCCCCGGGTTTCCGAGGAGATCGAACCCATTCTGGAGGCGCTGCAGCAGCTCTGGGAGCGGGGCTGCGCCTACCAGACCGACCGCGTCTATTTTCCGGTCGCCGCCTATCCGAGCTACGGCGCGCTCTCCCAGCTCAGCCGGCGTTCGATGATTCGCAAGCTGAAGGCGGAGGGATTGCTGGGCGAGGTGGGTGCCGGCGGAAAACGGGATGCCCTCGATTTCCCCCTCTGGCGACCCTCCCAGGAAGGTGAGCCGTCCTGGCCCTCGTCCTTTGGCCCGGGTCGTCCGGGCTGGCACATCGAGTGCTCGGTGATGGCCATGCGCTACCTCGGCGATCAGATCGAAATCCACGGCGGTGGCCGCGATCTGAGGTTCTCACACCACGAGTCGGAGCGCGCTCAGTCGGAGGTGCTGACCGGACGCTCCCCCTTTGCCGGCTGCTGGACGCACGTCGGCATGGTTCGCTACCAGGGCCACAAGATGTCCAAATCGCTGGGCAACCTGGTGGTGGTGGAGGAGGCCGCGGCCCGGGTTCCGGCGGCCGCGATCCGTCTCTACCTGGCCATGCACCACTACCGCCGGGACTGGAGTTTCGAATGGGCGGGGCTGGAGCGGGCGGCGCTTCTCTGCTCGGACCTGGCCCGCCTCATCGGTGATGAAGTCGCCCCCGAAACCGCCTTGTCGGCGCCCCCCGGTGCTCGCGTGGCGCAGTTTCGCGACGCCCTGAACCGGGATCTCGACACCGCCCGGGCGGTGGCCATTTTGCGCCGAACGGTGGTCGAAAGGGACGCGGCGGCGGCGCGCTGGATGACCTCGATCCTCTGCGGTCGAGCCGCCCTTCGCTAAACGCGGACCGCCGGGGCCGGGGCGATCAGTCCGGAGTCAGCGCTGATCCTGGGCCGGGGCGGGGAACTCCATCTCCGACCCGCAATTGGGGCAATCCTCGCCCACCCTGACCGTGACGATGGTCTCGCAGACCGGGCAGAGCACTTCGATGGAGGCGGCTGGAGCATCCTCCTCGGCCTCCTCACGCATGGCCTCGGGCACCGCTCCCAGATCGAGAGCGGGGGCGCCGCAGCCCAGGCAGATATAGCTGGGTTGAAGCACGCGGTGATCCAAATAGCCTCCGGACGAATCGACGTCGACCTCGGCCAACTTCGTCCGATAGAGGGTGCTGCCGCAGTTGGCGGAGCAG
This sequence comes from Candidatus Acidiferrales bacterium, assembly GCA_035532785.1. GTDB lineage: Bacteria > Chloroflexota > Dormibacteria > Dormibacterales > Dormibacteraceae > DATKQJ01. The sequence goes on along the minus strand of DATKQJ010000026.1, from coordinate 27,403 downwards.
ACCAGCCACATGAATCCCAGCCTACGCCCATGCCACACTTGGGCTCCGTGAAGTCCGTAATTCTGGGCCTAGTCGTGCTCTGGGGGCTGGCTGCTGTGGTCCTCTCCTTCCGTCCGGGCGGGCTGCGGGCTCAGCTCCGACTCATGGCCCGGCGCTTTCGGCTGGCCATGATTCTGACCGGCGCATTCCTGCTCGCCAGCCCGGTTCTTGCCCTGACCCTGTCCGGCTCCAACCTGCGCAACGGCGCCAGCGCCGTTCTCGCCGCCCTGCTGGCCGTGCTCTTTCTTTTCCTGGCCCAGGATCCGCCCGCCATCAGCTGAGGCGGATCGCTCTTTACCGCCAGCCTGGCGGGCTGGCTGGTTCGACGCCAAGCTCGGTTGCGTGAGATCTGAGCGCACGGAGCCCCCTTTGCACTGTCTGGCAACCACGCCGCTGGAGGTCGTCCACCGGCCCCCAGGAGGTGCGCAGTGGCGCCGAACGAAGGCGTAGGAGGGGCGCAATTTTCAGACCGGTTGCGGCATCCCTGCATCGGGGAACCCCCTCGCGGACTGCCCGCGAACCCCTTCAGACGTTGGGTTTATCCGGGGATCCTAACATGTCTTAACTGACTTTTCACCAAGATTTACGACGGCATCGTGCAGACTTACGGGCGTACACCCCGGACGGGGCTGGGGGATGGGTTATTGAGGGATTGATGAACAGTATGACTTGGAAGCGAACTCTTCAGATCGGATCGGCAGTCGGAATGTTGGCGGTGCTGGCGTTGGCTTCCGGCGCTGACTGGGTGGATGGCTTCGCATCCTTCTTCGGCGGCTGGTAGGCAACTGATCGGCTAAGGCCGTCTGGCCCCCTCGGGGGCCAGACGGTTTTTTTATGCCTAGAGGCGAGGCGGGCGGCGACGCCCGGTGGCGCGCTCGCGTAGGATGCCCCTAGCACAAGGCGGGTTCTTATTTGATCCCGAGGCCGAACTTGATCGGGGAGAATTGGGAGGCCAAGGAATCGGGCGGCCGTCGGCCCAGCGTCGAAGCGGATGGGGAAGCTCCCCCCACGCAGCGCTGGGCTTGCAGCCTGAAAGCCGCCGTCTCGTGCGATCGCCCGAGAGCTGCCGGCAACCGATGCGGGTGGCGGCAGCCAGTTTTTGATTTCGGTCGCCGTTTGTCACCCAAGGAGGCCCTGAAGACCCGATGCGCATCGACAGCCACAATCACGCCCTGCCGCCGGCCGCGATCGAACTGGTTTCGAAACGGCCCGAGTTCGGAATCACCATCGAGCAGGGCCGGATGAGTTCATTCGCTCACGTGCCAACAGACATCGCCGAGGCCATCCGGGACCCCCAGGCCAAGATTCGCGAACTCGACCGCGCGGGTCTGGAGGCGGCCGTTGTCGCCATCGCTCCGACCTTCTTCGCTTACAAGATCGAGCCCGACTTTGGTGAGGAGCTGTGTCGCACCGTCAACACCGGCCTGGCCGAGTTCGCTGCCGCCGACGATCGGCGCTTTCGCTGGATGGCGCACGTGCCCCTCCAGGACCCCGCTCGAGCGGCTCAGGTTCTGGCCGACGCCGTGGCCGCGGGCTGCGTCGGAGTCGAGATCGCCACCTCCATCGGCGGCCAGGCGCTGGACGAGCCGGCGGTGGAGCCCTTTTGGGCCGCGGCCGAGCGGCTGTCGATGCCGGTGATGATCCACCCCATGTACAACGAGCCGCACCAATTGATGAACCAGTTCTACCTCCAGAACGTGATTGGCAACCTGGTCGCCACCACCATCACCGCGGAGCGGTTGGTCTGCGCCGGGGTGCTGGATCGGCACCCCAACCTGCGCGTCCTGCTAGTTCACGCGGGAGGCTTCTTCCCCTTCCAGGCCGGTCGGCTCCGGCACGCCGCCGGCGTCCGCCCGGAGCTGGCTGAGGCGCCCGCCGACCCCTGGTCCTATTCCGGCCAGCTGATCACCGACACCATCACACACGACGTGGTGGCGCTGCGCTATTTGATCGAGCGGATGGGCGAGGACAACGTGGTCGTCGGCACCGACCAGCCCTTCGACATGGGTACGGTGCGTCCGATCGACGAGCTCGAGGCGGCGGTTCCGCCGGCGACCGCGCGCAAGGTGGCCGAGGAGACCCCGGCTCGCCTTTTCGGATTCAAGCTCTAGAACGGACGTCGGCCGCGGGCGGTGGAGACCAAACCCCCGGGTGGGGAGTCTCCACTGCCCGATCGCGCGCTGGCGGCGACCGCGACCTCTCAGATGCCGCCGCCGGCAAGGTTGACGTCGGCGGGTGGCGCGGTCGGGCATCGGTACATGTTTTGACGGATTGGCACGCAAGCCGTGCGATGCGCGCCCGACGGCGGAGCGGGCGGCATTCAAGGTTCCCGCAGAGGTCTCTTAGAAGTTGACCTTATTACCCGTCAAGTGGCTATTGACGTGTATACAGTGCGTGATAATGGTGTCTGCAAGATGAATGCATCCTAGCCGGCAAGCTGACTTGGCGCGGCGCCCAAGGCGAGGTTTCGTGTGTTCAAAGCCCGCGGTCGGCGCCTCGCCCGCGGGCTTGCCGCGGGCGACCAGCGCACGACCGCCGCGGGCCCGGGGGGTGGAACCAATCGAGGTCCCCGGCTGATGGCCGGCCAACTCAAGGTCTTGCTGGTGGCGGAAGTTTCGGCCGACTCCGAACTCGTGCTGGCGCACCTGCGAGGTGACGGCTTCGAACCGGACCTGGTCACCGTCAGTGGTCGCGATGAATTCCTGAGAGCCCTCCAGGCCCGTCCGGACCTGGTCATCGCCGACTACAGCCTGCCCTCCTTCGGAGCTCTGGCCGCGATCGAGGTTCTGAAAGGGCGCCAGAACCCCCCGCCGCTGATCGTGGTCTCGGATGCCATTGGCGAGGAGAGGGTCGCGGAGGCGATGCGGCTCGGCGCCGCCGACTATCTGCGCCGGGACAACCTGGCACGATTGGGAAGCGCGGTGACCAAGGTCCTTGAAGACTCCCGGCTGCGCTCCGCCCGGCGCGAGACCGAGCGCCCGCTGGAGGCGGTGCTGGTCGACGCGCCGCTCGGGGTCTTGGTCCTGGACGTTACTGGGCGAATCCAATTCGGGCTCAGGAGAGGACTTGTCGACGCCGGGCTCGACCCGTCCGAACTGGCCAATTCCCCCACCTTCGAGAGCCTCCTAGCGGACGGTGGCAGCGACGCTTCGCCCATCATCGCCCGCGCTCTGGGGGGCACCGCGCAGACGTTTTGCACCCGTTATCGAGGTTCTGACCGTGAGTACGAGGTGAAGCTGAACCCGGTCCTGGACGAGTCTGGACGTCTGCGATGCGTCATCGCCCTCTCGCTCGACATCACCGATCACCTTTTGGACGCGGCCAAGGATCGGGAGAGCCAGGCCAAATCGGACGCCATGAGCCTGTTGAGTCACGAAGTCCGGACGCCGCTCAACGCCATTCTCGGATTCACCGAATTGCTTCTCACCTCTCAGGACGGTGCATTTTCCGACCAGCAGCGGAGATTTCTATCCAACATCCAGGCCGCCGGGCGCCATCTGTTGGAGTTGGTGAACGATTCCCTGGATCTGGCTCGGATCGCCGCTGGGGGAACCGAGCTGGAGATGGCGGATGTCTCCTTGGAGCTGGTGGTCGACCAGGCCCTGGGACAGGTGCGACCCCTCGCCGAGGCGCGCGGGCAAAACCTGGCGACCGCGGTGCAGCCCGACATCTGGGCCATCGCCGACCATCGCCGCCTGCTCCAGGTGATGCTGAACCTGCTCACCAATGCGATCAAGTACACGCCGCCGGGAGGGACGATTCAGATCCGTGTTCTGCCCGACCCGGCCGATCCCCGGCGCTGGGTGCGGATTGAGGTCGAGGACTCCGGAGGCGGGATCCCCCAGGATCAGCAGGAGCGAATCTTCGAGCAGTACACGCGGTTGGAGCAGAAGGGAGTGCCAGCCCCCGCGAGCGGCGGGCTGGGTCTGGCTCTGACCCGCCAACTGGCGGGCCTGATGCAGGGCAGCGTCGGCGTGCGCAGTGCGATGGGCAAGGGGAGTGTGTTCTGGCTCCGGGTCCGCTCCAACCGCCCCCCCGGCCCTCTCTGACCTTCGCTGACCGCAGCTGCGCCCGCTGGCGCGCGCCAAACCGGCGGCTGAGAGCATGGTGGTGAATGAACGCCAGCCTCGCCTGCGTAAAAATCGTGCCCGGACCGTCAGGTCCGAGGCCGGTGGCTCAGCGCAAATTGTCCGTTGGCACCCGTGGAAAGCCCTAAGGTCGAGCGCCCGCGACGAGGAGGGCAGCGTGTTGCCGGCCGTGGCCGGCAGCGCTGCGCCCCACTCATCCTTATTTCTCCTGGGAGCCGACTCCCGAGCGCCTCAGCTGGCGGCGCCTGCCGCCGCGGCTTGGAGTACCCGAGCCACCTCGGGTCGGCTGAACTCCGGCGGCAGCTCACCTCCGGTGCGCAGCAGTTCGCGAACCTTGCTGCCGCTCAGCGAGACGCGATCCTCCTCGCCGTGCGGGCAGGTGCGAACCGACGCCATGGCGCCGCAGGTCCGGCAGAAGAAGGCGTTCTCAAAGCGCAGGATCTCGATGCCGAGTTCGCCCGGTTGGTAGACGTCAAAGGCCTTGTGCGCGGCGTACGTTCCGTAGTAGTTCCCGACCCCGGCGTGGTCTCGCCCGACGATGAAATGGGTGCATCCGAAGTTGCGCCGGAGGAGGGCGTGAAAGACGGCCTCCTTGGGGCCGGCGTATCGCATCCAGGCGGGATTGGTGGAGAGCAGGGTCCGGTCCTGGGGATAGTAGCCTTCGAGAAGCGCCTCGTAGCAGCGCATGCGAACCTTGGCCGGAATGTCGTCCGCCTTGGTCTCTCCGACCAGTGGATGCAAGAGCAGACCGTCGACCAACTCCAGGGCCACCTTCTGCAGGTGCTCGTGGGCCCGGTGCACAGGGTTTCGGGTCTGGAACCCGACCATGGTGCGCCAGCCGCGCTCGATCTTGATGCGCCGCACCTCGGCTGGAGTTCGCTCGTACTGCGGGAAGCCGGCGGTGGGAGTGGCCAGCGCGGTGACCGCGCCGGCAATCGCATAGCGCCCTTCCTGCTGCAGCAGGGCGACGCCGGGATGGGCCGATTCGAGGGTGCCGTAAACCTTAAGCGCCTCCTTCTCCGGATCGGTGCTGAAGACCTCGGTCACCTCGATGATGCCCACCGGTTGTCCCTCAAGGCGCAGGGTGAGGCGATCGGCGGTGGGCGCGCTGGCAGCGCGCAGCGCGACCGGTATGGTGAAGGGCGCCCCGCTGGCCAGTCGTCCCTGGTCCAGAATGTGGTGGTAGTCGTCGGAGTCAACGAACCCGCTCAGGGGCGCGAATCCGCCCGCCGCCAGGAGGTAGAGGTCGGACAGCTCCCGGGGACCCACCTCGATGGCGGGTAGGCGCTGGGCCTCCTCGATGGCCGCCTTAAGGGCCGGGCCCTGCGGCAGCCGGTCGGTCGAGGCGGCCTCCAGGTGGCCCGCGCGCTCCAGACCGGTGAGGATGCGCGACACCGCCTGAACCGGGTTCAACTCGGAGCTGTCAACCGTCACCGCCGGGGTCAGCGGCTCCTCGTAGGGATCGCTGATACCGGTGAAATTGGCGATCTCGCCGGCGATGGCCTGCTTGTAGAGGCCCTTCACGTCGCGGCGCACCAGTTCGTCCAGGGGGCACCGCACGTAGACCTCGAAGAAGCCCGGCGTTTTGGCTCGAATCTCGTCGCGGATTTCACGATAGGGAGAGATGGCGGCGGCGATGACCACGCCTCCGCTCCGGGCCACGAGGCCGGCCACGTAGCCGATCCGGCGCACATTGGTGTCGCGGTCCTCCTTGGAAAAGCCAAGTCCCTTCGAGAGATTGGTGCGCACCTCGTCACCGTCCAGCACCTCCGAGTGCCGTCCCCTGGTCTCCAGCTCGCCCTGCAGCAGCTGGGCGATGGTTGACTTCCCGGCCCCCGAGAGCCCGGTCAGCCAGATCACAAAGCCTTCAGACATATTGACCTCCACGTGAATTTGTTGTCGCCGTACGCGGCCGAAGCCAGGGCCCGAGCGATGCCCGGCGGCTCATCGGCCCGGCCCCTTGGTGGGATGGATTCCGCATTCCTTGACCGCCCCCATCTCCCACCACCAGCGCCCCGCTCGTTGGTCCTCGCCCGGCCGCGTGGCCCGGGTGCAGGGGGCGCATCCGATCGAGGTGTAGTTCTGGGCGTAGAGGGGATGAACTCGAAGTTGGTTGGCCTCGACGTAGCTCCAGACCTCGCTCGCCGACCAGGCGGCGAGTGGGGCCACCTTGAGGAGGCCCCCGTGGGCCCGGTCCAGTTCGGTGATGGGCGTATCCAGTCGAGTGCTGGATTGGTCACGACGCAGCCCCGTGATCCAGGCGTCATAGCCGGATAGGGCGGCCGCTAGGGGACGCACCTTGCGCACCTCGCAGCATGCGTGTCGCAACTCGACGCTGCGTAGAAAGAGGTCGCGACCATGGGTTGAGACCATCTCTTCTACGGCCAGAGGATCTGGACGCTCAATCTGCAGATCGAGCTCGAAGTCGCGGCTGACGTCCTCGATGTAGGCCAGGGTCTCGGCCGGCAGCCGGCCGGTGTCCAGGGTCACGACCCGGGGCCGGATGCCCAGCGCGACGGCCATGTGGATCAGCACGATCGATTCGACCTGGAAGCTGGCCACCAGCGCCACCCGCTCGAAGACTCGGTAGGTCCAGGCGACGATCTCCTGAGGGGCCGCATCGGGTTCCAGATCGCCAACTCCGATCTGTCCGCGCCGCGCCGATTGAGTGTGCTCGATATTTGTCCCCGGCTGCGTCGGCACGCCTAAACCAGCCGCGCCGCGATCGCCCAGGCGGTGACCAGAACGGTTCCCTTGATCAGCCGCTCGGGCACCCGGGCAGCGAGCTTGCTGCCGATCACCACGCCCGGCAGCGAGCCCAGCAACAGGGGCAGGAGCAGACTCAGATCAACGTCGCCGCGCAGGAGATAGATGGGCGCGGTCGCGGCCGCCATGAGGGCGGCGTGGCTGACGTCGGTGCCCACCAAGCGGGCCGTGGTGAGCGAGCTCAGGACGATCAGCACCGCCAGCGTCAGCGATCCACTGCCGACGCTGGTGAGTGCGAAAACGGCGCCCAGAACGGCTCCCACGGGGATCAGGGCGTACTTTGGAAGGGGACGTCGGAGGGACTGCAGCAGCCCCAGCAGGCGAAGGGTCATGACCGCGGCGGAAGCCACGATCACCACCCCCAGCAGGTGTTGCAGGGCACCCTCCGACAGCGCATGCCGGCCCCACGAGCCCAGCCAGAGGCTGGTCGCGATGGCCCCCGGCAGGCTACCCATCGCGAGCCAGATCACGGTCGGGCGGTGGATGGTCCCCTGGCGCAGGTGTTGCAATCCGCCCACCACCTTGGTTGCCAGCGAGAACGCGATCGAGGTTCCGACTGCCACCGCTGCTGGCAGCCGGAACCAGAGGATGAGGAGCGGGGTGAGAACGGTTCCTCCGCCCAGGCCGGAGATGCCCAGGGCCACGCCGAGGGCGAAGCCGGTGGCGACGGTGGTTACGAAGGCCAGACCGGGGATGGCAAAAGCCTGCAAAAGGTTGCTCCTGTGTTGGCGTGAGGCAGGGCCACACGCGATGCCGATGGACCAGCGCGGAAGGCGCGGCGGCTAGCTACAGGCGCAGGTGGTGGTCAGCCTGAAATCGACAGCGCGGCGGCGGGTGAGACGGGCTCCGCTGCAGGCATGCGCCGTTGACCGAGGTGACATCTACCGAACGGTAGTGGGATCTGCGGGCGGGGCGCAAGGCCCCTGTGTCAGCAATAAACGGGACAGCCATCGCGGAGGTCCTGTAATTAGGGGACGGGGACCGACCCCCGGGGTCTGGGCGGCGCCGATCAGTCGCGGCGGCCCGGGGATCGGACCTCCTCCCACTCCCGGAGCAGGGCGGGCATTCGGGCGGCCAGGAATCGATAGAAGCGGGCCATCTCATCGGATCGAAGGGAGCCGGGAGCGGAGGCATCGTCGATGGCCGCGACAGCGCGCTCGGCCAGGCCGGCCAGAACCTCCAGGAGCGGATTTCGGTCCAGCGTGGACGTGTACCAGGAACCCTCCGGCAGCTCGTATCGGTCCCGCCGGCTGCCGGCCTGGGCGGTGCGGCGGAGGTAGCCGAGGAGCTGCAGGTAGCGGACCGCCCCGGAAATGGCGGCGGCTGAGACCCCGAGCCGCTGGGCGAGGTCGGTGGCGGTGAGGCCGGCTTCGTCCGAGACCATCAGGTTCATCAGCACCCGGGCCGGCATCTTCGGGAATCCAGCCCTCGCCATGACGGCGGCTGATTGTTCCGCCGTGTCGCGGATGACGCGTTCATTCCTGGGCAATGCGCTCTTCGCCTCGGCGCTATCCGATGGCCAGATCGCGGCGGCGAAACAGCCATGCGGCAGCGATTGTGGCCAGCAGGGAGACCGCGATCATGCCGATCGCGCCGCTAAAATCGGCGTGGGCCAGAGGTAGGGCCGGCGTGTGCTCGAAGGGCGAGATGCTACGGAGCCAGCCGGGCAGTTGGAGCAGGCCCCCAAATTGGCCCAGGAAGGCGCCCAGCGCCAGCATCGCCCAACCCGCGCCAATGGTGAGGCGGGGTGTCAGCGCGAAGACGAACCCCAGCACGGTCAGGTAGACAAACGCTGCCGGCAACTGGACCAGGGCGCTGGCCACGGATTGGCCGAAGATCTCGGAGCCGCTCACCTGGGCCAGCAAAGCGCCCGTGATGAGGCCGCCGAGGAGCATGATCAGGACTGCCGAAAGCGCCCCCATCAGCAGGTAGCCGAGTAACCAGGAGATCCGCGCCACCCCCGTGGCCAGCACGACCTCGGCGGTGCCCGCCGCCTCCTCCTGGCTCAGCCGCATCACCGTCTGCAGCATGCAGCCCGCCACAACCAGTCCGATTATCCCCATCATGGCGGCGACGAACACCTGCAGGATCGCGCCCGAGCCGCTGGGGGCGAACGATCGCATGGCGGTGCTGATCCCCTGATCCTTGGCGCTGGCGGTCACCACCGCGGCGCCGAGTTTGCCCGCCAGCAGAGCGCCGAAGATGGCGGCGATGCCCCAGCTCAGAATTGAGGCCCGCTGCAGGCGCCAGGCCAGACCGAGCGGCCCGCGCAGCAGGGCGGAGGCACTCGCCCGCCCCGAGCGGGCAGCGACCAAACCGGCCCCGTGGTCCCGCACCGACTGCAAACCCAGGGTGATGACGACGGCCAGGATGCCGAGGGCCAAACCCAGCAGGCCAGTCCACCAGGCGTTGGCGGTGAAGGGTTGCGACTGCTGAGCCCAGCCGATCGGTGAGAACCAGCTGGCGAGCCCGCTGGTCACCCTCAGACCGTCGGCCGAGGGCGTGCCGCTGGCGTCACCGATCCCGCGCAGCACGTAGGCGACGCCCACCAAGGCCGCCGCCGCTCCGTTCGAAGCTCGAGCGGTGGAGAAGATCTGGGCGCAGAGCAGGCCGACACCGAGGAAGGCGAGCCCGGTTGCCCCGACCACCCAACCGAAGGTCGCGGACCCGGAAAAATCGAGGCCGCTGGTGAGCAGAATCAGGCAGAGGACGACCATCAGGACGACGTTGGCGATCACGCCCTCGAGGACGGTGGCGATGGTGGGCGTGAGCCGGCCGGCAGCGGTGGCGCTGACCAGTTCGGACCGGCCCGACTCCTCGTCCGCGCGAGAGTGCCGGACGGCGAGGAAGGTGTTCATCAGCGCCGCCAGGAGGGCGATGAAGGACAGGATCTCAAAGGCGGTGAAGGCTCCCATGCTCGAACCCAGCACCGGACCCCGAAGGGCCAGAAGGGTCGGATTGCCGGCCGCAACTTTGAGCACCGCGACCCGGTTCGCCTCGCTGCCGTAGCTGTGTGCCAGCGACGCGGAGGTGAACACCAGCAGCAACCCGGTGGAGATGATCCAGACAGGCAGCTGCACGCGATCACGCCGGAAGCGAAAGCGCAGCAGCGTCATGAGGGCACTCATCGTGCCGACACACCCTCGAGCGCGCCGTCGGCCGCGGCGATGTCATCGCCGTAGTGACGCAGGAAGAGCTCTTCGAGCGAGGGCGGGGCCACGGTCAGGCCGGTCACGCGCAGTTCGGCCAGTCGCTGGAGGACGGCGCTGGTGGCGTCGGAGTCGACCGTGAAGGAAACCCGCCCGGCGTTGGTGGTGAGATCGCGGGCGCCGGGAATCGAGTCCAGGTCGGCATCCCCAAAATCGTTCCTCGCGAAGCCGAACTGGGTCCGGGTGAGGTGTCGCAGCTCGGCCAGCGTCCCGGATTCGACGGTCTTACCGGCGCGGATGATGCTGACCCGGTCGCACAGATGCTCGACCTCGGAGAGGATGTGACTGGAGAGCAGAACCGTGGCTCCCGCCTCCCGCAGGCGCCCGATCTCACGGGTGAAGACGCTCTCCATGATCGGGTCGAGCCCGCTCGTGGGTTCGTCGAGGATGTAGAGCTCGGCCGGAGTGGCGAAGGCGGCGATCAGAGCCACCTTCTGCCGATTGCCCTTGGAGTAAGCGCGAGCCTTCTTCTTGGGATCGAATTGAAAGGCCTCCATGAGGTCGGCGCGTCGGGCGCGGTAGCCGGCGTCGCCGTTGCCTCCCCGCAGTCGACCGATGAGGTCGATCGATTCACCCCCGGTCAGGTTCGGCCAGAGGCTCACGTCCCCGGGCACGTAGGCGATCCGGCGATGCAACCCGACCGCGTCTCGCCACGGATCTCGGTCGAAAACGGACGCCGAGCCGCCGCTGGCACGGGCCAGCCCGAGCAGCACCCGGATGGTGGTTGACTTCCCCGACCCGTTGGGGCCCAGGAAGCCGTGAACCTCGCCCGCGACGACGCGCAGGTTGAGACCGTCGAGGGCACGCACCGGGCCGAATCGCTTTTCGAGGGCCACGGTTTCGATGACCGCGTTCATGGCACTGATGCTACGTGAATTCAGGATTTTGTGAATGTTGTTAATTGGAGTCCCGTTGGATCGAATCCGGGGCCGAACCGCGAGCCGCCGCAGGGCGGCGGCGGCGGACCTTTGAGCCAGCCTCAGCTCGCTTGCGCGTTGGCTCAAGGCTTGCCGCGGGCCCGCCCCGGCCCCACACTTCACACGTGCGCTGGTTCACGTTCCGCTGCCCGCCCTGGACTCGGGTTGCAGCGAGGTTCGGAGAGAGAATTGACCCGGCCGCTGCGGTGCTCAGTCAAACCCGTCGGGGCAGCGCCAGGGCCCACTCTAAAGCGCGGCCTTGGGCGCCGATCGCGTTGCGGAACCGGCTCAGGACGCCGACCAGCTGGACCAGGCGGTGATCTTGATTTCGATCACGGCGCCGGTGGGCGGATCGAGGCCGTACGGGGGATATTTTTGGCACAGCGCTTCGATTGGCTGCGCCCTCGCAACCACGATCGAGGCTTCGCCCTGCAACCGGATCCACCAGAGTTGAGACCAATCGTCGTCGTAGCGATCGATGAGTATTCGGACTCGGGGTTCCCGCCGGATGTTTTCCAAACGGCGCAACTCCTGAGTCCGCTTGGGCTTCTGGTCGATGGCGGTCCAGATGGTGTCGTCCAGCAGGGCGAAGCAGATGGGCACCAACTCCGGCAGGCCGTCGGGGCCGACGGTGGCCAGATGGGCGACCGGCGCCAGCTCCAGCAACTGCTGGCGGCGCGCCTTGGTCATCGAGGGCATGTGCGCATTCTCAGCCCCGGAAGGCGAGACTGGGTTGGATCGTGGCCCTGATCTGGATCGGTGTGGCGTTGGCGCTGGCCCTGCTGGAGGTGGCATCGGTGGCTTTCTTCGCCGCCTTCCTGGCCATTGGCGCTCTCGCCGCCGCCGTCCTCGATGTGTTCGGGTTCGTGTTCTGGGTTCAGGTGCTGGGTTTCGCCGTCGTGTCGGCGCTCGGAATCGTGCTCGGGCGACCGCTGCTGATGAAGGCACTGGCTCGGCGCCGCAGTCCGCCCATGCCCTCGGGTGCACAGGGAATGGTGGGTAGCTCGGGACTGGTCGTGGACGCCATTGGCGGGCCCCTTAAGGGCGGGCACGTTCGCATCGCCGGAGAGGATTGGCTGGCGCAAAGCGCGTCCGGCGAACCCATCGCGGAAGGTGCGGTGGTGCAGATCAACCGAATTGAAGGGGCCACACTCGTGGTTCAGCCGCTCCCGGAGAGTGGCGAGGAGGCCTGATGGGCGGAACACTTGTGGTGCTGATCGTCTTGGCGCTGGTCGTGGTCGGGGTGGCGCGGACCGTCCGCGTGATTCAGCAGGGCCTGGTCGGCGTGGTCAAACGTCTGGGCGAGTTCCACTCCGTGCGCAGTCCAGGCCTCACCTTTCTGGTGCCATTCGTCGACACCCTGGAGGTGGTCGACATGCGCGAGACGCCACGCACCGGAGATCGCCAGGACGTGATCACCAAGGACAACGTGTCGGTGGCGGTCAACGCCACCATCTTCAGCCAGGTGGTGGATCCCAAACCGGCCCTCTTCAGCGTCAGCAACTACATGGTGGCGGTGGACCAGCTTTCCCGAACGACACTGCGTGCGGTCTTCGGAGCGATGAGCCTGGACGACGCCCTCAGCCAGCGCGAACAGATCAACGCGCAACTCCAGACCCAGATGGAGTCGGTGACCGACAAGTGGGGCATTCGCATCAACCGAATCGAGATCGTGGACATCGTTCCGCCCCAACAGATCCTCAATGCGATGGCTCTCCAAAAGCAGGCCGACCAGGAGAAGCGCGCTGCGATTCTTCAATCGGAAGGGGCCCAGCAGTCGGCCATCAACGTGGCCGAGGGTCAAAAGCAGGCGACGATCAAACAGGCGGAGGGGGAGCGGCAGTCACAAATTCTGCGCGCCGAGGGCCAAAGGCAGGCCGCAATTCTGGAGGCTGAGGGCCGCGCCCAGGCGGTGAACAACGTCTACAGCGCGATCACCAGCGCCAATCCCAGCCCCACCCTGCTGGCCGTGCTCCAGCTCGACACGCTGGCCAAGTTCGCGCAGTCGGACAACGCCCTGATCGTGGTTCCGGCCGAGTCGTCGGCCCTCCTCGGCGCCGCCCAGGCCATCCGGTCGGTCATGTCCCAGGTGCCCGAGGCGGGATCCTAGCCCCAGCGAGGGGGCGAGGTATCCGCTCTGGGGATACCCGCCGGCTGTCTCCAGGAGCGGGCGCTGCGCGCTACCGGAGGCGGCCGGCCGCCTCCGGCGGGCACTCGGCCGTCCGATCACTGGCCTGGGACTAGGCCTCCGAGCGCCCGGTTCGGGCGGGGCGATAGCGCGGGGCTCAGATCTTGCGCAGTCGCACGGTCCTCACGGAATGGTCCGCTCCCTTGATCAAGACCAGGCGTGCTCGCTCCCTGGTGCGCAAGATGTTTTCGGCGAGGTTGCGGCCGTTGATGTTCTTCCACACGTCGCGCGCGAACTCAAGGGCATCGTCGGCTGAAATCTCTGCGTATTTCCGGAAGTACGAATGGGGGTCTCGAAAAGCAGTCTCGCGGAGCGTCATGAACCGCTCTAGGAACCAGCGTTCGATGTGCTCCTCGGCGGCGTCGACGTAGATGGAAAAGTCGAAGTAGTCGGACACGAAGGGACGGTTGGCGCCATCGACTGCGGGGCTCACCTGAAGCACGTTCAGCCCCTCCACGATGACGATGTCGGGCGACTTGAGTATCTGTTCTTGGGCTTCGAGGATGTCGTAGGCCAGGTGGGAATAGATGGGTGCCCGGATCACCTGCTGACCCGATTTGATCTCCGACATGAATCGCAATAACCGCCTCATGTCGTAGCTCTCGGGAAATCCCTTGCGCTCCATCAGGCCGCGGCGGGTGAGCTCGGCGTTGGGATAGAGAAAGCTGTCGGTGCCCACCCGCTCGACGGTCGGGGTGGTCGGCCAGCGGCTCAGCAGGGCCCGCAGGATTCGGGCCACGGTGCTCTTCCCGACCGCCACGCTCCCGGCGATGGCGATCACATAGGGGATGGGCTGGGCGGGCTTGCCGAGGAAGGTGTCGGTGGCCTGATGCAGACCCTGCGCAGCCACCGCCTGCAGGTTAAGGAGGCGGGAGAGGGGAAGGTAGATGTCGACCACCTCGTCGAGAGAGACACGCTCGTTCAGGCCCCGCAGCCGGGCCAGCTCCTCGTCGCTGAGCGTGAGTGGAGTGTTCTCGCGCAGCCGTGCCCATTCCTCTCGATCAAAGGTGATGTGGGGAGAGGCGGGTTCGACGGCCGGGAGCCTGGGAGAGCGCACCTTGAGGGGCAGGGTAGCGGATTAGGCCGGACCACCTTCTGAGCAGCGGCGAGCTCGAACGGGGGCGGCGGGGCCGCTCAGAGTCGGATTGCCACTCCCCGACTGGATGGGGCGGTCGCGCTCCCTTCGATTTGGGCCAGAAGCCGCTTCCAGGGTGCGAATCCGTGGTTGGCCGCCACGACTTCTCCCGACCGGCCGAACACCACGGTGGTGGGTACCGTGACCACGCCGAAGGCCCCCGCCACCTCCGGCCGCTCGCCGGCGTCGATCTCAAGTACGCGGATGTCGCTGAGCGCCGTCTGGAGTCGCCTCAGTGCAGGCTTCTGGGCGCTCTTGCAGACACCACAGCTGGCGGTGGAGAAGGCCACCACCAGGGCCTGCCCGTCGGGAGCCAGTCCCAGGGCGTTCCACAGCGGACGTTCCCGCAGTCGCGACACCTGCCGCCCCGCCCAAAGCCGCGCCGCCAGGACCGCTACCGCCAGGGTCAGGGCGATCAGGGCCAGGATCAGGAGGCGCGAGATTGGTGCAGCCCCAGCTGTGCTGACAGGAAGCACAGCACGCAGAAGTCGACGGAAGCATCCAGGACCACCATGACGGCGATCAGGCCAGCCAGCACAAACCCCAAGGTGCTCAACCCCGCCCCCACCAGAATGGCGGCCGCGATCCAGACCAGACCTCCCAGCACGCGTGCGATGCGGCGGGTCTGGTGATCTTCCGCGCGGTCCAGCCGCGGCAGCAGGTGGGCAGGCTCAAGCACCCGCCAGGTCAGCTGTCGGGCCACATCGAGCGGCCAGAAGAAGCGTCCGCCGACCATGATCACACCCGCGACAAGTAGGGGAATCGGAGCCCAGCGGGCGGCTCCCAGAAAGGCGATCACGACCAGCGCCACCATCAACCACTGGTGAACCTTGCGGGCGGTGGCGTCGAAGAGCTCTGGCTCGGTCCGAGCGTCCATGCGGCCATTTATAGATCGAAGGGGATCGAATTTGGTCGGGGTCCGCACAAATTGGGACACGAGGGCGGGGATCGGACCGATTTGACCTCCGCAGCCCTATCCGGCGACGGATCGGAGCCGCGGAGGAGCGATGGTGGGGGAGCATGGGAATCCCGGTCCGGACAGCAGCCTTGGGTGAACTGGGGGCGCGCCTATATTGGGTTGGACGTGAGCGATGCCAGCACCTACGACCTGCACCAGGCAAATCTCCTACTGCCTAAGGTGCGTGGCCTGGTGGCCCAAATCGTGGAACTGGCCGCGCAGCAACCTGAACTCCAGGACCAGGTTCGGATCGCGGAATACAAGATGCGCCGTCCGGCGGCGGGGGAGGCGGACTCGGATGACTTTGAGCGGTCGACCAGCGCCCTCTCGGCCGCGGAGCGTGATCTGATCACGGCGCTGGAGGCGCTGGCCGCGCTGGGCGTGAGCCTCAAGGACGCGCGCTCTGGGCTGGTTGATTTTCTCAGCTGGCGCGACGGCGAATTGGTCGAGCTCTGCTGGCGACTGGGCGAGGATCAGATCGAATACTGGCACCCTTTGGGTGCAGGTTTTGCCGGCCGCGAACCCGTCTAGTGGGGGGGAACGGGAGCAGAACCGGACCGGGCCTTGAAAAGCGCCGGCGCTATGCCGCAAATCCTTCAGACCAGGCTTCGGGCTCTCAGCGCCGCCAACACTCGCTGGGCCAGTCCGACCGGGTCCAATCCGGCTTCTTGGAGCAGCTGATGGGGGCTTCCGTGCGCGGTGAATGCGTCGGGTAGGCCGGCCACGGTGACCTTCCCCGCCAGGCCCTGGGTGGAGAGTATTTCCAGGACCGCGCTCCCAAAGCCGCCGCTGACGACGTTGTCCTCGGCCGTGACCAGAACCGAATAGCGCTCGGCCCAGAGGGAAACCAGGCGGGGATCCATGGGCTTCAGCCAGCGCGCGTTGATGACCGCGCAGGAAATGCCCTGGGCGTCGAGGCGGCCTGCCGCCGCCCGCGCGATCTCCACCATCCGGCCGATGGCCAGGATGGCCGGGCCCCCCGGCTCGCCGGAGCTGATCTCCTCCCAGCGACCAACCGGAATCGGTTCCGCGGTTAGATCCGGCTTACCCGGCACCGGGCCTCGCGGGAACCGGATGGCGACCGGACCGTCCTGGGCCAGGGCAGTCTCCAAGAGCGCGCAGAGCTCGGTCGCGTCGGCCGGAGCACAGATCTTCAGGTTGGGGATGAGACGCAGATAGCTGAGGTCGAAAACACCGTGGTGGGAGGGGCCGTCGGGGCCTGTTATTCCCGCCCGATCGATGGCGAAAACCACCGGCAGCCGATGAAGTGCGACGTCGGTGATGACCTGATCGAAGGCGCGCTGTAGGAATGTGGAGTAGATGGCCACCACCGGCCTGCTGCCGGCCATGGCCAGACCGGCCGCGAAGGTCACTGCGTGCTGCTCGCAGATGCCAACGTCGTAGAAGCGGTCGGGGAATTCACGCGCGAAATCCAGCATTCCCGTCGAGGAAGCCATCGCGGCGGTGATGGCGACCAACTCGGGATGGCGCGCGCCCGCCTCCATCAGCGCTTGCCCGAAGGTATCGGTGTAGCTGAGCTGGCTCTCCAGGGGGCGTCCGGTCAAGGGGTCGAAGGCACTCACGCCGTGCAGGCGGTCGGTTTCGTCGTCGAGCGCGGGAGCGTAGCCACGGCCCTTTTCGGTCACCACATGGATCACGGTCGGCTGGCCGAGGCGCCTGGCGCGCCGCAAGAGGTCCTCGGTGGCGGCCAGGTCGTGCCCGTCGACCGGTCCCGCATATTTCAGTCCCAGCGTGTCGAACATGGTGCTCGGCTGCAGCAACTGCTTGATCGACTCCTTGATCCGATAGGCAGCCTGGTCGGCGCGGCCGCCGACGCCGGGCAGTTCCCGCAGCCGTTGCGAAATCTCCGCCTTCAGCCGCTCGTAGCGAGGGTCTACCCGGAGCTGGTCCAGATGCCGCGCAACCCCCCCCACCGTCGGCGCATAGGAGCGACCGTTGTCGTTGAGCACGATGATCAGGTTGGGGGGCTGGAGGTGCGAGATCTGGTTCAGGGCTTCGTAGGCCATGCCCCCGGTCAGAGCGCCGTCCCCGATCACCGCCACCACCATGCCCTCAACCCCACTGCGGAGGCGGCTTTGGGCCAGCCCCAGCGCGTAGGAGAGAGAGGTCGAGGCGTGGCTGTTTTCGACCAGGTCGTGTTCGCTCTCGGCCCGGTTCGGGTAGCCCGACAGCCCCCCTTGGCGACGAAGCGTGTCAAATCCGCTCGATCGCCCGGTTAGGAGCTTGTGGACGTAGGCCTGGTGCCCCGTATCCCAGACGATGGCGTCCATGGGGCTGACGAAGACCCGATGCAGCGCCAGCGTCAGCTCCACCACGCCCAGGTTTGGTCCCAGATGACCGCCGGTGCGCGAGATGTGCTCCACCAAAAAGGCTCGGATCTCGGCGGCGAGGCGCTCCAGGCGGGGAGCATCGAATTCCCTGATCTGGGATGGTTCGGTGATCGACTCGAGCTCGCCCACGGTTCTCTTAACGCTCGCAGCCGGCGGTTGGTTGCAGAGCGAGGACAACCGGAGCCGGGAGGAGCGGGGTCGGACCGGGTCGCAAGGGCCCACCACCCGCGAGTTGGGGCCGCTGCGGACGGCTCCCAGCCCGGGACCCGACGTCCGCCCGGACGCGTTCGATAGTGGGATCGATGAGGAGGCTCATCAGCCTCCCAGCTTAGAGCGCACGGAGTCAGGTGAGGTTCGAAGACGTCAGGCGCCCCTGACGCGCGATCAGAACCGGGATCGGCGAATGGTCCACCAGATGCAGGGTGGTCGAACCGACAAAAATGTTGTGGAGCACCGAGTGCCGATGTGCCCCGACCACGATCAGGTCAGCGTGCATGGCCTCGGCCCGCTCGATGATGGCGGGGCCAATCAACCCCGAGGCCACCTCGAACCTCCAGTTCAGGCCCGCCAGCGCCTCCCCAGCCATCGCTTCCGCCGCCGCCTGCGCCCTCTCCAGGGCCGCCTCCACATCCGGAATGGTCGCCGCATCGGCGGAGACGACGGGCACGTGACGGACGTGCAGCGCCACGATTGGAACCGCCAGAGGGACGACCAGCCGAGCCGCCAGAGTCAGGCCCCAACGCGCCGGCTCCGACGCATCGATGGCCACCACAACGGGTCCCGCCAGGGCTGGGCGGGATCGTGCGGTCCCGCCGATCGACGCATTCATGGCCTGGACCTCGCCTCCGTGTTGGGGCGCGCCCACCGCTCCCTCTTGAATCTATCCCATCGCGGCCCCGCAAGGGGGTTGGGTCAGACCAGCAGGAGGTGCGAGCGGATGGCCTGAATCAGCTCCTCGGGCGACGCGATGGGGCTCAGGCAGAGCTGTCCCAGGCAGAGGATGGCCCGCTCATCGCCAGCGAATTCGTGGAGCAGGTAGGGGAAGGTGCCCAATCCGGCGGCCGCCATCTCCGGGTTGCTGGTGGTCAGCCGGACGGCCACCCGGTGGCGGCGATCGAGAGCCCGGGCGAGCAACGCCGCGCCTCCCACTCCAGCGTCCAGGGTGGCAGCCGCGACCGCGTCCAGCACGCGCGCTGCGGCCTCGGTGGCGCCCATCTCAAGGAGCGAGATGGCCGCCAGCGCGTTCTCCTTGAGCGGCCGCAGAGGAAGTGCCAGGCGGCCCAGAGGCTCGTCGTCACGGCGGTCCAGGTATCCGCCCCCGACCTGATCTTCAAAGTCCCGGTCCAGGCAGCGGGCGAGGTCTCGAGCCTCCACCTCGCGCCCGCTCCGCACCAGCGCCAGCAGCATCCAGACCTGGTCTTGGAGCTGCCCGGGGACCCCGTCGGAGTGCCACATCGAACCCTCGAGTTCGCGGTACTGCATCCACAGCCGATCGATGGCGCGCTCCGCCAACTGCCGCAGCCGGGGTCTTCCGAGGCGCGAGTCGGCCAGCAGAAAGGCGACCGCCAGGGCGGCATTCCAGGAAACGTAGATGCGCCGATCGACGCCAGGTGCCGGTAGCCGGGCACGGCCCTCAGCATCCTCCAGGTAGTAGTGCTCATCGGCGTCCTGGCTGCCTGCGAAAAGCCCGGTGCTGGGATCCAAGAGGGTGGTGACGAGGTAGTCTGCCGCACCGTCAAGAATCTCCGCCTGGCCGGTCAGGGCCAGAGCCTCAATCAGACCGGCGTGATCCTCGAGCATCTTCTCGTAGTGGGGCACGCTCCAATCTCGCGTCGTCGAATACCGAAAGAACCCACCTTCGACGTGGTCATACATGCCTCCCACGGCCATGGCCGAGAGGCTGCTGCGGGCCATGTCCATGAGGCGGGAGGAGGACGTGACGAGGGCGCGCTCGGCCAGGAGGCTGAGGGCCTCGGGCTGGGGAAACTTGGGGGCCAGACCGAAGCCGCCAAACTCGGCGTCAAAACTGGCCGCGAACCCTTCCACGACGCGCGTCACCGCCCCCTGGTCCAGCTCGAGACTGCTGGCCTCAGGCTTCGGCGCCGCGGGGGTATCGGCAGCGGCCGCCTTGGATTCGATTTCCGCCCCATGGGTGAGGTAGAAGTCGGCGACGCGGGTGGCAGCCGATGCCATATCAGCCGGGGGCAGGTAGGTGGCGCCGGTTAGGACATCACCTGAGGGGGTCAAGAAGGCGGTGGTGGGCCAGCCGCCCATGTTGTAGCGCAGGTCGATGTCGGGCCGCAGGTCACGATCGATGCGGACGGGTAGATAGCGATCCTGGATCAGGCGCTGAACCTCGGGGTCGGAGTAGGTGGTCTCGTCCATGACGTGGCACCAATGGCACCAGACCGCCGAGATGGAGAGCAGAATGGGGCGATTCTGTGCCGCCGCCTCCAGGAAGGCGGCTTCTCCCCAGGTCCGCCATGGAATCAGGTGGGCAGAGTTCGGGCGCGGAGAGAAATGGAAGCTGATGTCAGGCTCCATACCCCAGAGACTAGCGAAGCTTTCGGGCCAGCGGCGCTCGCAGCCGGAAGAGCGGATTGACGGGGCCGTGCCCCCCTCCCATTTCCAGGCTCCAGCGGATGGCCTGGGTGATGAAGCGCTTGCCCGCGCGGATGGCCGGCTCCAATTCCAGGCCTCGGGCCAGGCCGGCGCTGATCGCCGACGAGTAGGTGCAGCCAGAGCCGTGGGTGTTGGGGGTGTCGATTCGGCGCGCGGTGAACCAGGTCACCGAACGTCCATCGAAGAGGACGTCGTCCGCCCCGTCCTGGGCGTGCCCTCCCTTCACCAGTGCGGCGCGGCAACCCAGGCTGCGGACCAGATCGATCGCGGCCTGCTGGCGTTCGGGGCGCGAGCTTATGCCGCGTCCGAGCAGCAGCTCGGCCTCGGGTAAGTTGGGGGTGATGAGCCGGGCCAGGGGAAGCAGCTCTGATTTGAGCGCATCCATGGCGTCGTCGCGCAGCAGCTTGGCGCCGCCCTTGGCGACCATGACCGGGTCCACCACCAATTCTTCCATGTGGTGGGCGCGCAGGGCGCCGGTCACGGCGAAGATGATCTCGGGGCTGGCCAGCATCCCCGTCTTCACCGCCCGCGGCGGTAGATCGGCGAACACGGAGTCGATCTGCGCTGTCACGATGGCCGGGCTCAGCTCCTCGATGGCGTCGACTCCGAGCGTGTTCTGGGCGGTGATGGCGGTGATGGCACAGGTGCCGTGGCAGCCCAAGGCGGCGAAGGTCTTGAGATCCGCCTCGATCCCTGCCCCGCCGCCCGAATCCGAGCCGGCGACGGTCATCGCCACCGGCAGCCTCATCGCGCTGGTTCCCCCCAACGAGCCATGAGTAGCCAGTAGACCAGAGCCGCAACTCCGATCGAGACCAGTCCTGAGATGTCGGCCTGATGCAGCTGATCGATCAGGGGCTGGTTGAAGGCGCGGAGGCCGGGGAAGATGTTCGGGTAGTTGACGAAGAGCAGGCTGGAGAGGGATCCGGCCGCCCACGCCAGCAACGCCCGCCCGGCGCTTCCCCGCCTCAGCACGAAGACGGCCAGTAGGACGACCGCCGCCCAGGCCGGTGCCCAGAGATAGGTGAGAAGGAGGAATTGCTCGTAGGCGGAGTGAAAATCATGGAAAACCACGGCGTAGCTGGCCAGCATCGCGCCCAGGATCCCGCAGGCGGCGGCGGTCTGCCAGCGGCGCAAGCGGATGCCCATGGTCAGGGCCACCAATCCGGCCGTATAGACGTCCAGGTAGTTGGCCCAGATCTCGCCGAGGATGACGAAGGCGAAGAATGGAATCGCCACCGCCAGCGGTGCGTCCTTGGTGATGATGGCCAGCACGCCACCGTTGGGGTCGGCCGCCAGGCGGGGGTCGATGGTCGGGATGAGAAGGCCGAAGAGGCCCAGGAGGACCATCGGCACCGCAATTCCGACCACCGGCCAGAGGGTCACCCCGACTCGGGACGAGCGTTCGGGAAGGTATCGCGAATAGTCGCTGGCGAACGGATACCAGGAGGCGATGAGTGCGAAACAGACCATGAAACCGAGCACGAACGCGCCCGGGTAGTCGGCCCCGCGAGCGGTTGCGCCGAGGTGGAAGTTGAATTGGTGGCCGAGGGCGAAAAAGAGCACCAGGCAGAGCACCACAAAGGCGATCGCGCCGTAGGTTTCGAAGACCTGAATCGTTCGGTGGCCGTAAACGGCGACGATCACCGAGAGCGCGGCGATGACCACCACCAGGGGAAAGGCGGCCTTGGCGGCGAGGGCGGCGGCACCGAACAGGTCCAGCAGCTGCACGCCGGCCTGGGCGGCGATCACCGAATCCACCGCGAACCAGCCGACCGCCAAAAAGAGGGTCAGGGCGGCGCCCACCTTGGCCCCGCGGGCCCCGAAGACGCGGCGCGTGAAGACCACCTGGGGGAGGCCGGTGGCGGGCCCGGAATTGCTCAGCAAACCCAGGATCAGCGCCGCTGAGACGCTCCCCGCCACCACCGCCACGAGCCCGTCCACGACGCCCAGTCCGAAGAAACTGGTGAGCAGGCTGGCGGTCAGCAAGCTGGCGTAGTTGATGAAGGCGCCCGCCCACAGAAAGGCCAGATCGCGCGGGCGGCCGCGCCGCTCGGAAGTTGGGATGGCGTCGATGCCGTGATCCTCGATCTTGAAGACCTCGGCGCTCTCGGACGCGCTACCGCCGGATTGCAAGGTTGCCATGTCTCTCCCTCCGCCGGCATTACCCGGATCAGGTGTGCGGTCGGCCGGTTGGCCCTCTCAGCCGTCCTCGATGACAGCTCCCGCGTGCTTCAGCCAGAGTTTAAACTCATGCCAGGATGGAGAACCTGAGCGACAAGCTCTTCACGCTGCGTTACAACGAGGACACCGGTCACCCCCATATTCAGATCGCCGACCAGTCGGTGTGCGGTGAGCGCTGCCCTGGCAAGTACTGCAACTACTTCTGCCCCGCGGGCGTCTACGAGTGGGACGAGGCCAAGCGGGAAACCATCGTCAGCGCCGGCAATTGCATCGAGTGTGGTGCCTGCTCGATCGGCTGCCCCTTCGACAACATCCTCTGCAGCAGCCCCAAGGGCGGCTACGGCGTTCAGTTTCGGTTGGGATAGGAACAGCGCCGACCTGAGTCCGGTTCCAGATCTCGTGAATGAATTCGATGTGATCATCGTCGGCGGCGGGCCCGCCGGTCTGGCCGCCGGACTGTATGCGGCCAGGATGAACTTGAAGGCGGTCCTGCTCGACCGCGGGCCGGTGGGAGGGCAGCTCCTGAACACCGAGCTGATCGAGGACTATCCGGGTATTGCGTCAATTCTTGGGCACGAACTGGCCGACAAGATGGCGGACCATGCGCGCGAATTCGGTCTCGAGATCCGCGACTTTCAGTCGGTGAAAGAGGTGGACTTGGTTGGAGATGGTCCCATGAAGGTGGTCCGCACCGAAGACGGCGCGGAGATGTCGGCCCCGGCCGTGATCATGGCCGCCGGTGGGCTGCCGCGCCACATCGAAGTTCCGGGCGAAGAGGCATTGGCCGGGCGCGGCGTCTCCTATTGCGCGGTTTGCGACGGAGCGTTTTTTCGCGAGCAGGTCTTGGCGGTAGTCGGGGGCGGGGACGCGGCGCTCGAGGAAGCCGACTTCCTGACCCGCTACGCCTCCAAGGTGTACGTCATTCATCGCCGCGCCACGCTTCGGGCGCAGACCATTCTCCAAGACCGCGCCCGCGCCAATGCCAAGATCGAATTCATCCTTGATGCCCAGGTGGAGGAGATCGTCGGGGATGGCAAGGTGCGGGCCATCCGCTACCGCCAGGGCGGCGCCAGCAAGGAGCTGGAGGTCGGGGGCGTGTTCATCTTCGTGGGGTTTCTGCCCAATTCGGGAATTGTGAAGCCGCACCTCGAGCACGACGATCAGGGCTATCTGGTCACCGATCGCGATACGCAAACCTCGCTAGAGGGTCTGTGGGCGGTTGGCGATGTCAGGGCCCAGCTCACCAAACAGATCGCCACCGCCGTCGGAGACGGCACCACCGCCGCAGTGGCGGCTTCCAACTACATCAGCATGCTTCGCGACCGGGAGCGCGTTCCCCAGACCCACTGACGATTGCTTACGGGGCGCGCCTGCTGAGGGAGGCCCACGCGGCCGGCTGTGACTGATCCACGATGGTCCCGCCAATCCCAGGGCGTTTTAGGGTTCGGCGGTGCCGCTGACGGTTATCTGGCCGGCGGTCACACCCACCTTCAGGTCGGCGACCCGAGACTGATTGAAATCCGCCGAAGCCGACTGCTGGAGGGCGTTGTTGATCTGATCCTTGAGAAGTCCGGGCGCTGCCACAGAGCCGATCCGAGTGTCGATCAGGGTCAGCTGGGGCTGACCATCGGCGGTCGAGATTCGGGCCCGAATGTAGAGAGGGAACTGCTGGCCACCAATGCGGCCGGTGGCGGTGGCCTCGACGTATCCATCAGCGCTGCTATGCAGTGAGAGACCGGTAATTTCGGTGGGGTCGAGCTTCTGATCGGCGAGGGAGGTGAGCTCGCCGTCGGTGAAGGTCTGGGAGAAGGGTTGAGCCTGCCGGCTCGCTTGGGCTCGGTCGAACGCCGATTGCACACCGTCCACCTTGGCCTGGGCGGCAGCCAGGCTGTCCGAACTCAAGGTTATCCGAGGCAGTGTCCGATAGGGCTGGGTGGCGTTGTGATAGGCGAGGCTGCAGAGCCCGACCAAGAGCACCAGGACCCCGAGCAGTCCGAGTTTGATCACGGTTCCTATTCAATCACCTGCTCGGCAGGGTGAACATCCGGAGCGTTCAGTACCTGCTCAGCGTGCCACCACGTCAACCCAGACCAGTCCGGGCGGGAACGGCACCGCCTGGCCGTTGGCGAGGCTGAAGCGGAGAGGTTGATTGGCACCCGTTGATGCCCAAGTTCCCGGGGCCGCCAGACCTCCGTAGTAAAAAGTGACCGGCCCGCTCGTCTGGAGGTCGAAGTCAAGGCTGTGGACGCCGTTGACGTCGACCATGTGCGGCTCCACGGTTTCCGTGGCGTGGAGCACGATCACCATCTGCATCCGCAACGGTTGGCCCAGGGCGGCATCCTTCATCAGGTGACCCTCGTCGGTCTTCTGGTAGGTGGCGGTGACTGGGTCGTAGACGTAGGTGGAGTTGTGCTCCGGCACGCTGAAGGAGCTGGCCGGCTGGCCGGAGGTGATCGGGATAGCGGTGCTCTTCTGGATCGTGGAGGCGGTCACCGGCTGCGCCTTCTCGACCGCCTCGACCTGCGCCCCCCGGATGTATAGATTGTCCGGCGCGTATCGGGATCCGGACCGAAACATCTGTCCGTTGGATTCAAACCAGGTCGGAACCGGGTTGGCTCTCAGCACCCCGAACTCGGGGCCTGAGAGCCCGCTCAGGAACAGTCGCCCGCCGTAGTGCCGGGTGAGCTGAAACGAGATCAGGCGGCCGCTTCGAATCGGTCCCACCACGTCGGGCACGTTGGAAAAGATTGCCGACATTCGGGTGATCCCGCCCTCAGCCAGGTATTGGAAGACCACCGAGGCCGACTGCAGGCCGCTCTGATCCCAGGCCCCAGCGTCGTTGGGGACCTGAATGACGGCGGGGTAGGGGAGGGGAAGCGTGTGTGCCGTGACCAAGAAGACCACCTGGGCGGATAGCTGCCAGGCCGCCGCCGGCCGGCCGGCGCCGTCATGCGCGCCGGGCGCCAGGGTGAAGTTCGCCGCCCCCGCGTGCAGGCTCGGCCCCGCCAGCGTGGCCGACTTCCCGTCCGCGGCCCAGGTGAGCCCGGTTGGGACCTGGTTTACCAGGAGCTTGACGCTGCTCTGAATCAGGGCCTCGTTGAAGGTCACTTGGAGTCCGCTGCCGAGCGCTATCTGGCCCTGGTCCGCGACGCTGACGCCGCTGGTGGTGAGCAGTCCGGTCACGCGCGGAACGATGGTGGTGGTGAATCGCCAGGTTCTCGACGTGATCTGGTGACCAGATTCATCCTCGCCCGCACGCATGCTCACCGTGTAGCTGGTCAGGTCGTGCCAGGGATCGGATGGCTTCCAGGTGTAGACCACGGGACCGGTCTGATGCAGATCGCCATTGGCGTCAGGCTGGATCCGAAGACCCGCCTGGACTCGGCTCTCCGCCACGGGGCGGGAGAAGGTGAACACAAGGGGGCGGTTCAGAGCCACCTCGCGGCTGCCGCTCTTGAGGTTGAGTGAGACCAGCGTCGGCGCGTTGCGGTTCCGATAGAGCAGGTGGCCGCCGCTGGCGGCGGCCGCCACCACGACGATCAGCCCCGCGCTCAGCAGGACCCGGGCCTTTCGATCCAAACCGGCCAGCAGGGATGTGAGGGAAGACAAGGCCGGGACCATTATCGCATCGCCGGCCGCCCCCCGCCCTCAGGACGAGGCCAGGTCTCGCAGGCGGGGAAAGGTGTAGATGCCGGTGCCGTGTCCGCTCTGGAAGGTGATCATCAAGGCGTACTGTCCGATCAGGCCGACCTCGGCCAGGACCAGTTCCGGGGAACCCAGCGTCTGGGTGCGGTCCAGCCGACCGAGTTGGCCCGCCTCTCCGCGACATTCGGCGCAAGGACAGGCCCAGCGCAGCTGCTCACCCGAGTGGCGGGTGGTCGCTCCGTCCTGCCAGCGGATCTCAAGCACGTTGTCGGCCCGGATCAAATCGACGCTGATCGGGTAGGGGGTATCCACGGCCGGGTGGAAGCTGCTCAGCGAACGTTGAGGACCGGCAATTGCCGGAACGTCTGGATCGAGGTCCTGGCGGCCACCTGGGAGGCCACCGCCGTAAAGGCGGCCGCGCCCGCAGATTCTGGCCGGGCCAGGACGATGGGCACCCCCCGGTCAGCCTCGGCCCGGATCTGCTCCTCCAAAGGGATCGCGCCCAGGAAGGGGATGCCGAGTCGCTCGGCTCCCTGCTCGGTTCCTCCGTGACCGAAGATGTGGTGCTCCTGGTTGCAACCGGGACAGATGAAGTAGCTCATGTTCTCGATCAGTCCCAGCGGCGTCACGTTCAACTGCTGGAACATCTGCAGGGCCTTCAGGGCAATGGCCATGGCGATGTCTTGCGGGGTGGCCACGATCGCGACGCCCGTGAGGGGTACCGATTGGGCCAGGGTCAAGGACGCATCGCCAGTGCCCGGGGGCAGATCGATGACCAAGTAGTCGAGCTCACCCCAGAAGACGTCCTGCATCATCTGCTGTATCGCCCGGGAAACCATGGGGCCGCGCCAGACCATTGCCTTGTCGTGGCCGCCCAGAAAGCCGATCGACATGAGTTTTAGCCCGTGTGCCTCGATGGGTTGAATTTTCCCATCGATGATCTCTGGCTCACTCTTGGTGCCGGTCATGCCCGGGATCGACGGACCGTAGATGTCGGCGTCCAGCAGTCCGACCCTGGCTCCAGTCAGGGCCAGGGCGGCGGCCAGGTTGACCGCCACCGTCGATTTGCCGACGCCACCCTTACCCGACGCGACGGCGATGGTCTGGCGCACCCCGGGCAGCATGTCGGACGCCTGGGGCCGCAAGAACGCCGGGCGGACGTTGGACGTCATCTTGAGCGCCACCGAAGTGACTCCGGGCAGGGCTCCCACCAGCCGCTCGGCCTGGTCGCGGAACTTGTCGCGCACCGGGCACGCCGGCGTGGTCAACTCAAAGGTGAAGCTGACCTCGCCGGTGGGGGCAAT
>DATKQJ010000025.1:0-98228 GCA_035532785.1 Candidatus Acidiferrales bacterium | reverse complement strand
GAGTGAGCACATGGTTCTGTCAGCAGAGCAGAGGAGTCTGATTCAGTGGCAATAAGCGGAGCCAAGTACCTTGCGGAAATATTCAAAGCCTATGGCGTGACCAACATTTTTCTGGTACCCACCATGCTCACCCAGACCCTGGCCGATCTGGAGGGGAGCGGTATCGCCCGAATCATGACCCACGGTGAAAAGTCCGCTGCCTACATGGCCGATGGCTATAGCCGCATCTCGCGCCGGCCCGGTATCTGCCTGGCCCAGGCCATTGGCGCAACCAACCTGGCCGCTGGACTTAAGGATGCCTGGATGGCGGCGACGCCGCTGATCGCGATCACCGGAGGCCCGGTTCACGCTCGCAGCCAGCGTCACGTTTACCAGGAGATTGACGACTTTGCGATGTTCGGGCCTCTGACAAAGGCCAACCTTCGCGTAGATACCTTGGACCAGCTGCCGGAGGCGATGCGCCACGCGTTCCGGGTTGCTACCACAGGCAGGCCGGGACCGGTTCACGTCGAACTGGCAGGGCATTTCGGTCAGGACATCGAAGCGGCGCAGGCCGATCTGGATCTGTCCGCGGAGCCCGCCTACGCCAGCGTTCCGCCCCACCGACCCGAGCCAAGCGGGGCCGCCGTCGAGCAACTGGCCCGGCTTCTGGAACAATCTGAGCGGCCGGTTATTGTGGCCGGCGGGGGGGTTTCCACGTCCGGGGCCGAGCCGGAGGTCGTGGCCCTAGCGCGCAAGCTCTCAATGCCGGTCGCAACATCGCTCACTGCCAAGGGCTGCATGCCCGAGGATGACCCGCTGTCCGTGGGCGTGGTCGGCCTTTACTCCAGGTCATGCGCCAACAAGGTGGTCTCCGAGGCCGATCTGGTTTTCTTCGTGGGGACCGGAGCGGGCGGACAGGTGACCAATCATTGGACCCTGGTCCATCCCTCGGCCCGGGTCGTCCAGATGGACATTGATCCTCAGCAGTTGGGTCGCCACCAAGCCGTCGCGGCCGGCGTCGAGTGCGACGCCAAGGTGGGACTTGAACGCCTCCTCGCCGCGGTAACGTCCAGGGAGCTGCCGGCTTGGAACGCCCGGGTCCGCGCACTGGTCCAGGATTGGCGGCGGGAGACTGAGTCGAACATCGGCTCCGACGCCAGTCCCATGCGCCCGGAACGGATTTGCAGCGAGATCGCTCGCAGCTTGAGTCCCGGCGGCACCCTGGTCTGCGACACCGGCCATTCGGCCATGTGGGCCGGCCAGATTATCGAGATGGCGCGCCCCCGGCAACGGCTGATCCGCTGTGAGGGCTCA
The DNA here is from genome assembly GCA_035532785.1 of Candidatus Acidiferrales bacterium. GTDB lineage: Bacteria > Chloroflexota > Dormibacteria > Dormibacterales > Dormibacteraceae > DATKQJ01. The sequence continues at coordinate 96,932 of DATKQJ010000025.1, read as the reverse complement.
CTGGGTTGGGGTCTCCCCGCTGCAATCGGAGCCAAGGCGGCTGCCCCGGACGATTTTGTTATCGGATTCACCGGCGATGGAGGCAGTTACTACCACCTGGCCGAGCTCGAAACGGCGGCTCGCTACGGCATCAACGTGACGATTGTGATCAACGATAACGAGTCCATGACCCAGGAATTACCACTCTTCAATGCCGCCTATGGCGGTGAGGAGCACGGAGACGGACGCAAGCTGTGGACCTTCAAGAAGCTGGATCTAAGCCGGGTCGCCGAGAGCCTTGGATGCCTCGGGATACGCGTCGAGACCCCAGCCGAACTGCGGGATGCGCTCGATCTGGCCCGAAGCGGCACCGACCGTCCAGTGGTCATCGATGCCCACGCTGACGCCGGTGCGCTGGCGCCAACCGCGTGGAGCCCCTCGATATCCGGATAACCCAGGCCTCCCTGATCGGGCGGATCATGTGATCGGGTTGCCTCACCTTCGACCGGCGCGACGGCGCGAGTCAAGCGCCAGCTTGGCCTCATACATCGCCGCGAAATGAGAGCGCGCCAGGAGTGACCGTACCCGAAATTCTGGCGCTGGCCGTCGCCGGGATCATTGCCGGGGGACTCAATGCCATCGTCGGCTCCGGATCGTTCGTCGCCTTCCCCGCCCTTCTCGCGCTGGGGTACTCACCAGTGGTGGCCAACGTGACCAACCGCGTCGGGTTGGTCTTGGGTCTTTTCAGTGGGGTCGCCGGTTACCGACGGGAACTGGTCGGACAGAGGGATCGGGCCGTGCGTTTGGGTATTCCCACTCTATTGGGGGCGATGCTGGGCGCCTTCCTGTTGCTGATCCTGCCTCCCATCATCTTCCAACGCGTCGCACCGGTGCTGATCGTGCTCGCCGTTGGCCTGATGCTGGCCGGCTCGCGCCTCTCAAAGGCGCTGGAGAAGCACGCCGAGGCCTGGTGGGCGAAGCCGATGCTGCCGGTTTCGGTGTTCCTGACGGCGACCTACGGGGGCTACTTTGGCGCTGCCATGGGCGTGATCATGATCAGCGTCCTGAACGTGATGTTGGAAGACTCTCTGGTGCGCCTGAATGGCCTCAAGACGCTTCTCACCGGAAGCATCAGCGCCGTCGCCGCCATCCTCTTTATCTTCTTTGGCCATGTCGCCTGGCCCGCGGCGATCATTCTCGCCGCCTCCAGCATCGCGGGCGGATGGATCGGAGCATCGGTCGGCCGCCGCCTGTCGACCACGGCGCTGAAGTGGATTGTGGTCATCGGAGGAGTGGTGGCCGTGATCAAGCTCGTCACCTGATCATCAAGGAGACCACTCCGACCGCTTCGACTTCGTCCGATCCGTCGGCGCCCTCCATGACTCCGCTGCTACACCCAGTCGGCGAGGTTGAACGCGGCGCGGACGCAGCGAGGGCTGATCGGGGCTTCTGATGAGGCTGACCAAGGAGGATTCGAGCCCAGCAGCGTAGTGGCGGGGCGCCGCCCGATCACTCCGGCGGGGCTGGCACCACAATCACGGTTTCACCCGCGCCGTCAATTTGGGTCGGGTCGAATGACGGGCCCGCCAGAGAAACCGTCTCCTTGCTCGCCGTCTCCAGGAAGCTCTGCGCGGTGTCCAGAAAGCTGATCGAGGGAGTCCGATAGTGCATGGGCACCGCCCACCTTGGATGGAGCTCCTCAACTATGGACGCCGCGAGGACGCCGTCCATGGTCGCCGTCCCGCCCACTGGCAGGAACAGCAGGTCGACCTGGCCTATCGCGTCCCGCTGCTCGGGGCGAAGTGAACTCTGCCCGAAGTCGCCCATGTGGCACACCCTGAGTCCCTGGCATTCGAAGATGAGGATGACGTTGGCACCGCGCCGAGTCCCAGCCACGGGATCGTGCTCCGAGGCGACGCCCTCCACCGCTCCGTGCGGCGTCCTGAAGGTTCCCGCGCGGGAGCGGATGATGGACGGGCTTCCACCGATCACGTCGGCCGCATTATGGTCGGCGTGCTCGTGCGTGATCAGAAGCAGATCCGCCTCCACGCCCGCAATCGCCGGATATTTCCAGAAGCGCCCCCGCGCGGCCTGCGAAGACATGTCGCCGAAGGGATCGATGAAGATGCGGCGATCGTCGTCGCTGAGAGAAAAGGCAGATTGCCCAAACCACGTCACCCGCACTGAATCACCTCCCAGCAACCACCATTTCCGGCCGCGCCGTTATCCCGCCGGCTCCCGGCGACAGCGTACCAGCCCCGGTGCCGGCTCCCGGTGAAGCCGGCAAATTTGTCGCTGGACGCGAACGCCGCTGGCGCCGCCAAGCCGGTCGTGTGGGCGGGTCGGGACAAACTTCTGGAGTGATTCAAGCGAGCGCCTATGATCGAATCGTGGAACTGGCGCATCGGGAATTGATCCGCTCAAGGCGGGCGGGTACTCGATCGACGAAGCCGGAGATCACGTATTGGGGTAGCTGCCCCGCATGCCAGGCGTCACTTTCAATTGGAAGAACGAGGTAGTCATGACTGAGCCAATCGGACCGATCACCACCACCGATGCGGGAATTGCCGCCCCCAGCGACAACGACTCGCTCACCGCCGGACCCGACGGTCCGATCCTCCTTCAGGACCATTACCTGATCCAGAAGATGGCTCAGTTCAATCGGGAGCGGGTGCCCGAACGAGTGGTGCACGCCAAGGGTGGCGCCGCCCACGGGTATTTCGAGCCCACCGCGGACGTCAGCCAGTGGACCAAGGCCGGCTTCCTGCAGCGGGATCGGGGCCGAACTCCGGTGCTTATGCGCTTCTCGACCGTCGCCGGGGAACTGGGATCCGCTGACACCGTCCGGGACCCGAGGGGATTCGCGATCAAGTTCTACACCCGGGAAGGCAACTACGACCTGGTGGGGAACAACACCCCAATCTTCTTCATTCGAGACCCGAGCAAGTTCTCCGACTTCATACATTCCCAGAAGCGGCTGCCGGACACCAATCTGCGTGACGCCACCATGCAATGGGATTTCTGGTCGCTCCGGCCGGAGTCCATGCACCAGGTGACATTCATCATGACGGACCGGGGCACCCCGCGCAGCTGGCGCCACATGAACGGCTATGGAAGTCACACGTTCATGTGGATCAACGCCGGCGGCGAGCGCTTTTGGGTCAAATACCACTTCAAGACCGAGCAGGGGGTGGAGACGTTCACCAACTCGGAGGCGGCGGCCATGGTCGCCGAAGACCCCGACTACCATCTCCGCGACCTCTACACATCGATGGCTCGCGGCGAGGAGGCGGTGTGGCGCGTGGAAATGCAGATCATGCCGTTCGCCGATGCCGAGAGTTATCGATTCAATCCCTTCGACCTCACCAAGGTCTGGCCCCATTCCGACTATCCGACCCAGGTCATTGGCCGTTTGGTCCTGAACCGCAATCCCGAGAACTATTTCGCGGAGGTGGAGCAGTCCGCGTTCGAGCCGGCCAACATGGTTCCCGGGATTGGGCCAAGCCCGGACAAGATGCTGCTCGGTCGGCTATTCAGCTATCCGGATGCCCACCGGTACCGGATTGGAACCAACTATTTGCAACTCCCGATCAACCGCCCCTTGGCAGACGTGAACTCCTACAACAAGGACGGCGCCATGCGATTCCGTCACGGCGGCAATCAACCCGTCTACGCCCCCAACAGCTTCGGCGGTCCCGCCTCAGATCCCGAACGATTTGGCGACGACGGAACCTGGGCGGTCAGCGGAGAGATGGTGCGCGGTGCCTACACGCTTCGCCGCGACGACGATGACTTTGGGCAGGCCGGAACATTGGTCCGCGAGGTGCTGTCGGACTCGGAACGCGACCACCTGGTCGACAACGTGGTCGCGAACATGCGGCCGGTGCAGAGGCAGGTCCAGGAGCGCGCGCTTGGACACTGGCGGAATATCGATGCCAGCCTCGGTGAGCGCATCGCCGCCGGGCTGGGACTCAGCACCGCCGACACTAGGAGATAAGCGCCACCGGTCGGCGGCGGGGGAAGCCAAATGTAGCCGTTGGCTTCCCCCCACCCCAAACGCAGCATCAGACCACTCCTGAGTGGTCGATTTCCTCTAGCCGGCGCCGTTTCCGACTGAGGGCGGTGGCGGAGCTCGGACGCCGAGGAGTGTCTACAAACCCGCTATGCGTTCTCGGTTACGCTGCAGGATCACAACCTCGCCCGAGGTCTCGACCGGCCGCTCGTCGATAGATGGCGGGCTGGATGCAACCGCCCACCTGGACCGCCTGGGCAAGCGATTGTAGACTGCCCCTCGATGCCGCAACTCGCCACTGTTGACGCGGTCGAGATAACGATCCTGGTGGACAACGTTCACGACAATCTCCTGGCCTCCGACGATCTCGCCGTGAGGCCCAGAACCAGTCTCGCTGGTCCGGAGTTCTTCCGAGCCGAACACGGCTACTCGCTGCTCGTAACGGTGCACAGCGATGGCTACCGCGAGAGCATCCTGTACGATGCTGGGCTGGCCAAGGACACCGTCCTGCACAACCTGGATGTGCTCGGAATGGGGGTTGGCCGGCTGCGTGCCATCGTTCTCAGCCACGGACACGCCGACCACCACGGCGGATTGCTGGGAGTGATCGCCAGGGTCGGCCGCCGCGGACTGCCGCTGCTGCTGCACCCCGACGCCTGGTCGGACCGAAAGCTGGTCCTTCCGGACGGGACCGAATACCCGGCTCCCCCTCCCAGCCGAATGGACCTCGATCGGGAAGGAGTTCAACTGCTGGAGGAGCGAGGACCGACCATGCTCTTGGATGGGCGGATCATGGTCACTGGAGGGGTGGAACGGGTGACCGATTTTGAACCCGGCCTCCCTGGTCAGTACCGTCGTAGTGGGAAGAGTTGGGAGCCCGATTTCATGGTCTGGGACGACCAGGGCCTGATCGTCAACCTCAGGGGCCGAGGCCTGGTGGTGATGTCCGCCTGCAGCCATGCCGGGGTGATCAACGTGCTCCTCAATGCCCGGCGGCTGGGCGGGATCGATCGACTTCACGCCTTTGTCGGCGGCTGCCACCTGAGCGGCGCGGTCATGGCGCCCCTGGTCGCGCGTTCGGTTCGGGAACTGATCAAGCTCGAGCTTGATCACCTGGTGCCGGGGCACTGTACCGGCTGGAGGGCGGTGAATATGCTGGCCTCGGAGCTTCCAGCCGCCTACATCCCCAGCAGCGTCGGCACCACGCTTCGCTTCGTCGGGATTTGACATGTGGCCGCCGGGCTTGGACTGGGTCGGCTGCTCGTGCCCACCTCGAGCTGATCTTCCAACCAGGGCGAACCTCGCTGGTTGGCGGCGCAGCGGATCAGATGGAGATGGGCTGCAGCCCAGCCTCGATCCGCGCCCGCTCCGGTTCCAGGAACGGTGGCAGGGCGAGGTGGGTCCCGAGCTGAGCCTCGTCCTCGTCAGCGGTGAAGCCGGGACCATCGGTGGCGATCTCGAAAAGTGCGCCCCCCGGCTCGCGGAAATAGATGGAGTGAAAGTAGTAGCGGTCGATGACGGGGGTGACCCGGAGTCCGGCCGCCAGCAGGTGGGTTCGCCATCGCCCCTGCTCGTCGTCGTCGGCGGCCCTGAAGGCAACGTGGTGCACGCCACCGATTCCGACTGCGCCGACCTCGACCCCACCGGGGGAGACCACCCTAACCCGGCTGCCGGCCCCTCCGCGTCCGGTTCCGAATACGGTGATCTGCCCGCCGCCATCGGGTAGTTCCCGCTCCGAAGTGATCTCGAAGCCCATCACCTCGGCGAGCATCCGAAGGGTCATCTCGGGCTGGGCGGAGGTCACGGTGACGTCGTTGAATCCCCTGATCGAGACCGCTTCCGGTACTGTGCTCTGCTCCCAGCCAACGGTCTCGATCGCGCTGCCGTCAGCCACCAGCTCCAAGCGCTGACCCTCTGGGTCCAGAAACGGCAAGCGGAGGTGCCCGTCCTCCTCTTTCGCCGGACCCGAGCGAACCCCGAGGGACCGGAAGCGGTCCGACCACCAATTCAGGCCATGCTCGTCGGCCACGCTCAGCGCGATCGGCGCGATGGTGGTGGCACCGGGCCGGGCAGCCGGGCTCTGTGGCCAGTCAAAGAAGGTGAGTTCGGTCCCGGGGGTTCCGACGGCATCGCCATAGAAGAGGTGATACGCCGATACATCGTCCTGGTTCACCGTCTTCTTGACCAGACGCAGACCCAGGACCTCGGTGTAGAACCGGACGTTCTGACCGGCCGCGCCGGTCACCGCCGTGACGTGATGAATACCGGCGATCTGATCCTTCATGGCTCCTCCTATCCGTCCGAGCCGAGATCCCATTGGAGGCCCCGAAGCCAGGCTTGGGCCGACGCCAAATCGTCTCGGGTCAGGCCGTGCCCGGCCCGACTCCAATGGACCTCAACCCGGTGCCCATGGGCGGCCAGCAGCCTCTCCAGCTGCTCCACCTGGGCGGTGCTGACGATCGGATCGTCGCTGCCGGCCGCGATCAGTACCGGCACTCCGGCCACCGCCCGATCCGCCGCCGGCTCCCGCGCGACCAGGGCCCGAAACAGAATCGCTCCATCCAGGGCGCCGGGGTGGTTGAGCAGCAGATCGGCGGCGATGTTGGCTCCGTTCGAGAGGCCGACCGCCACCAGGGGCTGGACAATGTGGAGCTGGAGGCGTGCCTGGACGATGAATTCCGCCAGCTGCGCGCTCCGCAGGGCCAGGTCCTCGAGATCAAACACGCCCGGCGAGAGGCGCTTAAAAAAGCGCGGCATACCGCCTTCCAGGACCGCCCCCCGGGGGCTGATCAGGGCCGCATTCGGGAGCAGTTCGGTGCCCAAGGGCAGCAGGTCGGATTCGTCACCTCCGGTCCCATGCAGAAGCAGGAGTGCCGGCAGGCCGGTGGCCTGGGCAGGGACAAACCGGGAGATCAGGCCCAGGCTGCCCGATCCCGCGGTCGGTTGATTCATCATGCGCCCTGACGGGTCGCCAATGGGCCCCCCGTCCCGGAGTCCGGGGACGACGTTGAGCAGCGGCGGTCCAACCGCTGCCGGCCGCCCGAGCGCTGCGGCGTGACAGCCATCATTGCAAGTCCATCAACCCGCCTGGGGGGCAAGGCATTCCTTCCACCCCAGGTCCCACCTGGTTCGAGCGGCCGCACACCCAGGCCGACAGCGAGGGCGCCCGGCGGGCATTCACCCCAGCGCGTCCCGAGGGGGGGCACTCGGGTCCATCGGCACCAGGTCAGCGGAGGAAGCTGGCGATCAGCACCGCCATCAGCCCGGTCAGAAAGATGCCGTCAAAAGTGCCGGCGCCGCCGATCGACGCGACCGGCGCCCCAACTCCCGGGAGCCGGCCCAGGTTCATCAGGTCGGCGCCGATTAGGCATCCGGTCACGCCCCCCACGTAGGCCACCGCGGCGACGTGAGGTCCGCCCAGCAGAATGGCGGCGCCAGCGGCGACCAGGGGCGGGAAAATGCCCGGCACCACGATTCCGATCCCCTGCACGGGACGTGCCGCGATGTGGACGTAGAGGACCACCGCCGCCACGGCCAGGAAGGTGCCGGAGCCCAGGTTGTCGTGCACCAGCAGGTAGATGGCCAGCAGGCTGGGGACCACCGCCCCTCCCACATTCACGGCCAGCAACGTCGTGCCCGGCAGGCGCCGGTGCGGGATCAGGTAGCCCACGCCCAGATGCCGGACCACGCCCGCCGGCTCAAGCGGCCCGTGAGCCGGGATCTGGCCGATGGGAATGTTGATCGTGCTGCCCACGATGGAGGCGAGCAGAAAGCCAAGCGCCAGTTGCGGGCTGAGCCCCAACTTCTCGGCGGCCAGTCCCACTGTGCCCATCTGGACGGCCAAAAACACGACCACCAGCAGCAGCGCCAGCAGCAGGACGTAGGGCCAGGCGAGCGGAGGGTGCATTCTCGGCGTCGCTCGATCAACCACGTCCCCACCTCCGCAACCCAGCCCCCAAACCTCTAGGAGGGTAACCCCGGCCGGATCCCCACGGAGCTCTGAATTTGGGCGCAGGGGCGCGGCGCGGCCATCCCCGAAGGGGCCAGGAGGCTAACCTGAAGTGGATGCTGGATTTGCGCCGGGCGGATCTGGAGAAGACCGCAGCGGTGATCGGGACGCTGGCCGCGGTGGGCATGTTCGTGGTGCTCGTCATGGGCTCCACAGTGACATCCACGGGCTCCGCCCAGGGTTGCGGCAGGGACTGGCCGCTGTGTCGTGGCCAGCTCATTCCGCAGTTCGCGGTGAACACCTTCATAGAGTTCAGCCACCGCGCCGTGACAGCGATCGAGAGCGTGCTGATACTGGCCCTGGCGGCGTTGGCGCTCCTGCTCTGGCGCCAACGGCGGGCCGTACTGGTGCTGGTGGGGCTGATGGTCGGGGCGCTCTTTCTTCAGGCGGGCATGGGGGCGGCGGCGGTGAAATGGCCGGAGCAGCCGGTGGTCTTGGCGCTGCATTTTGGGATCTCGTTGATCGCCCTGGCCACGACTGTCCTGACGGCGATCTACGTGCGCCGGCCGAAACGGCAACCGGTGGCGGATTCGATCGAACCGGGCCTGCGCTGGGCGGTGTGGGGAACGGCGGCCTACGTCTACGTCCTCGTCTACAGCGGGGCTTACATCCGCCACACGGGAGCGGCGGCGGCGTGTACCAGCTGGCCGGGATGCACGAGCGGGGTGAGAATGGGGACACTCCCGGTCCTGCTCGATTGGGCTCATCGATCGGCCGCGGTACTGGTGCTGGTGGTGGCCGTGGGGCTCCTGCTCGGGGCCCGTCGGGCGATACCGCGCCAGAACGACTTGGTGCGCGGGGCCTCGTGGCTGGTGGCCGCGATATGTGCCCAAGGAGTGGCCGGGGCGATTCTCGTCATGAGCCACTTCGATCTCTTCGGTGAGCTTCTCCACGCTGCACTTACGGGTGTCGTCTTCACCCTCGCCGCCTACCTGTGCTTTGTCTGCACGGTGGGAAGGAGCGGCGGACGGCAGCTGCTCCCGGGCCTGCTCACGGCCAGCCCCGAGACCGCCGCGGAGTAGGCCTCCTCGGCGCTCCGTCGCCCGCAAGAATCGAGCGCGTCGCACCGGGGTTGCGAGAGCGCGTCCGGATTCGGTGATCGGCAGGCCAGGCAGCTCGAGAGCGCTGGATGATCAGCCCCAGGGTGCTCCTGACGTGAGCAAATTAGCCCGTGCTAATCTGAGACCCATGAAAGGGCGTCTGCCGTCCGCGCTGGGGAGCGGATGAGCCAGGCGGCGATCGCCGCCATCGGGGCGGCGGCGGGGTTTTCAATTTTCCTCGGGCTCCCGGTGGCGCGCCTGCGTGGCCTCACGCCGCGAGTTCAGGGTTTCCTCAACGCTCTCGCCACGGGTGTGCTCCTGTTTCTGCTCTGGGACATCCTGAGCAAGGCCAATCAGCCTATCGACGCCGCCCTCGGTCGGCTTCACCAGGGCCCTGCCGAAGTCAGGGTCTTGGCCACCTTGGTCGCTCTTTTCCTGCTCGGGTTGGCGACCGGGCTGGTTGCCCTGACCCTGGTCAACCAGGCGGTGATGAATCGCCTGCGACGCCAGGCTCGCCCGGGCCCCGGCGCGGCCATCGCCGTTGCGATCCGGACCGCCCCCAATCCCCGCTCCCTGGCGCTCATGATCGCCATCGGCCTGGGGTTACACAACTTCAGCGAGGGGCTGGCCATCGGGCAGTCCTTCAGCGCCGGTCTTCTGTCCTTCACCGCGGTGCTGGTGATCGGATTCGGACTGCACAACATCACCGAGGGCTTCGGTATCGCCGCCCCGCTGGCCTCCGGCGAACAGGTCCCCAGCTGGAGATTCCTGCTCATGGCCGGAATGATCGGGGGAGGGCCGACGCTGATCGGGACGGTGGTCGGATTCAACATCGTTTCGACCTGGACGTTCGTGCTCTTTCTGGCCCTGGCCGCAGGGGCGGTGATCTACGTGATCAACGAAATGCTGGCCGTCTGCCGCCGCATGGACACGCCTTCCGCCCTCGCGCTGGGCCTGCTCTGCGGCTTCTTCGCTGGCTATGGCACCGATCTCTTGCTCACCTATCTGGGCAGCTGAGGCGCCCCGCCGAAGGTCCGAGCGAATCCGGTTACGCTATCCGGCATGCGCATTGGAACTCTCGCCACCGCCGACGGCGTCCGCGCAGTGGCGCTTCAAAATGGTGCCCTGCTGGAGCTCGATGGCTCCGTCCGCGAGCTGATCCAGGCGGGACCAGCCGCCATCGCCCAGGCCATTGAACGGTCTCCGAGGGCGCACCCCTACGAGCCCTCCAAGCTGCTCACTCCGATCCCCGACCCGGGCAAGGTGCTTGCCATCGGCCGCAACTTCGCGGCCCACATCGAGGAGATAAAGGGTGCCTCGATGGCCGGCAAGCCAGTCATATTCGCGCGCTTTCGGACCAGCCTATGCGCTCCCTTCGCACCCATCTACCGGCCTCGGGTCTCAGTCCAGATGGACTGGGAGGCAGAGTTGGCGGTGGTGATCGGCCGGCGCGGGCGGTACATCCCTGAGGATCAGGCGATGGACCACGTGTTCGGCTACTGCGCCTTTAACGACATCAGCATTCGCGACTACCAGGATCACACCCCACAGTGGACCCCAGGCAAGAATTTCGACGGATCAGGTCCCTTTGGCCCCCTCATCGTGAGCAAGGACGAGGTCCCCGAGCCGGGCAACCTGGATGTCTCGTGCATCGTGATTCTGGCAGACGGGACCGAGGAGGTGCGGCAGGCTGCCAACACCAGCCTGCTGCTCTGGTCGATTCCCCAACTCATCGCCTACATCAGTGAATTCACCACCCTGGAGCCGGGAGACGTGATCGCCACCGGGACTCCGGCGGGGGTGGGCAAGGGACGAAATCCACAGGTCTGGCTCGAGCCCGGCCAAACAATGATCACGCGAGTCGAAAATGTCGGTGAAATGCGCAATCAAGTGGTGGAAGAACGGACGTCCGGCGCATAGAATTATCCGCCGTGGCCACCCCAAATCTGTCCTACAGCGCGCCCTTTCAGAGGGCCATGGAACTGATCGGCAAGAGGTGGTCAGGAGCCGTACTGAGGGCCCTGATGAGCTCCCCAGTGCGCTTCAACCAGCTCCTCACCGGGATCCCCGGTATCTCAGATCGCGTGCTCACCGAGCGCCTGCGGGAACTCGAGGGCGAGGGCCTGGTGGAGCGGCTGGTCGATCCAGGCCCGCCCGTCCGAGTCAGTTACCGGCTGACCGAGCGCGGTCGGGCGTTGGAACCGATCCTGGCCGCGGTCGATTGCTGGGCCGAGGCTTGGGTAGCCCCGGGGGCGAGCGCAGAGCTGGCCCGAGCGGCCTCGTTCGCGGGTTAGCTCGGGGCCTCGGGGAGATTCTCCCGGCCTGGCCCCGATGCACGCGCTGATAACCTGTCAACGATGCCTCTGGGCGACGTGTTGCGACGCAAGACCATTGAAGTAGTCGTCTGCCCAGCGTGTGGACTGGCGGCGCCGACCGGTTCGACCTTCTGCAACCACTGCGGAATCCGCCTCGACGACCCCGACTCGCAGCCGCTGCACATCGTGGACCGCGCCACCGGACTCTTCAACGACCGCTTCATTCGGCCGGTGTTGGAGGACGAACTGGCGCGCGCCCACCGCTACGGGCGGCCGCTGGGCTTGATGCTGGTTGAGCCGGTCGGATCGGATTCCCCCCCCGACGGGCAGCAGCATCCGGACGTGCTCAAGGTGATCGCCGCCGCCGTCGCGGGCTCCATCCGGGAGGTGGACACGCCCGGGGTCCTGAACCGGGAACCGGTGCAGCTCCTGATCCTTCTACCCGACACCGATATGTCTGGCACCGCGCACGCCGCCACCCGAATACTTGATGCGGTCAACAGCTCGCTGCTGGGGCTCGAATGCCGGGCTCGGGCGGGCATCGTTTCGATTCACCCCACCCAGCGCTTGCGGGCCGGAGCTGCGATCGAGGCGGTCAGCCGCTCGGCGCGATTGGGCCGCCCGGAGCTGCTGGGACGCTAGAGCTGTGGCTGGTCCGCCACGGCGCGACCGAGTGGTCTGAGAGCGGCCGCCACACGGGCCTCACCGACCTGCCGCTACTGTCCCGCGGTGAGCGCCAGGCCCAAGCGCTGAGCCGCCCACTGGGCGCGGTGGACTTCACCGCGATCTTCAGCTCGGATCGCCAGCGGGCCATGCGCACCGCCCAGCTGGCGGGATTCCCGGACGCTCTCCCCAGCCCACTTCTACGCGAGTTCGACTACGGAGCGTACGAGGGGCTGACCAGCGATGAGATCCATGGTCGGGATCCGGACTGGGAGGTCTTCGCTTCGGGCGGACCGGGAGGGGAGTCGCCCGGCCAGGTGATGGATCGGGCCCGCCAGTTTCTGGAGCAGGTGCCCACCGAGGGCCGCTTGCTGGTCTTTTCGCACGGTCACTTCCTGCGCGCGCTGGCCGGCGTTTGGACTGGCCTGGGTGCGCCACTTGCCAGCCGGCTGACCCTGGATCCAGCCTCGATCTGCGTGCTCGAGTCGGCCCTTCAGGGCCCCTGCGTCCAGCGCTGGAATCTGGCCACCACCGGTTAGACCAGGGTTAGACCGGTCTAGCCGTTGAGGCGCAGGTTCCAGGTCCGGGCGCGCACTCCGGGCAGGCCCGCGAAGACCATGTAGGCGGAGGTTTCCACCTCCGCCCAGTAGCTGTGTCGCTCTCCGGGGTTGATCAGGACCAGTTCCCCTGGGCGGGCGGTCCCGGAGTCATCCCCATCTCCGTAGCGCAAGAGCCCCTCGGTCACGATCAGGGCCAGGGGTAGGGCGTTGCGGTGCGGGGGCACCCGCTGACCGGCGCCCAAGCGCAGGCCCACCACGCGCATGGCGCCGCAATCGCCAATCTGCTCCCATCCGATGGCCCGGTGATCCACGCGATCAATTATCCGGGCCCGCGACCGCCAGCCCTTGAGTCGCGGGCTCCGACGGGCAGAGCGGCAGCCCCGAGCGAGGTTTCAAAATTGAGCAGAATGCGCGTTGAGCACACTTCGGGAATCGACGGGGCCTCCCGCGCGAGCGGCGTGGTAGTGATCATCGACGTGCTCCGCGCTTTCACGGTCAGCGCCTACGCGCTCGCCCAGGGCGCTAGTGAATGCTGGTTGGTGGGCGAGGTCGCCGACGCCCTTGAGCTTCAGGAACGGACCCCGGCCTCGATCATCTCGGCCGAGGTGGACGGACTACCCGTCCCCGGTATTGCCATCTCCAACTCGCCCACCCAGGTGCTGGCGGCAGAAGTGAGGGGACACAGCCTGATTCAGCGCACCAGCGCGGGGACCCAGGCCGTTCTGGCCGCCCGCGCCGCATCCCAGCTCTACGCCGCCAGCCTGGTGGTGGCTGCTGCCACGGCTCGTGCCATCGCCAAGGAGAATCCGCCCCTGGTGACGTTGGTGGCGTCGGGCCGGCCCGGCCGGGACGAGGAGGATTTCGTCTGCGCCGAGTACCTCGCCGCCCTGCTCTTGGGAACTAGCTTCGACCTTGCCGGCAGCCTGCTTCGGTTGCGCTCCGGCGAACGCTGCCAGGAGCTGGCGAGGGGCCTCACGGCCGGTTTCCCGGCCTCCGATCTGGACCTCTCGCTGACCCCCGACCGCTTCCAATTCTGCATGCCGGTGACGGACCGGGAGGGCCGGCTGGTGCTGATTGCGGAGACGCGGTTCTGACCTGACGGGCAACCGCCATCAAACACAGCCGGGGGCGGGGTGGTTCACTCGAAGCGGTGTAGCCAGTCCGGCGCCTCGTACTTCTCCTTGGCGAGCACTGCGGCGGCCTGGATCTCATCGCCGCCTAGGCTGCCGGAGTCGGCATCGGTCAACCTGCGAAACCAGTCCGCCAGGTGTCGGACCATCTCCTCCCGGCTGAGGTCGGTGTGCCGGGAGAGGGGCGAGACGACCTTTTCGGCGCTGCGTACACCGCGGCTGGAGAGTGAGGGCCGGCCGATTCGGATCAGGCGGGGAACCAACTCCGGGTCGATTGCCCACGCGATTGTGGTGTGGTGCAGAATCGCCCCTCGGCGCCGCGCCTGGGCGGCACCTCCCATCTTTCCGTGGGGATCGACCAGGTCATTGATGGGACGGTAGGCGGCGGGCACCCCGATGGCCTGCAGCGCCTCCACCACCCAGGAGTCGAGGAGCGCATAGGAATCGACCAGCGAGAGACCTTCGACCAGTTCCTCGGGAGCGTAGATGGAGTAGGTGATGGAGCCTTCGGGAATGACCACCATCGTCCCTCCGCCACTCATCCGGCGGGCGACCGCCAGGCCCAACTCCGTCTGCTTGTCCGAGTCCACCTCGTTGGCCAGTACCTGATGGGAGCCGATGATGAGGGCGGGCTCGGTCCACTCCCACCAACGCAGGGTTGGACCCCGAAACCCGCCCGCCACCCGATCGAGCAGGACCTCGTCCAGCGCCAGGTGCATGGCGGCCGGCCACCGATCGGGCCCGACCATCTCCCACCGCAGCTGCGACAATCGCTTCCGGTTCTCGATCTGATCCACCCTCAGAGGCCGAGACCGGCCATGCCCTGCCAGCCCCATCCGTAGGCCACCTCGCGCACCGTGAACTCATCCAAATCGAGACCGTGCTCCCTCAGGAACGCCCCTCCCAGGTGCTCATAGAAGCCCCGGGCGGGTGCGTTGGCAGCCAGCACCCAGACCAGCATGGAACGCATTCCGGCCCCCATTAGACGTCCCGCCACGTGGGCCACCAGGGCGCGGCCGATGCCCTGCCGCTGCCAGGCGGGAAGCAGGTAGAGGCCGTAGAGTTCGCCCTCATAGCTTGGGTCGCGCTCCCTCTCGGGGCCTCCGGAGGCATACCCCACCACTTCGCCGTCCACCTCTACCACGGCCAGCTCCGTCTCTCCGCCGAGGCTGAGCCGGGATCGCCAGCGCGACTCCAGGTCGGCCACGTCCAGCCTGTCCAGGTAGGCCTGGGGGATGAGCCCGCCATAACTGGAGCGCCAGGTGGCGACATGGACCCTGGCCAGGACGCCGGCATCCTCGGTCCGAGCCGCGCGAATCAAATGCTGGGGACTCATAGCCGGGCTTGTTCATCCTGCGCCGGCGCTGCCCAGGTTCGCCGGGCGGGCCACCAGTTGCGATCGCCCAACACGCGCATCGTCGCCGGAACCAGCACCAGCCGGATGAGGGTGGCGTCGAGCAGCACGGCGATGGCGATGGTCACGCCGATGCTCTTGTTGATGGCCAGATGGCTCAGCGCCAGGGTGCCCGCCACCACCACCAGGATCAGGGCCGCCGAGGTGATGATCTGTCCGGTGCGCTCCAGTCCGGCGGCGACCGCATCGGCGTTGGAGCGGCCGCCCAGCCATTCTTCACGGATCCGGCTCAAGAGAAAGACCTCGTAGTCCATCGAGAGGCCAAAGAGGGCAGCAAAAATCAGCACCGGAGTGGTCGAGTCGACGAACCCCACGGCCTGAAAGTTGAGCTGTTCGGAAAGATGGCCCTGCTGGAATATCCAGGTCAGGACCCCCATCGCCGCGCCCACCGAGAGCAGATTCATCAACACCGCCTTGAGCGGCAGCAGCAGCGACCTGAAGGCCAGACCGAGAAGGACGAAGGTGAGGACCAGGACCGTGGCCAGAATGCGCGGCAGATCCCCCAGCAGCACGGAGAGGAAGTCCTGATAGCCGGCCGCCTCGCCCCCCAGCAGAACGCTCACGCCGCGGGGCCAGGCGATGGAGCGGAGCCGGTTCAAGAGGGCGTGCGTGGAGCTATCGTTGTCGGCCCCCGGCTGGGTCACCTCAAAGACGGCGAAGCCGGGCCTGAAGAATCGCGCCAACTCGGGCCCGGCCTCGGCCGGTCCGATCACATTCTGGCCTCCGGCCACGGCCTGGAGCTGATTCTCGATGTGGTTGGCGGTGGCCAGGTCGGTGACGCCGCTGGCAACCACGACGATGGGGGAACGGCTGGGCAGGTTGAGTTGGGAATGAGCCAGCACGGCGGCGCGAGCGGCAGGATCCTGGGGAGGGAGAGACTCGGGGCCCACCACCCCCAAACGGAGCCCGTGGGCGGGCGAGATCAGAACCCCGATCACGGCCATGACGAGAAGGATGTAGAGCAGCGGACGGCGCATGACGCGGGAAGCCAGCCCGTGCCAGAAGGGACGGGTGTCGCGGTCTCGCAGGAAGGGCAGCGCCAGCTTGTCCACGCGGGGCCCGAACACTGCCAGTAGCGCAGGGATCAGGGTCAGCGAGGCCAGGACCGAGAGGCCAACCACCATGGCACCGCCGACACCCATCGACCAGAGCACGTTGAGGCGGGATAGCGAAAGCGAGCCGAACCCGATCGCCACCGTCCCCCCCGACACCAGGGTGGACAGTCCCGCCGTCGACATGGTGGCGGCCACCGCTGCTTCGGGCTCCTGGCCGGCCCGAAGCTCCTCCCGGAAGCGGTTGACCACGAGCAGGGAGTAGTCGATTCCGAGTCCGATACCCACCACCGAGCTGATGTTGAGGGCGAAGATGGAGACCTCGTGAACGCGGGCCAGAGCCCCGAGCAGGGCCACCGCGACGGTTACCGTGGCCAGGCCCGTCAAGACTGGAAGGAGGGCCGCGACGACGCCTCCGAAGACGACCAGCAGCAGCGCCAACGCGATGGGCAGCGAGACCCGCTCGGACTGGGACAGGTCAGATTCGGAATCGGAGATAAAGGAGTCGTAGACGGCAGCTCCGCCCCCAACGAGAGCGGAGGCAGGGCCCGGGTGATGGATGGTGATGATGCGGTCGGCGACGCCGATGAATCCGCCCGGGGGGGCGCTCGATTCCATCAGCAGCGCCGCGCTGCGCTGGTCGGGGCCGGCCAGAGGGCCGCTGACGGTGGCCCCGAAGGGTTCCCCGAGGCGGGCCAGATCAGTGCGGTAGGCGCTGATCTGGGCCTGATAGGCCGGGTCGCTGAGTGGCACGTGGGCGGTGAATACGACAAACAGAACGGGCGCCTGGCGGCCCGGGAACTGTTGACGGAGTAGGGCTGCAGCACGGGTGGCTGGGGTGTCGGTCTCGAATCCGGCCGCGGACAGGTGCCGGGAGGTGGTGGGCGCGAAAACGGCGGCGACGGCCACCGCCAGCACCCAGGCGCCCAGGAAATACCACGCCCGCCGCGCCACCAGCGCTCCCCAGGCCGCGGCCAGAGAGCGCGCTCCAACCCGGCTCACGCGCGGCTCACCGGGCAATCGCCGCGGGAGCGTCGGGGCCTCCTAGGGCCGCGATCGCGAGGCCAGCGCGAACGTGAACGCCTCGTGGTAGTGGAAGGCCTCCTCGCCCAACTTGAGCATCTCGGTGTCGACCCAGGTCTCCAATTGCCGCCGCATGGCCGGGCCCAGGGTGGTGAGCAGGGCATGGGACCGGGGGGCGAGTCCGGCCATGAGGCTCACCCAGCTGGCGGCCGAGGCCATGCGCTCGCCGGTCACCATGGTGGTGGTGACGATGGATTCGAATCCCGACCGGGAAAGAAGGTGCGCGATGACCTGTTTCTCGCCCAGCCGGGTGCGATCGTGGGGTGGGCGCGGCATCACCATGGGATGAGTTGCGGTCAGCTCCTCCAAGATGCGCACGAACTCGGCCTGGGCCACCGTGGCCAGCGTATGAATGGGCATCGCCAAGCCCAACTGGCCTCCACCCCGCAGCACCCGCGAGGCCTCCTGCAGGGCCAATTCGGGATCAAGCAGATAGCCCAGGGAATCACTGAAGGTGACGAGGTCGAACGATGCGTCCTTGAACGGGAGTGGGTGGTCGGCCGACTGGCGCACGAACCAGGTGTTAGCAAGCGCACCGCGTCGTGCCTGCTCCAGCATTCCCTCGGAGGCGTCGAGGCCGATGACCAGGCCGGTCGCGGTCAGGTGGCGGGCAATGCTGTTGGTTAGCAGACCGGTGCCACAGCCCACGTCCAGCGCCTGCAGCCCCGGCCGGGGCGAAACCAACTCCACTAGGCGAGCCGCGACACGGCGGTGCAGGCCCCCCGCCCAATCGTCGTAATCAGGAGCAATGGAGTCAAAGAACAGGGTGTTGGCCTCGACCAGGCCGGCTGCAGTCGTTGGCTTCAACTCCCTGGTTCTCCGGTTAAGATGCTACTTCGGGCTGGTGACCGCCCGGGACCAGCATGGAATGGGAAGGGTGAAACATGGAAACAGAAGTGACCACGGAAGAGGTCACGCAGCCGCGTGGCGCGCGTCATCGTAATGAGCCGATCAGCGTGACCAGCCCGAGCGTGACCAGCCCGGCGGTGACCTTGGGCCCTCGAGACGTACTGGTTGGCAAGCTGACGGTTGAAGGCGATGTGCGGATCCTGGGGACGCTGGAAGGCGAGCTCAACGCCACCGGGGACGTGACGGTGGAGAACCAGGCAACCGTCAAAGCAACGATCGAAGGCCGCAACGTGCAGGTTCGCGGCAATCTGAGCGGTGGAGTGGTGGCTCGGGAGAAGCTGCTGCTGGCCGGTTCGGGGATGGTGAGTGGAGACGTCAAGGTGGCGCGGCTCGCCATCGAGGACGGCGCGACCCTCAACGGGAACGTTTCGATGCAGGCCCCAAATGCGGCCGCCCCGGGCCGTCACCACGAGCCCGAGCCAGAGGGATCGGGTAAGTAAGCCGTAGCGCGGATGCACCGGCCGGCTTGACAGGGGCGGGTTTCGCCGAGCCCCGCCCATAGCCGACAATTTGCACGCCCTGTCCCCAGGGCCAGCGCGGTACGGAAAACGGCGCCGAAAGCCCCGCCGTCGATGGTCGGGCGTGGGCGGAGCTGGAATTGGGTAGCGGGACTGGTTTCGAAAGACCCGCCCGAGGTCTCGGAATGCCCCCAGTTCGGAGCCCTGGCGGCGCACCCTAAACCTCAGTCCCGGACCCGTGCGGGTGGCCAGGTGGTGGGCGGCATTCGACGCCACCCCCGCTGACCGTCAGCGATTGTGTGGCCGGTGGGGGCGGGATGTGGCCGCGGTCCAGTTCCAAATCGGCCCTGACGGAGCCGAGGCGGGGCGCGGAGGTGGCCAACCTCGGCGCCGAAGCGGGCGTGGCGGCTGATCGCCGAAGCGGGCGGGTCCGCGTCCGGGCACGGATTTCCGCCCCTTCGCTGGGTGTCCACTCGCGCTAAGGTATGACCGTGATTGACCGCCCCATTGGCGGCGGTGGGCAAGTCCGCTGAACCAAGCCAAAATCGCTCTCTCCCCACTCCACTTTGGGGTGTCCGACCTGCCTGCCTGGGGGCCGGAAATCCCGGCGTCGGTGTTCGTCCAGCAGAGCCGGGAGCTTGGTCTTCCCCATCTCGAGGCGGGTCGACCGGGATACCTGTCGGCACCCCGCGGCACCCACGTGGTGGCGGGTCAGGTCTGTGCCGTCCTGCACGACCCCGAAATAAGGCACCTGGAACTACCCGCGCTTGATCTCGAAGCCCGCCGTCTTCACCGGATGGGGGCCGAGACGCTGATTCTGAGTGTGCTCTGTGCGCGCACCCCGGGTGGCGACAAGGACCTTGATCCGCAGGGATGGGCGCTGCTTCTGCACTCGGTCGGTGTGGCCGAGTCGATCGCCCGGCGGCACCTGATGCGCCTTGCCATCCATCCCCAGTTCGGGGGAATCCTTGAGTCGGCCGAGGCCATTGAACAGATCCTGGTCCACACCACGGCAGGCTTTTGCCTCGATGTCGGCCAGCTGGCCCTGCTCGGTATCGACCCCGTCGATTTCGCCGAGACGTGTGCCGATCGGATCACACACGTCCATTTGAAGGATGTCGACGCGCTCATCGCCGGCCGCCTCCGGGCGCGCCAGATCGGGCTGCGTGAAGCCGTCCTGGAGGGCGTGTTCCGCCCTCCGGGTGAGGGTTCGCAGCGAATCGATGACCTGCTCAGGGTGCTGCGTCGGCGCAACTACCGGGGCTGGTATGTGATTGAGCAGGAATCAATCCTGGGAGAGGGGGAGGAGGCAGCCGAGGAGCCCGCCCAGAACGCGCGCAGAGCACTCCTCTACCTGCGCGGACAGGGATTGGCCTGCCCCGCCTGAGGCCCCAGCCCACACAGTAGAGACCTAGCGAACCGGTTGGCCGTCGCGACCGCTGGCGAACGTCGCCTCTCGGGGTGGGACCGGCGGGGCGCCGTCACGGACCCGGTCAGCCGGTTACCAGATCGCCGGTCACCTTGGGCTCAGAGAGAGGACTCACGGGCGCCTTGCGCCGCCTCGGTGACGAGAGGTCGGCCAGGCCAATGTCTTCGACACCGGGGCCTGCCTGGGTGGTGGGGGCGGAGTTCGCGGCCGGGATCGCGGCGGGCATCGCCGGAGAACCCCGCCCGGCCAACTTTGGCGCCTTGGCCATGGCGTCGGGGATGATGTCACCGGCCGGAGCGGTTCCCTTAACGGCACTGGACGTCGCGCTGCTGCGTCGCCGCCGGGGGACCGCAACCACGGCCACCATCAACTCGCCGGAATCGGGGCCGTCGCCATCGACCGGGGTGGTTCCGTTGGGAGAAGTGGAGGGCGCGCTCTGGCGCCGCCGGCGGGGCGACGCGAGCGTGGCCACCACCAGCTCGCCGGAATCGGTTCCGATGCCATTCGGCGAAGCGGCGCCGTTGGCGGCATCCCCTGGCGGGCTCTGGCGCCGCCGGCGGGGCGACGCACCCGAGGCCGCAACCGCGCCCGAATCGTCCTCGGGCTGGGCGGGGCTGGCGGCGTTCGCCGCCCGACGAGACCGTGGGCGCTCCCGCGCTGCCGGCTCCGGGACGATCGGCTCGGTCGTCTCCGAATCCTCGGCCACCGACACCTGGCCAGGGCTCGACTCGTAGCCGGGGGCGGCCATGTCGGGATCACCGACCGAGGGCAGGTCGGGTCCGGCCTCACGGCCGTGACGCCGGCGGCGGTTGTGCCGACGGCGCTCGCCCCGGCGCGGCCGCGACAGCCGCTGCACCTGGGAGCGGATTCCGACCCGCTGGCAGGCGGTCACCACTGCTCCCACCCCGGCCACCAGCCCCTCCGCTTTGGCGTGCTCGAAGAGCGGACCGAAGAGTTCGGGGGCGCCGCCGATCACGGTTTTGGAGTCGCCCACGATGACCAGCAACTTGCGGGCTCGGGAGATGGCCACGTTAACGCGGTTGGGGTCGTTCAGGAACCCGATCGCGGCCCGGTCGTTGGATCGGACGAGGGAGAGGATGACGGCGTCCGATTCGCGGCCCTCAAAGGCGTCAACCGACTCAACGTCGTCGGCCGGGACGATGCCCTTGAGCGCCGCGACGAGCTTGTTGACCTGGGAGCTGTACATGGCGATGACCGCCAGCTTGGCCTTGCGGACCCGCTTTCTGATGATGGCTGTGATGTCCTTGCAGAGCGCCACCTCGAACTCGTTGGCCACCGACTGCTGGGCGTCCCGGTATTCCTCCTGGGCTCCGGTATCCACCCAGACGATCTCGCGATCGAAGGGCCAGGGCAGCGGCATGCGCTGGTGCGGCGACTCGTGAATCAGCTTGCCCCCGTAGAAGAGGTCCGATACCACCCGTCCGATTGGCTCTCGCATCCGGTACTGGCGCGGCAGCATGATTTTGGAGGTGGGCGCCACCTGGTCCCAGATCCAGCCGTAAAAACTCCGATCGCGGACCGCCTCGTCCAACTCGGTGCGGACCTCAAAGCCCAGCGCGGCGTCCTCCATAACCGGGGGAAGCTGGTTCAAATCGCCGATCATGACCCAGCGTTTGGCCAGTGGCATCAGCGCCAGCGCTTCATTCGAACGCACCTTGTTGGCCTCATCCAGGATCAGCCAGTCGAAGACCCGGAATCGCAGCCGCGAGTCGATGGCCAGCCGGTTGACGGTTCCGGCGACCAGGTTGAAGGGCTCGAGGTCGTCGCCCTCGACGAGCGTGTGGCGCAAACGTCGGGGGACCTTGCCCGGCTCGGCGACGCGGGCCTGACGGACGTGGGAGAAACCGAGCAGGCGCTCCTGGCCGGTGTCCACGGCGTCGTTGGAGTGCGAGCTGAGCAGGATGGCGGCGTCGTGCTGGCGGGCCAGAATGCGCCTGATCGACTCGACGATGGCGGTCGTCTTGCCCGTGCCGGGCGGGCCCTGGATGAGGTAGAGCTGTCCCGGGCGCATGCCCATGACGCGGGCCACCGCTTCCTCCTGCTCCTCATTGGGCTGGGGCAGGTTGTGGGCCCGCTTCCCATCGAGTTGGATTCGGGGCGGCGAGCCCAGCCAGCCCGGATCTGCGAGTTCGGCGGCCAGCGCGCCGGTCCGGGGGGACCCGATCTGGAGCTGGCGGATGACCGAGCGCTGGGCCTCGAACATTTCGATCGAAGCGGTGGGCAGGATCACCCCCTCGTCGGGGAGGGGGTCGTAGCGACGGAAGGAGACGTAGAGGTTGGCGCCCTGGACTCGGTCCAGCGTCATGCCCCGGTATTCGGGGAATCCGGGCGAGCGCACGGTCAACGAATCAGTTCCGCGATAGACCCGTGCGTCCAGGTTGTCGACCAGGTGGAGTGCGGCCCGCACGTACTCCCCGCCCCGCATGTCCTCCCCGCATTCCGGGCAGTGAACGGTGCCGCTGGAGGTGGCCGAGATCTCCTCGCAGCGGGGACACTCGACCCATTGCTCTACCGCCTCGTAGCGTCGGACGGCGGCCTCGGCCAGCCTCTCTCGAAAGTCGCGTAGGTGCTCTATGAAACGCATAGTGGAATCCAGGATCG
Source organism: Candidatus Acidiferrales bacterium (assembly GCA_035532785.1). Classification (GTDB taxonomy): domain Bacteria; phylum Chloroflexota; class Dormibacteria; order Dormibacterales; family Dormibacteraceae; genus DATKQJ01. The sequence goes on along the minus strand of DATKQJ010000025.1, from coordinate 74,257 downwards.
GCTGGGCCTTGGCCTCTTCTCGAAGCAGGAAGGCGGTGAAGCCCTCGAGTTCGCCGTCCCACTCTTTGACCAGCTGCAGTTCGCGATAGCGCAGCCTCATCCGAGAGCGGTCAGCGACGAACTCGGACTCCAGCTGCTGCATGTCCGTGATCTCCAGAGCCAGACCCCCCGGGGTCCTTCCCAGGCGACCGGTGAGGAGGGTCTGGTCAACCTGCCCGCTGAACTCGAGCGGCCGGTCGGGCCGTGCTATGGCGTAGGTGCCATCGATCTCGCGATGCTCTTCCAAGACCTCGCGCAGCCATTCCGCACCGTCCGGAATGAACTCCAGCTTGGCCGCGGCAGGACTGCCGGGCCGGACGCGGATGCCAAGCCGACCCGCCTGGATATCCTCACCCGGTATGTCCGGATTCCAGAGTGGGAGAATGTCGCCGGGGTAAGGCGTGCTCATATTGTTGGAGCCTGAGGCAGGGTAGTGGCAGTCGGTAAGTTGGAACTCAAAGCGAACAGGTGTGGGCCGCCAAGCGGGGCCAGTGCCATGGAGGCGGCCTTAAACCTACGCGATTACTGTACGCCATCGTACGTCAGCATCGGTTTTGGGGCTGGCGCGACCGGGCCGGGCCTCCGCCCGGTCTTATGGCGGAAGCGGCTCTCCAGCAGTGTCGGGCAGCACCAGCAGTAACGCCGATCCGCCCACCGCCAGGATGGCCAGGGCGGCCACCGCCCCGCCCAGGCTGAGTTTGGTTTCGAGCCTGGCCAGCAACTGCAGTCCGGCCACGCCGCCCAGCGCACCCGCCACGGAGGCCGCAGTCTCGGCCGTGGCGCGGGCCCTGGTGGGAAAGAGCTCGCCGAACCAGGCCCCGATGACGGGAGTCTGGGCACTCGACCAAAGGCTCCAACCCACGCTACCCGCCCAGTAGCCGGCAATCCCTGCTCCGAAGGTGAGGGCAGTGAAGAGCGCGGAGGCGATTCCGAGCGCCACGGCGGGCGTGCGCCGGCCCCAGCGGTCGGAGATCGCGCCCCCGGCCAAATAGGCCGGCGCGGTCACGATTCCGGAGATGACGATCACGGCACTGATCCAGGTCGGTGAGAGGTTCAGGTCGCGGCTGCCGTGCAGGGCCACCAGGAGAGTGGCCGGCCGGTAGAGTGCGGCGCTCAATATCGCCACTCCGGCGACGATGATCAGGCGGCTCCGCCAGGGGGGTCGGACCAGGCGCCCAACGGGGGACTTGATGGCGGGTGCGTCGGCCCAGGCCGCGCTCTCGGGAAGCCCGAGAAGAATGACGAGGGCGAGGGGCAGGCCCAGGCCCCCGGCCAGGAAGAGGAGCCGCCAGTCGGGAGCCAGAGCGGGGTAGGCAAGGGTGGCAAGTCCGAACCCCAGCCCGCTGCTGACCGCGGTCGCTGCCAGGGCTGCCCCCCGCCGCTCGCTTCTGAACTCCTCCACCACCACCGCCGTGGCGACCGCCAGGGCCACGATTTCCGAGGCCACCGCCAGCAGCCGGAAGGCGGAGAGAATCGCCAGTGACGGGGCCAGCCCACTGCCGAGGTCGGCGAGCGAGAAGCAGGCGACTGCGAGCGGCACCACGCGCCGGCGCCCCAGGCGATCGGCGGCCCAGGCGGCGGGAACCGCGCCCACCGCACCCAACGCCAGGACGCTGCCCAGATCAGCGATCTGACCGAGCCGGGCGCCGAAGTCGTGAGCCACCGCCGGCAGCGCCAAGACCAGCACCGAGCCCGAGAAACCAGCTGCGGCGCAGGCCAAACTGCAGAGAACCAGCACCCGTATACGGGGTGACCGAGGTTTCAGAGCCGATCCATGCGCCGCAGGAGGGCCGGCCCCAAACCCAAAAAGCCGTTGGTGGCTCCCAGATGCGCAATCGAGACGGCCAGCAGCGAGGGCGGGCCAGGCAGCAATTGATAGATCAGAGCCAAGCCCAGGCCGGCCAGAGCGGTGGCGCCCACCTCGAGCCAATGCCAGCCCCCGAAGCGATGGTAGAGGGAGTAGGCGGCGGTGGCGATGACGATCCCGGGCAGCGGCCCGATCCAGGCAACCATCCCGCCCTGCAACAAGCCCCGGAATATTCCCTCCTCGAGCGGTGCGTTGAGTGCGTAATAGCCAATCTGCAGGCCTAGATCGGATCCGTCGGCGGGAACCAGGGCACGTCCCAGCCTCCTGGCGATGAGCACTCGCAACCCCACGGCCAGGGCGAAGAGGACCAACGCCGCAGCGAGGCCGGCGACCAGCTGCTCTGCCGTCCGGCCGGTCGAGATGCCAAGCCAGCGCGGGCGCCAGATCAGCTCGACGGACAGCAGGGTCAGGCTGAAGGGCAGAAGTCGAACCACCGCGTCGGTGCGCATCCAGCGGGCACTATCGGCCACCTGGGTAGCGACCAAATGCACCCTCCGTGGCGGGATCGAAGGCGGCGGGCGCCGAACCTCATCGAAACGACCCGGTCCCACCGTCATCGGCTACCGCGTGCCCCCCTCACCCCTACACCTCCCATGGTCACGCTGGCCGGTGGAGACGGCCGAGACCGAGTCTCGCCCTGATCGAACTGTATGCCTGGTCCGGGTCGGGCGCGACTTGCGGCCGAGCCCGCGGCGCCGCCCCGTCGCATCTGACCGAGCGGGCAGCCGATGACAGCGCGGCCGGGAGTGTAGTTCAATCGCTGCGTGGTTAGATTCAGGTCGAGGCAGCGGCCGCGTTGAGCGCGCCGGGCGAGCCCGAGCTGACCCCGCCCGCCTTCGAGGAGCGGTATTTCGAACGTCGTCGGATCACCGAGGCGATCGAGTTCGCCGAATCAGGCGGAATCGCCATCCATCGCAACCTCGACTCCTACGACGGGCGCCGCTCGCCGCGCGGGATGTTGATGTCGAAACCATTCGTGCACGTACTGGGGCTTCGCGCCCCGCTCGAGGAGTGGGGACGCCTTAATGGGTTGCGACCGGAGTGGATGCAACCGGAGAAGCGGCGGCGAGTGGCGCATTACGACGTCTTCGGAGCGTTCGCGCAGGAATTGATCAGCAGGAGCGGCCGGCGGCCCTGACAGAGCGCCTGCCGGACCGGATCCGATAGCGTAGGCAGCCACGATGACGGTGGTGGCGAGCGGATCGGTGGCTTTTGACTACATCCTGACCTTCAACGGTCACTTTGGCGACCACATCCTGGCCGACAAGACCGACTCCATCAACCTCAGCTTCCTGGTCGATTCAATGGAGAAGCGGCGCGGCGGCGTGGCCAGCAACTACGCCTACAACCTCGCCCTGCTCGGCTATCCGGCGGCCGTCCTGGCGACCGCCGGCGAGGATGCGGTCGAATACCGTGGCTGGCTGGAGGAGCAAGGCATCGATTGCCGAGGTCTGCGGGTCCTGGCCGGTGAGCACACGGCGACTGGATTCACCACCACCGATCTGAGGGGCAATCAGATCACCGCCTACTACGGCGGGGCCATGCTGCGGGCGGCCGAGTTGGGCCTGGACGACACGTGCCCGGAACCGGAGGCCGTGATCATCGGACCCAACGCACCCGATGCCATGGCCCGGTTGGTCAGCGAGTGCCGCGGGCGCGGCCTGCGCTGGATCTACGATCCCGCCCACCAGTTGCCCCACCTATCCCCCCAGGCCCTCATCGAGGGCGCCGACGGAGCCTGGATACTCATCGGTAACGAATACGAGCTCGAACTAATACGTCGGCGCACCGGACTGGGTGACGACGGGCTCCTGAACCTGGCTGAGCACGTGGTCACCACCTCCGGTAAGAGCGGCTCCGTCATCAATACCCGCGGCGGCAGGTTCGTGATCCCGCCCTGTCCGGCTCGAGAAGAGGTGGATGCGATTGGGGCCGGCGACGCCTACCGGGCGGGCTTGGTGGCCGGGCTCCTGCGAGGTCGAGGAGTGGAGCGGGCGGGCCGCATCGCATCGGTGGCGGGAGCGTATGCGGTGGAGCACACCGGAACCCTCGAGCATCGCTTCAGCCGGGAAGAGTTCGCGCTCCGCTATGAGCGCGTCTATTCCGAACAACCCTTCTAGCCCGGAGCGGGCAGCGCTTGCGCCACGCCGGCCAAGGCGTGTATGACTGTCAGCGTGTGTTTTGATGATCGCGCCCGACCTCCACTGCCACCGGTGGGCGGAGCCGTCTCCGATGAGGGCGACATTCACCTTCGCGCCGGCGACGGCAATCGGTTCATGGCCTACGCCGCCCGGGCCGCCGAGCCGAGTGGGGCCGGCATCGTCATCCTGCCCGATGTGCGAGGTCTGCACGGCTTTTACAAGGAATTGACGCAGCTCTTCGCCCAGGCGGGGGTTGATGCGGTTGCGTTGGACTACTTCGGACGCAGCGCAGGTGATGGACCGCGGGACGAGGGCTTCGAGTTCATGCCCCACGTCCAGCAGGTCACGATGCCGACCCTGCAGCAGGACGTGGCGGCGGCGATCGACTTTCTGCGCAGCCCCGAGGGCGGTGGCGTTAGGTCGGTCTGCACGGTCGGGTTCTGCTTCGGGGGCTCCGCCTCCTGGAACCAGTCGGCGCTTCAACCAGGCCTGGCGGGCGCCATCGGGCTCTATGGGGTGCCGGAGCGCTCGCGGGCGTACATCGGCCAGATGCAGGCCCGCTTGCTGGTGATCGTGGCCGGCCAGGACCATACACCAGCCGAGGAGTTCCAGCGCTTCGACGCTGAGCTGGAGGCAGCGAGCGTGCCCCACCGGTTGGTTCGATATCCCAACGCCACCCACTCTTTCTTCGACCGCAGACAGGCCGAGTTCGCCACCGAATCAGCCGACGCCTGGATCCAGATCTTGGACTTCGTGAAGGAGACCAGCCAGCCGACCTAAACTTGGGTGCCCATGACCGCCATGGCCACCAGGTCCAGCAACGGGGGTCTCTCCCCCGCCCTCCTGCAGGAGCTGGAGCGCCGCCGCCCGGGGCTGGCCCGGCACATGGCCCGAGCGGTGGTGAGCCTGGTCCATTGGGACCATGACGGAGGTGCCCCGCCCCAGCGCGAGGCCATCGCCCGCGCTTGCGAGGCGGGATTGGATCTGTTCCTGGCCACCGCCCGCGAAGCCCGGCCGGCCACGGCGCAGGAATTGCGTCAGGTGGCGCAGTTGGGAATACTGCAGGCGCGCGGATCGCAATCGGTGGAGCCGGTGCTGCACGCCTACCGAATCGCTGCGCGCGTCGCCTGGGATGCGATTCTTGCCGCCTGGAGGAACCGCCCGGAGGCTTCCCCGGAGGCGCTGGTGGTGACCGCGGATTATGTCTTCGCCGCCCTTGACGAGGTGGCGGCGGAGGTGACCAGGACGTACCTTCACGCTCGGGAACAACACATGCTGCGCGGCACCAGAGCCCGCACCCGCCTCATTCACGCCCTCATCAGCGACACCTTCGACTCCGAGTTGGCGATTCAGAAGCAGGCGCTCGGCCTCAGCTTCCCCCTCGCCAACTCCTACGTGGCGCTGGTGGTGAAGAGTGAGGATGGCGTCGCCGACCTCCTCGCCGGCCTCGATCTACCACCGCGATCGCTGGCCGACATCACCGATCCGGTCAGCCTGGTGGTGCTGCTTCCGGCTGAGGGCGGCCAGGGCGGCCAGGGAGATTGGGCCACCTCTTTGGTGGAGGGTCTCCGGGCCCACGGAGCGAGCCGGGTGCGGGCGGGCCTGGGTGGGGAACATCCTGGACTGAGGGGAATCTCGCGCTCCTACCTGGAGGCGCAGCAGGCGGTGGAGGTGGGCCGCAAGCTGCGCCCTGCGGACGTCCTCCACCAGTACGACGAGGTGGCCCCCTACCTAATCCTGGCTCAGAACCCGCTGGTCGCCGAACGCTACGTGACCCACGTACTTGGCCGCCTCATCAGCTCCGATCCCAAGGGACAGATGATGGTCACCCTGGAGGCGCTCCTCGCCTCGCCCTCCTTGAAGCAGACGGCCCAGGAATTGCACCTGCACCGACACACCATCCTCTACCGTTTGGAGCGCCTGCGCGAACTGGTCGGCGCCGACCTCAATGACCCGGATGCCCGGCAGCGGCTACGCCTGGCCCTCGATCTGCGCCGCATCCTCTGACCGTTTGGACATTGCGTCCAATCCTGTGCCAATTTTTTCCCACATGGTGCCAGCACGGATTAGACGCTGAGTCCGTAAGCTGTGGTTGATGAATCAAAGCAGACCCCGCGTCGCGGTGACCGGAATGGGCTTTATCACCCCCATCGGGAAGGATTTGGAAACGGTCTGGACGAGCCTGGTGGAGGGTGTCTCGGGAGTCGGCCTGATAACCCATTTCGACACCACCGCCTATCCGACCAAGATCGCCGCCGAGGTCCACGATTTCGATCCCGAGATGTGGATGGATCGGAAGACGGCCCGGCACATCGGTCGCTACTGCCAGTTCGCGTTGGCGGCGTCTCTCCAGGCCCTGGACCAGTCGGGCCTGGATCCCCGCTCCATGGACCCTGACGACGTGGGCGTGATCGTCTCCTCTGGAATCGGTGGCATGGAGGAGATCGAGCGCAACCACACCGCGCTCCTGGAGCGCGGCGTGCGGCGCATATCCCCATTCATGGTGCCGATGATGATCGCGGACATGGCGGCGGGAATCGTCTCCATGCAGACCGGAGCCCGGGGCATCAACTTCGCCATCGTCAGCGCCTGCGCATCTTCCGGGCACGGAATCGGGGAGGCGGCCGAGATCATCCGGCGGGGCGACGCCGTGGCCATGCTGGCGGGCGGCGCCGAAGCCACCATCACCCCCCTGACCATGGGCGCCTTCTGCCAAATCAAGGCCACCAGCGAGCGCAACGACGAACCCCAAGCGGCCTGCCGGCCCTGGGATCTGGGCCGGGACGGCTTCATCATGGGCGAGGGTGCGGTGATGATGGTCCTGGAGCGGATGGACCACGCCGAAGCGCGTGGGGCCCGCGTCTGGGGCGAGATCGCCGGCTATGGCGCCAGCTCCGACGGTTACCACTTCACCGCTCCCAACCCGGAGGGCGAGGGGGCGGCGCGAGCCATGCGCAAGGCGCTGGCGAAGTCCGGTTACTCGGCCGACCAGGTCGGCTACGTCAACGCCCACGGCACCTCGACCAAATTGGGCGACATCGCCGAGACCAAGGCCATCAAGTCCGTCTTCGGAGCCCACGCAGCGCAGCTGCCGGTTAGCTCCACCAAATCCATGCATGGTCACCTGCTGGGAGCGGCAGGGGCGCTGGAGGCGGCGGCCACGATCCTGGCTCTGGACCGGGGCGTCCTGCCGCCGACCATCAACCTGGACAACCCGGATCCCGAATGCGACCTCGACTACATCCCCTTGCGCGCCCGCCCCAAGAAGGTGGACCTGGCCATTTCAAACTCGTTTGGTTTCGGCGGCCACAACGCCACCCTCGTCATCCGTGCGGCCGAATCAACCCTGGAGGTACCCGTCCTGCAATGACATCCAATCTCAAATTCTCCGAGCTCCAGGAGCTCGCGGCAGAAATCCTGGGGGTCGAACCCGACCAGGTGGGGCTCGAGAAGAGCTTCGCCCGCGACCTCGCTGCGGATTCTTTGGACCTGGTCGAACTGATCGCGGCGGTGGAGGACAAGTACGACGTCGAGCTACCCGAAGACACCCTTGAGGCGATGCACAACGTCGGTGATCTCTGGGAGTTCCTCCAGGCCAACGCCCGGCAGGAGGCCTAGCTTGGCGACCCTTCGCACCGCGCCCCGGGTGCGGTCGGACGCGGTGCCCCTGCGCACCTTCCGCAGCAGCGGCCGGCCGGTTGCGATCGCCGGTCTGGGCGCCTACGCGCCAGAGCGGGTCTACACCAACTTCGATCTCGAAAAGCTGATGGACACCTCCGATCAGTGGATTCGGGAGCGAACCGGTATCGTGCGCCGCCACGTCGCCGAGCCCGGGACGGCCACATTTGAGCTGGCCACCCAGGCGGCCCGGCGAGCGCTGGCGAACGCCTCCCTCAAAGCCTCCGATCTGGACCTGATCATCGTCGCCACCTCGACGCCCGATGGCCCCTTTCCGTCCATTGCCTGCCGGGTACAGAACGAATTGGGCGCGCCCGGCGCGGGGGCCTTCGACCTCCTCGCCGCCTGCTCCGGATTTGTCTACGGCCTCTCCTGTGCCGAAACCTACATCGCCGGGCAGCGGGCCGAGAACGTGCTGGTGGTGGGGGCCGAGGTCCTGACCCGGATGGTCGATTGGAATCACCGCACCACCGCCGTGGTCTTCGGGGACGGGGCCGGAGCGGCCGTCCTGCGGCCGGCTCGAAGTGGCGCCGGATTCCTGAGCTGGTGTCTGGGCGCGGACGGACGCGGATATGAGCAGGTCACCGCCGGCAACGTCGCCCACGGCGCCTACGCCAGCTTGGAGTCGGCTCCGATCATCGACATGAAGGGTCCGGACGTTTTCCGTTTCGCGGTCGACATCCTCATCCGCCAGGCTTACGCCTGTGCGGCGGAGGCGGGCATCGCGATTGACGAGATAGATCACTGGATCCCCCACCAGGCCAACCGCCGAATCATCGAGGCGGCGGCAGATCGGATCGGGCTGCCCATGGACAAGGTGGTGTGCAACATCGACGAGTACGGAAACACCTCGACCGCGAGCATTCCGATCGCGCTCGAGGAGGCGGCCTGGGCGGGACGCATCAAGCCCGGCGACAAGGTGCTGATGGCGGGTTTTGGCTCCGGTCTGACCTGGAGTGCGGGCTTGATGGAATGGGAGTGACACTGGCCGGCCCAATCGCGCTGCTATTTCCTGGCCAGGGCGTTCAGCGCCCCGGCATGGGGCGCGGCCTGTACGACCGTTACCCAGCCGCGCGGCGGGTGTTCGAGCGCGCCGAAGAGGTTCTAGGGATGCCCGTCCGTCAGCTCTGCTTCGAGGGCCCGGAGGAGACCTTGAACCGGACCGAAATCCTGCAACCCTGCGTCATGACCGCCTGCTGGGCGGCCTATGAGGTCTTCCGGGAACACTACGGGATGGGCCAGGTACAGGTCATGGCCGGCCACTCGCTGGGCGAATTCACCGCACTCGCCGCGGCCGGAGCCATCTCCTGGGAGACGTCGTTGCTGCTGGTCCAAGAGCGGGGGCGAATCATGTCTCAGGCGGGTGCCGACCGGACCGGCGGGATGATCGCGATCGTGGGCTTGGAGGAGGCCAAGGTGGAGACCATTCGCGCCCAGGCGGCGGAGGTGGGTCAGCTCTGGATGGCCAACCGCAACGCCGACGTGCAATTCGTCCTCTCCGGCGAGGTGGCCGCAGTGGAGGAGGCGCAGCGCCTGGCAGTATTGGCAGGCGCCCGCCGGGCGCTGATCCTGACCATCCCTTTGCCCGCCCACTCGCCACTCATGGAGAAGGCCGGAGTCGCCTTCCGGACCCTGATCGAGCGCCTACCCCTGAGCCTGCCCGACTTTCCCGTCCTGGGCAACGCCAACGGCGGCCGCCTCGAATCCGTACGGGCGATGCGGGACGAGTTGGCCGGTCATCTGCAGCGGCCCGTCGACTGGGCCCGAACGATGGTGGAGCTGCATCGCATGCAGGTGCGCACGGTGGTGGAGCTGGGACCCGGTCGGGTGCTGGCCTCGCTGGCCGCCAAGCACATCCCCGGCGTCGACACCTGGAACGCAGACGAGCTCTTCATCGAGTTCGCCGACGCCGCCCGGGCGTGACCTTCGACCTGGGCAGCCTGGAGGGGCGCCGGGCGCTGGTCACCGGTGGAGGCAAGGGCATCGGCCGCGCCGTCTCGATCGCGCTGGCGGCGCTGGGCGCCCAGGTGGTCGTCGTTTACCGCGTGGACCAGGAGGCCGCCGAGGCCACCGCCTCGCTGGTGGGCGGCCAAGCCCGGGGCTGCGATGTATCCCATCCGGATGAGGTTGGCGCGCTCTTCAAGGACCTGGGCGCAATCGACATCCTGGTCAACAACGCGGGCGCTGTGCGCGACAACCTGGTCCTGCGCATGAAGGCGGAGGATTGGGACCACGTCATCGCAACCGACCTGTCGAGTGCCTTTCACACCACGCGGGCGGCGCTGATGGGGATGATGCGCGCCCGCTGGGGCAGGATCGTCAACATGTCGTCGATCGTCGGCATGACCGGGAATGCCGGCCAGGCCAACTACGCGGCCGCCAAGGCAGGCCTGATCGGATTCACCAAATCGATCGCCAAAGAAATCGGATCCCGAAACGTCACGGTCAATGCCGTCGCTCCGGGTTACGTGCGCACCGAACTCACCGCCGCCTCGATGAACGAGCAGATGATGCGAGCGGTGATCGAAGCCACCCCGCTCAAGCGCGAGGGCACCCCCGAGGACGTGGCCGCGGCGGTCGCTTTTCTCTGCTCACCAGCGGCGGGCTTCATCACCGGCCACACTTTGGTCGTCGACGGAGGCCTGTCGGTCTGACCCCACCCCCATCTGGCTCCCCGCTGCCGCTCATAGCGGTGGGCTCCAACTGCCCCGGTTGCGGGGTGAGTCTGGTGACCGACACCCTCCGCCAAAACGCCTACGTCTGCACCTGTGGGCACCACTTTCGGATCCACGCCGACGCCTGGCTCGCCCATCTTCTGGACCCCGACAGCTGGCAGGAATGGTGGGCCGACGTACGACCCCACGATCTGCTCGAATGGAAGCTCCCCAAACCCTACAAGGACACGCTTGCGAGCACCGCCGAGGGCGGCCTCAACGAGGCCGTCCGAGCCGGAACCGGGCGCCTTGGGGGGCGGCTGATCACGCTGGGCGTTTTCGACTTCCGATTCGTCGGGGGCACGCTTTCCATCGTCGCCGGTGAGCGGCTGGCACGGGGCCTGGAACAGGCCGCCACCCTCCGGCGGCCCTACATCCTGATCGCCGCCTCGGGCGGTGCCCGCATGCAGGAGGGGGTGCTGGCGCTGATGCAGATGGCCAAGGTGAACGCGGCCGTGGGCCGCCTCCACCAAGCCGGCGCGCCCTTCGTGTCGGTCCTCACCGATCCCACCTTCGGTGGCACCACTGCCTCCCTGGCCCTGCTCGCCGACGTCAATATCGCCGAACCAGGGGCCTCGATCGGATTCACGGGCGCCCGCGTCATCAAGCAGGCCACCTACACCGACCTCCCCGAGGGATTCCAGTCGGCCGAATTCCAGCTCCTTCACGGCCAGGTCGACATGGTGGTGGCGCGCACCGACCTGCGCCGGCGACTGGACCAGCTCTTGCGATTGCTCTGCCGATGAGCGAGGACGAAGGCCTCAGCGTCTGGCAGGTGGTCGAGCGGGCACGGCACCCAATGCGGCCCTACGCCGCCGACTACATCGAGCGCCTGACGCTGGACTTTGTCGAGTTGCACGGGGACCGACTGTCGGGCGACGATCCCGCCTTGGTGGCGGGACTGGCTACCTGGCATGACCGGACGGTGGTCTGGCTGGGCCAGCAGAAGGGCCGCAACCTGGCCGAGCGGGTGGCCCACAACTGGGGCATGATGCACCCCGAGGGCTTTCGCAAGGCGCTGCGGGTTGCCCGGCTGGCGGCCAAGTTTGGCTTTCCCATCATCTCCCTGGTGGACACCCCGGGGGCCTTCCCGGGCGCCGCCGCCGAAGAGCGCGGCATCGCCTCGGCGATCGGGACGGCGATCATGGAGTGGTTTCAGATTCCGGTGCCGGTGGTGGCGGCGGTCATCGGCGAGGGCGGATCGGGCGGAGCCCTGGGACTGGCGGTGGCTGATCGCGTCCTCATGCTGCAGAACGCCACCTACTCCGTGGCCGCCCCCGAAGCCGCCGCCTCCATCGTCTGGCGGGACAACTCGCGCAAGGTGGAGGCCGCACAACAGCTTCAACTGACCTCCGGCGACCTGCTCGCCATGGGGCTGGTGGAAGAGGTGATCGCAGAACCGGAAGGGGGCGCCCATCTCGACCCCGATCTGGCCGCCACGCTCTTGGATGAAGCCCTCTGGCGCAACCTTGAGCCTCTGCTCGGCCTTTCCGGCGAGAGTCTGCTGGAGCAACGATATGATCGCTATCGTTACATCGACTCGCTGGTCGGCGCCGATCCGCGCTTTGGACCCAAGGTCGAGCCCAGATAGATTAAGGGGATTAGCTAGGAATGCCGGTGCTCTTGAACCCGGGCAGCTTTGTGGCCTGGATCGTGATCGGAATTGCGGCAGGTGCCATCGCCTCCCGCATCGTCCGGGGCAAGGGCATGGGCTGCCTGGCTGACCTGGTGGTCGGGGTTCTGGGTGCCTTCATCGGGGGGATCCTGGTCAGCCTCTTCGTCCCCCTCGCCACCTCCTACGGCTTCATCGGCAGCCTGATCGTGGCGGTCATGGGGGCCATCGTCCTGCTGGCGGTTTGGCGGGCTGTCTCGGGTTCCAAATGAGCCCGGTCGGGCCACTTTCCTGACCGCAGCGTCACCGGATGTTCAGGCCTAGTCACCACCCTCACCCGCGTGTGGCGCCGCTCCGCCCTTCCGGATACGAATCAGGCGGTCCCACCGCTGGGCGATCCCGCGGCAATGACGACATCGGCAACTCCACGAACGTACCGGTCGTGAGCCGCAACAAGACGCCGATACTCTTGGGTCTCGGGAAACTCCACGTCACCGTGCGGCATGGCTTTCACCAAACATGTCGAGGGCCCAGCAGATGCGAGTAGCGGTGTCTAGGCCTGGGAGCCGTTCGCCTCTCTCGATCATTGCTAGTCCCGTAACGGACAGTTGCGCGGTTTCGGCAAGTTGCTGCTGAGTGATACCCGCGTGCTCGCGCGAGCTGCGCGGGAGGATTGAACTCAGGCGTCCGCCAGCGGACACCGAGAGACGGCGACCGCCTCGGCTTTGCAACCTGCAACCAAGCGCAGTCCTAGGTTGGCATCGAGTCTTGGGCTAAAGCTGGTCTGGCCCGGCGATCCCAGCCAGCCTCTGCCGTAGCTCACAGAAGCACGAACATCGTCTTTCTCCGCCAGCCTGGGGTCCGAAATCCAGCCGCTCCGGCCCCGAGCCGGGATCACTCCAGCACGTCACGCCGCGACGTGAGGAGCATGGAAACCAGCAGGAAGGCCAGAGCCCAGGCCGCCACCACCACCTCCACGTGCTGGGAGCTGACCGGGACGAGCGGACTTCCGAACGCGATCCGGATCCCGAGGTGGGGCTCCCAGACCTTCAGTAGGAAGTTCAGGTTGGGTCCCAACAGCCACTGCGAAATATCGTTCCAGAACTTCTGACCGGTGGCGCGATTGAGCAGCGCCAGGATGATGACACCGAAGTTGTCGGCCGGGAAAAGGCCGAGGGCAAAGCCGAGCGCAAAGCCTTGGGAGCGCCCCAGCACTCCGGCCACCGAGCCCAGCAGTATGGTCACCACCACGCTCACCAGGCTGGCGCCGACCGCGCTCAGCAACGCATGGCGCACCTCCGCCGCCAGGGCGGTTAGGTCCGAGAGGGAGCCGGTCCAAGCCCAGACCAGGACAACCACCAGACCGCCCGCCACCAGCGCGAAGCCGACCATCAGGGCGACCCCGGTCACCAAGAGCGCCGCCAGCTTGGCAAAGAGCAACTGCAGGCGGCCGACGCCTCGGCCCAGCAGCACCCGGATGGTCCCGCCCGCGTACTCCATCGCCACCGATCGCGCCGACACTATGAGCAGAAAGATCCCGGATCCGGTGGCGAAGATCAGATACAGGATCTGGAGCATGGTCAGGAACCACTGGGTGGGGTCGTGCTGGAGCTGGTCACGAATCGAACCGGAGGCGATCAGGGCAAGGGCCACCACGGCAAAGATGCCAACCGCCAGGAGGAGCATGACCCACGTCGACCGCTGCTGGGCCAGCTTGCGCAGCTCGGCCCTGACCAGGCCCCAAAAGCTAGGGCGCAACGCCACCGCGCTCACGACCCCGCCGACGTCAGGTCCAGGAATACGTCTTCCAGGTCACGCTGCCGCTCGGCCAGGCGATCGGGCCAGTGGTCGGCACGGGTGAGGAAGGCGAGCAGGTCTCGCCCGAGCCCGCTGGGCGAGGGGCAGAGCAGCAGGCCGTCCTCGATTCGGGCCCCCCGTCCCCAGCTCTGGGCCGCGATCAGGGTCAGCGCGGGCTCGGGATTTTCCAGGCGGATCTCGAACTCACCGCCGCCCTCGCGGGTCAGTTCGGCAATCGAAGCCTCCCGAACCAGGCGACCGCGGTGGATGATCGCCACCCGCCGACAGGTGTGCTGCACCTCGGCTAGAACGTGGCTGGATACGAACACCGTCTTGCCCGCCGCCGCCAGCGCCAGCAGCATCTCGCGCATCTCCCGAATCCCAGCTGGGTCGAGGCCATTGGCGGGCTCATCCAGGATCAACAGTTCGGGGTCTCCGAGTAATGCGACGCCCAAGCCGAGGCGCTGCTTCATCCCCAGCGAGTAGGAGGAGACTCGATCTCGACCGCGATCCCCGAGTCCGACCATCTCCAGCAACTGGTCGATCCGAGCGGCGCTCACGCCACCCAGGGCCAGCCCCGTCACGCGCAGGTTCTCGCGGCCCGAAAGGTAGGGGTAGAGGGCGGGCGACTCGACCAGGGCCCCGACCCGCGGCAGAACCCGGGCGCGCTGCTTGAAGACGTCGAGGCCCAGCACCTCGACCCGTCCCGCGGTGGGCTGAATCAAGCCCAGGCACATCCGAATCGTGGTTGTCTTGCCGGCCCCATTGGGACCAAGAAAGCCGAACACTTCGCCCGAGCGAACTTCCAGATCGAGGCCGTCCACGGCGCGACGACGGCCGTAATCCTTGGTCAGACCCCGGAGGGCCAACACATTTTCGCTCACCAAACCTCCAAGCCCCGTCGAGCCGCGAATTATGACAAGGCCGGGAACAGGGTCCGGTTCAACTCCCGAAGATGCTCTTCCTGATGCGCCAGCATGACTCGCACCGCCGCCCCCAGTGCGGAGCCGGCCTCGGGTCCGACGGCGACGGTTTGATCCAGGTTAGCCTCCGCCAGCAAGGACAGCAGCGATTCGACCCCCTGGGCGAGCTCCGCCTTCAGTACTGAAATCGTCTGGTCACGCCGCCGTTCGACCTGACTTCGGTTCCAGCGGTCGGGATCAAAGGGAGGGCCGGACCCCTGGGCGGGCGCGCCCGCCGAGGCGGCCACCCGGAGGAGGGCGGTCTGGGTGCTCGCGAGGTGGGCCAGAAGATCTCGCGCCGACCACGCTGGGGGGCCAGGCAGGGCGGCTTTGGACCAGTCGCCGGTCAACTTGTCCGCCTGCTCGGCGAACAAGCGCCAGGCGGCCGTCAGGGCGAGCCGCTCGATATCGGCCGCCACCTGGTCGGGGAGGATGAGCGGGATGTCGTGGCGCGAGTCGTACCAGATCACGCGGGCGTCCGGCCGCGCCGCCAGCAATTCTTCCACCGCTTTGCGGCGGCTCTCCTCTCCCCCCACCGGAGCGCCGGGGCGGCGCAGCGCCAGCCCCACCCAGACCGGACCGTCGACCTGGCCCCAGAGCAGCTGCGGCTGGTAGGCGAACATTCCCCGCAGCATTTCGAGCCTGACCGGTGCGGTCAGAGTCGATGTCCATCCGCCGTCAACCTGAGCCAGCCCGGCATCCACAAACTGCTCCAGGTCATCATCCCAAGCCTCGGCCACGTAGGAGCCATGATGGCTTCGGGCGGCGGCCAGATCCGGCCACACCGGAAATGGAGGCTGCATGCGCTCGGCCACATCCTCCCAGCGCATGAGCTGGCTCATGGAGGCGATGGGCCCGTCCAGAAAGAAGATCCCACAGGCGGCATCAGGATGGGTGGCGGCCAGTTCGAGGGCGATGGTCGATCCCCAAGAATGACCGACGATCAGGGCGCGGCCGGCCCCCAACTCCCTGATCACGCTCAGAGCATCGGCCACCAGCGTGGCTGGATCGTTGCCGCCCGCGGGGCGATCGGACAAGCCGTGGCTGCGTTGGTCGAGGGCGATTATCCGGCGGTGGGGCAGGCGTTGGGCGACGCGTTTCCAAAACAGCGAATTGGAAGAAAGGCCGTGCAGGAAGAAGAGGGTGGGGCCGGCCGCGTTCCCGCCCGGACCCCATTCGCGGTAGTGCAGACGCACCCCGTCGCGTTCGATGAAACCTTGGCGGGGGGTCGCCTCCATTGATTCGATTCTATGCGGACCAGGTGTGGTCCCCCTCTCGGGACCGACCCCGAACGCAGTTCGGCGCTAGTCTCGGAGTCGGTGCAATCGCTCGCTCCCCCCCTGCTCGCGCTCGCCGCTGGAATTCTCTCCTTCACCTCCCCCTGCACGCTGCCCCTGGTGCCGGGATACCTCGGCTACATGTCCGGAGTCGGCAGCCGCCGCGGCCGCACCCTGGCCGCGGCGGCCATGTTCGTGCTTGGATTCACCATCGTTTTCACCGCCCTGGGGGCGGGCGCATCGGCGCTCGGGTCGACCATCCTTGCGCACAAGGTGCTGCTGACCCGAGTGGCGGGCATCCTCATAATCGCCCTCGGCCTCTTCGTGCTGGGACTGATTCGATCCGGCTGGCTGCTCGGCGAGCGCCGGCCCCTGCTCGGAAAGATCAGGCCCGGTCCGGGTGGCGCGTTTGTCCTGGGCCTGGCCTTCGCCGCCGGTTGGACGCCCTGCATCGGACCCATGCTGGGGGCCATCCTGACCCTGGCGGCTGCCCGGGCAACCCTCTCCGGCGGCGTCTTTCTGCTCATGCTGTACTCGCTCGGGCTGGGGATTCCGTTTCTCGGCGCGGCGCTGTTTTTCGAACGCGTCCCGGGCGTGAATCGGTGGTTTGGCGCCCACGGCGGCGCCATCAACGCGATCGGTGGCGGCCTGCTGGTTGGGATGGGAATTCTCGTTCTGACCGGCCGCCTAAACTCCCTCCTGGCACCCGCCACCGACCTCTACGTGCGTTTCAACTGGCCACCGATTTGATCTGAAGGGCGGTCATTCTTGATCGCTCGATTACAACTCGCAGGCCTGGCTGCTCTGTAATCGGATAGGTACGCCACGGAGCTTGCGCCTGGCGCGGGCCGGCTGGCTCGGATGACGAAACCGGCAGGGGAGATGGCATGGCGACACTCGACGCGGCATTGAAAGGACGAAGGACCTGGCGCCAGCTGCTACCGGCGGCGCTGGGGGTGGTGGCAATCGGGTGGGCCGCGCTGATCGGGCACCAGATCATCTTCCCGCCCTCGCCCACGGCCGCCATCATCCGGACCGTCTCGGCCCAGGTGGGGACCGTCCACTCGGTGGTCTCAGGGACCGGCAACCTGGCTCCTGCGAACCAGGAGAACGTCGACTTTGGCGTGCCCGGAACGGTGGACGAGATCGATGCCGCCGTCGGCACCTCGGTCGTCGCGGGCCAGGTCCTGGCCAAGCTCGACCCCACCGACCTGCAGCTGGCGTTGACCCAGGCTCAAAACCAGTTGACTCTGGCCAATCAGCAACTCGGCAGTTCGGGGGCATCGATTGCAAACGATCAAGCCACCTTGAGTGCTGATCGGTCCTCGGTCAGTGCAGACAATAACCAGCTCGGCGCCGATACCAATCAGTACAACCTCGACTGGGGCGCGTACAACGCCAACGCGCTCTACGCCAGTGACGCAAGCAGCCTTCGTAGCGCCCAGTCGACCTATCAGGCGAACCTGGCCCTGGCGCGACAGCAGGGCTGCGTAAGCAATCCGGGGAGCACAGTGTGCCAGGCCATGATGGCCACCCTCAGGTCCGATGACAACGCCCAAACCAGTGCCCAGCAGTTGGTCAACGGCGACCTCGCCACGGTCACCGCCGACCAGGCCCGAATGGGTGCCGACCGCTCCCGGATTGGCGCCGATCAGTCCAAGCTGAGCGCCGACCAGCTGCGCGTCGACGCCGATTCCACGCTGCCCCAGCAGAACGCCGTCCTCACCGCCCAGCAGCAGGTCAAGACGGCCACCGCCAACCTGGCTAAGGCCTCCCTGACCGCTCCCATTGCGGGGGTGGTGCTTGCCGTCAACGGCAGCCTGGGCCAGAGCGTCTCCGGGGCGGCGACCGCCGCATCGTCCGCCGCCGCCGGGGGGACGGCCGGTACCGGCAGCGCGGCGTCCGGTTCCTCCGGCACCGGCTTCATGGAGATCGGTGATTTGAGCGCCCTTCAGGTGGTGGCCCCCTTCGTCGAGACTGACGCCTCGCGGGTGCTGGCGGGGCAGACCGCCAGCGTCACCTTTGACGCCGTCAGCGGCCTCACCATTCCGGGTCAGGTGGCGGCCGTCGCCCCGCTCTCGACGGTCACATCGGGCGTGGTTAATTACAGCGTCACGATTGCCCTCAACGGCAGCGATCCCCGCCTTCGCGACGGAATGACCAGCAACGTCAGCGTGACCGTCGTCAATACGCCCGATGTTCTGGTGGCACCCAATTCCGCCATCTCCACCATCGGCACCGCCTCCTATGTGACGGTCCTGGGCCGGGACGGTAAGACCAAGACCCGGACCAGGGTGGAGCTGGGCGCGGTCGGCGACACGACCACCCAGGTCACGTCCGGGCTGTCATCCGGGGCCCGCTTGGTCCTGCCCTCCCTGGCTCTGACCACGGGTGGCACGGGCGCCCGCGGCGCCGGGCGCGGTGGCGTCTTGGGCGGTCTGGGGGGCGGCGGCGGTCTGGGCGTGGGGTCGGGTGGAGGTGGCGGCGGGGGCGGATGATCGAAATCGAGGCCGTGACGAGGTCTTACCGGATGGGACTATTCGAGGTCAACGCCCTGCGGCGCGTGGATCTGCACGTGGAGGCGGGCGAGTTCGTGGCCATCATGGGGCCGTCCGGCTCCGGCAAATCGACCCTGATGAACATCATCGGCTGCCTCGACGTGCCCAGCACCGGACGCTACGTGCTGGACGGCATCGACGTCCACGATCTGTCCGGCGACCAGCTGGCACTGATTCGGAACCGAAAGATTGGTTTCGTCTTCCAATCCTTCAATCTCATCCCTCGCGCCAGCGCCCTGCATAACGTGGAGATGCCCCTGGTCTATGCGGGCCGAGGTGAAGACCGACGCGTCCGCGCCCTGGCCGCTCTGGAGTCGGTGGGACTGGCGGATCGAGCCCGACACCAGCCCAACGAGCTCTCGGGCGGCCAGCAGCAGCGCGTGGCCTTGGCGCGAGCGCTGGTCACCGAGCCGGCCCTGCTGCTGGCCGATGAACCGACCGGAAACCTCGACACGGAGTCCAGCCTCGACATCATCCGGCTCATAGCGCGCCTCAACGACGGGGGCCGAACGGTGGTGCTGATCACACACGAAGAGGAAGTTGCACGCTTCGCCAAACGCGTCGTCCGCCTCCGCGACGGCCTGGTGGTGAGCGACGATCCCCAGCCGCGGCGCGTCCGGGAGGGCGCTTGACGGTCGCCGAAGCGCTGCTGGTCGCCATATCGGGGCTGAGTGCCAATCGCCTCCGATCGGGCCTGACGGTGCTGGGCATCATGATCGGGGTGGGTGCGGTGGTGCTGCTGGTGGCGGTGGGCAACGGGGCTTCGGTCCAGGTCACCAATCAGATCGAATCGCTGGGCTCGAACCTGATCTACATCTATCCCGCCAGTACCCGCACGGCGGGCGTGGCCCAGGGATTCGGTTCCGGTCAAACGCTGACCATGACCGACGTCCAGGCCCTCACTGACCACTCCCAGGCCCCCGACATCGCGGATGCCATCCCGATCGCGAACGCGCCCGGACTGATGACCCGCGGGAGCCAGAACTGGTTCGCTCCGGTCGTCGCATCGACCCAGGATTTTGCCACCGTACGCAACTATCAGATCCAGGACGGCCAGTTCTTCAGCCAGAGTCAGGTCAACTCCAGCGCCCGGGTGGTGGTGATCGGGCAGACCGTGGTCGACAACCTCTTCGGTGGGAGTCCGCAGGCGGCACTGGGTCAGAGCATCAAGATTCAGCGCCAGCCCTTTACGGTCATCGGCACCTTTGTGCCCAAGGGCTCACAGGGCCTCGGCAACCAGGACAACGTGGCGGCCGTTCCCATCACCGCGGCCTGGAACTACCTGACCGGCGGTCGGGGCAAGAACATCAGCCAGGTCGTGGTTCAGGCCACCTCCGCCAGCACCATCACCCGGGCGACCCAGGAGGCGACCCAGATCCTGCTCGCCGACCACAAGATTTCCGACCCCAGCCAGGCCGATTTCTCCACCCAATCGCAGCAGGACATCCTGGCCAGTTACGGCCAGGTGACACAGACGCTCACGGTGCTGCTGGGCTCCATCGCCGCCATCGCGCTGGTGGTGGGGGGCATCGGAATCATGAACATCATGCTGGTGACGGTGACCGAACGCACCCGTGAGATCGGTATCCGCAAGGCGATCGGGGCACGGCGCTCGGACATCCTGCTGCAGTTCCTGATCGAATCAATGTTTCTCTCCGGGATCGGCGGCATCCTCGGCATCGTGATCGGCTGGGGGGTGGCGCTCTGGCTACCCCGCCTGAATCTGTCCGTTCTCGCCTCCCTGGGCAGGCCCGTGGTTTCGGTGCCCTCGGCGCTGCTCGCCTTTGGCGTCTCGGTCGGCATCGGTCTCTTCTTCGGAATTTATCCGGCCAACCGGGCCGCGGCCCTGAACCCCATCGAAGCCCTGAGGTACGAGTGATGAAAAAACTTTCCTTGACCCTGCTCTTGGCGATTGGCCTGATGGCCGGGTTCTGGGGTGGCTGGCAGTATTCGCGGTCTCAATCGCGGGCCGCCCCCAGCGCCGCTGTCGGCGGCACGGCCGCCTCCCCGGCGGGGCCGTTTGCCCGCGGCGGCGGCGCCTTGGCCGGATTCGGTGGCGTGGTGGGTCAGATCACCGCCGTCAACGGCAACATCCTGACCATTCACGATCGAGCCACCAACGCTGATGTCAAGGTGCAATTGGGAGCCACTACCACCATCACCAAACAGTCCGCCGCCGGGGTCGCCGACCTCACCCCCGCCGAGAACGTGACCGTCATCGGTTCCGCCGGGGCCGACGGTGTGATCACCGCCCGCAGCGTTGCCGTCGGCGGCGCGGGATCCGGAGCGGGCGGGGCGGGGTTTGGGGGAGCCCGCCGTCCGGGCGCACCGACGCCCAGCCCCTCCGCCACGCCCTGAGCGGGGACCCTGACCAAACCGGGGGATAGCGCCCGATCCCCGGCTGGGGATGGACCCCCCATGGCCGGCCGGGGAGCGAGTCAACGATCGCGGGACCAAGCCCACGTCAGAATTGGTCTGGCGACACATGGACCGGATGCTGCTGACGGGAATGACCTTTTTCGGGCGCCACGGCGCCATCGCCGCCGAGCGCGAACTCGGCGCCCGCTTCACCGTGGACGCCGAGCTGAGTTTGAGTCAGACGCTCGACGGCCGCGCCGACCGCCGCGATCAGGTTCTCGACTACACCGCCGTGCACGAGCAGATCCGAGCCCTGGTCGAGGGGCATCCGGTCAACCTGGTGGAGACGCTGGCGGTCCGAATCGCGCAGGCCATACTGACCGACGCCGCAGTCCAAGAGGTCACCGTGCGGGTGCACAAGCGTCCCCTGGTGGAGGGGGAGTTCAAGGACTTCGCGGTGGAGGTGCGGCGAAGCAAATGACCAGCGCCTACTTCGACTGCCGCTCCGGGATATCCGGCGATATGACGCTGGGGGCACTGATCGACGCCGGGGCGGACCCCGGCATTCTGACCCGGTGCGTGGAGGCGCTCGGACTGGCGGGGGAGGTCGAGGTCGAAATCCGGCACGAGGAGAGGGGCCACGGGGGCGGGATCAGGGTCCTGCTCCGAGCCCAAGAGGGCCGAACCCGCAACCTGCCAGAGCTGATCTCGACGGTGGCCGGCGCCGCTCTTCCGGAGCGGGTGGCGGCCCGCACGCTGGACGCTCTGGACCGCCTGGGGAGCGTGGAGTCAGCCCTCCATGGACAACCAAAAGAGCAATTGCATCTGCACGAGCTGGGAGGCGCCGACACCCTGATCGACCTGACCGGGAGCTTCTGGCTGCTGGAGCAACTCGGTGTCGCTCGCGTTTACGCCTCGGCCCTGCCGGGCCCGCGCCCACCCCACACTGCCCCGGCCACGGCCCGGGTGCTGGCCGGTAGCGGCGCCGTTCTGGAGCCAGATGAGCGCGAAATGGAACTGGTGACCCCGACCGGGGCGACCTTCCTGGCCGTCCTGGCAAAATTCTCGCGGCCGGCATTGCGTCTGGATCGGGTGGGCTGGGGGGTCGGCAGCAGGGACGTACCCGGCAACCTGCTCAGCGTCTGGATCGGAGCCGAGGGCGCCCCCACCGACGCGGTCGCGGTGATCGAGGCCAATCTCGACGACATGGCACCAAATCTGCTTGCCGCGCTGACCGAGGACCTGATGCTGGAGGGGGCGCTGGACGTCAGCGTCTCGGCGGCCATGATGAAGAAGGGACGCGTCGGTCACCTCCTGGCGGTGATCGCGCGCCTGGAGGATGAGACGCGGCTGGGCGAGGTGATCCTGGCCCGATCGACCACCCTGGGAGTGCGCATCACGGGGGCACGCCGTCGCCTCGCCGGGCGCCGCATGATCGAGGTCGAAACCCAATTCGGACGCGTCGCGGTTAAGGTCAAAGAGCTGGACGGGCGGCCCGTGGACGTGGCTCCGGAATACGAGGACGCGCGGCGCTGCGAGGGTGATGTGAACGTGGTCATGAGGGTGGCGGCCGAGATTGCCCGCCGCGAACTGGGCCTCCTATGACGGCTCAGATGATCGACGGCAAGATGGTGGCGAGCCAGGTCCTGGAGGAGGTCAAGGCGGGCATTCGGGCGCGGGTGCAGACGGGAGGCCCGAGCCCGCATCTGGCGGTGGTGTTGGTGGGCAGCGATCCCGCCAGCCTGGTCTACGTCCGCAACAAGCGACGGGACGCCGAACAGGTTGGCCTGGAATCAACCGATCACCGGCTGAGCGAGACCGCCAGCGTCGGGGAGCTGATGCGATTGGTGGACCGGTTGAACCAGGATCCGGCGGTCAGCGGGATCATCGTCCAGCAACCGCTGCCGGCCCACATGGGGGTGGACCTGGCGGTGACCGCAGTCGACCCGGCCAAGGATGTGGACGGCTTTCATCCCGTCAATGCGGGCCGTCTCCTGCTCGGTCAGCCGGGCCTCGTTCCATGCACCCCGGCGGGGGTGATGAGGCTGCTGGACGCCTACGGCATTGAGCCCTCGGGGCAACGCGCGGTGGTGCTGGGACGCAGCAACATCGTCGGCAAGCCGACAGCGCTGCTGCTTCTGCGACGCAATGCGACGGTGACCGTCTGCCATTCCAAGACCGCCGACCTGGCCGACATCTGCCGCGAGGCGGACATCCTGGTCGCCGCCGTCGGAAAGCCCGGATTTGTCAAGCCGGAGATGGTCAAGCCCGGCGCGGTCGTGATCGACGTGGGCATCACGCCCGTGGATGGGCGCCTTCGCGGCGACGTCGATCCGGCGGTCGCTGAGGTGGCCGGTTACATGAGTCCAGTGCCGGGCGGGGTCGGCCCCATGACCCGGGCCATGCTGCTCTTGAACACGCTCGAGGCCGAGTGCCAGCGCAGGCCCACCTAAGGTACGAAGCGGCCGTCCGCCACCTCTCCGGCCTGGGCCGGTTCGGGATCAAGGTGGGCCTGGATCGAACACGGGCCCTGCTGGCGGCACTGGGACACCCGGAGGCGGGGAAGCGTGGCGCGTTGGTGGCCGGAACCAACGGCAAGGGCTCCACCGCCGCCTTCCTGGAGTCAATCTTGCGGTCCGCCGGACTGACCACAGGCATGACTCCCAGCCCCCACCTGAGTTCCTACACCGAGCGGATTGTGTTTGACGGGCGTCCCGTCAGCGAAGCCGATTTCACCGCCGCCTTTGATGGACTGCGGGCCATCTTGCCTGGTGTGGTCGAGGCTCAGGGCCAGGTGACCGAGTTTGAGATGCTGCTGGCCATGGCCATTGGCTGGCTCGGTCCGCGATGCCAGCGATTGGTGGTCGAGGTCGGCATGGGCGGCCGCCTGGATTCCACCAACGTCCTCGATCTGGGGCTGGCCATCATCACCAACGTGAGCCTGGATCACACCCAGTACCTGGGCCAGACGGTGGAGGAGATCGCGAGCGAAAAGGCCGGCATCATCAAACCTGGCAACCACGTCATCACCGCCGCCACGGGCGCCGCACTGGCCGTCATCGAGGCCCGCGCCGAGGCGGTGGGGGCGAGCCTGTGGCGCCTCGGTCACGAGATTCAGGTCTCATCGCGAGGCCACGGCTGGGGTCGCACCGCACTCGAGGTGAGGGGCCCCGATTTCGAATACCGAGACCTGGAGATTCATCTGCCCGGTTCGATCCAGGTCCAAAATGCGGCCTTGGCGGTGGCCGCCGCCCACGTCCTGGGCGATGCCACCCGCCGCAGCCTGCGTGATGGGCTTCAGACGGCGAGATGGCCGGGGCGGCTGGAATTGGTCTCTCGCAACCTGCTCTTGGACGGGGGCCACAACCCAGCCAGCCTGGAAGCCGTGATACCAGACGTGATGGCCCTGGCCCGGGCCCGGCCCTTGGTGCTTCTGTTCGCGGCCATGGCGGACAAAGACCTGGCCGCGATGCTGACCCAACTGCGACGCCTGGGTCTTCGGGCGATTGTCTTCACCCGGGCCCGCGAGGCGGGGAGCCGAGCGGTGAGCCCCGAACTGCTGGCGCGGATGTGGGGCGGAGGAGAGGTGGTTTGGGACGCGCTCGCGGCGCTCGAACGGGCTCGGGAGCTGGCTGCGCCAGAGGGCTTGGTCTTCGCCTGCGGCTCCCTCTACCTGGTGGGCGAGTTGCGTCCGGGTGAGGGCGCTTGAAGCCGGTTCTGACCCCGCTCGGCGATGCCGCCCTTCTGATCGAGTTGGGTTCGCGACTCGACCCCGCCCTGAATGCGCGCGCTCGCCGTCTGGCCGAGGCCCTGAACCGGCGGCCGGAGGTGGAGGAGGCTGTCCCCGGCCACTGCTCGGTGACCGTTTACTACGATCCCGATCGGACCGGGTGGGAGCGGCTGGCGCAGGTGGCGGGGCGCGCCCTGGCGGCTCCCCACTCCGTCGCCGCGCCGGGTCGCCTGCATCGAATTCCGGTCTGCTACGACGGTCAGGACCTGCTCGAGTGCGCCGAGCGCCTGCAGATCGCCAGCGAGCTTCTGATCCGCCTCCACGGCGAGCCCACCTATCGCTGTTTCATGGTTGGCTTCGTACCCGGTTGGGGATACCTCGGCACCCTTGATGAGCGGCTCCGGCTGCCGCGCCGGGACCGGCCCCGGCCGCGGGTCCTGCCCGGATCAGTCGCCATCGCCGACGACCAGACCGGCATCTATCCCCTGGCCGTGCCGGGCGGGTGGAATCTCATCGGGCGGACCCCGATGAAGGTCCTGCTACCCGACTCCAACCTGATGTCGATCCTGAGGGTGGGAGATCGGGTCAAGTTCTATCCCATCTAGTGGCCGAGATCTTCCGCGTGATGGCGGCCGGCCGCTGGACCACCATTCAGGACCTCGGACGAGCCGCAGCGCGGCACCTGGGGGTTCCCGTCGGTGGTGCCATGGACCGCTTCGCCCTCGTCGCCGCCAACCGCTTGGTCGGTAACCCGGATGACGCCGCCGCACTCGAATGCTCGGTCCCGGGCACCGATCTGGAGGTGCTGAGCGCTGGCCTGGTGGCGGTGACGGGCGGCAATCCCGCGCCGAGGCTGAATGGGACTCCAATTCCCGCCTGGACCTCGATTTTCGTCGGCCCCGGCGACCGCCTTAGCTTCCCATCGCACGGTGGGGGTGCCCGCGCCTACTTGGCGGTGGGCGGAGGCTTCCGGGGTGAGGTCTGGCGGGGATCCATGTCAACCTTCACTCTCCTCGGCCGGGGTGGGTTCGAGGGCCGACCGCTGCGGCCGGGCGACCGCCTTGAGCGGGTGGTTGACCCACAGCCGGGCGTCGCGGGGCGCCACCTGAGCGAGGCTCAGCGCCCGGCCTACGCTCCCCAACCGGAGCTGCGCGTGGTCGCCGGCCCCCACCTCGGCCGGCTCTCGCCCGCCGATCGCAGCCACCTCGTGGAGGATTTTTGGACGGTCAGCCCGCAGTCCGACCGGATGGGCTACCGACTCGAGGGCAGGACGCTTCAAATCGGACCGTCGACGACGGTTTCATTTGCCCTCACCGCTGGCTGCATCCAGCTTCCGCCCTCCGGCCAACCCCTACTTTTGATGGCCGACCACCCGACTGCTGGCGGCTACCCGGTGATCGCCACGGTCTGCCGCGCGGACCTGCCCCTGGCGGCCCAGCTCGGAGAGGGAGACCGACTCCGCATGCGGGTGGTGACGGTGGAGCAGGCGCTTGCCGCGTGGCAGGAGCGGGTGACGGCCCTGGCTGAAATCGGTCCTCCGAGGGTCAGCCGAAGAGCCGCGCGGTGACTATGCGGGCCTGA
This sequence comes from Candidatus Acidiferrales bacterium, assembly GCA_035532785.1. Classification (GTDB taxonomy): domain Bacteria; phylum Chloroflexota; class Dormibacteria; order Dormibacterales; family Dormibacteraceae; genus DATKQJ01. The sequence continues at coordinate 47,943 of DATKQJ010000025.1, read as the reverse complement.
TTCAGGGCCGCCCGCACGGCGCCGGCGGTGAGCACCGCCTGCGCGTGATCGCCGTGCAGGCAGAGCGTGTCAAGGGTGCCTCCCCGACAGAGCAAGACCGCCTGCCGGGCCGCCGCCGGAGGGGAAAGCAGGGCGCCGGGCACGCTGCGAGCGAGGAGTTTTCCATCTTTGCCGTAGCCGCGGTCGGCGAAGCCCTCTCGGACGAAAGCCACGCCCAGCTCTCGGGCTGAGGCGGAGATGGCGCCGCCCGGTTCCGCCACCACGGCCAGGGACCGCTGCTGGGCTATGCCGACCAGGACTCGTGCCGCACCCGAGTCGGCCTGGCAGCGGTGATAGAGGGCGCCGTGGGGCTTGACGAATGCCACCTCTGTGAGGACCTGCATCATGTCCACCTGGCCGGCGATGAGTCGCTGCAGGTCCGCCGCGGACAGATCCTGCTCGCGCCGCCCGAATCCCTCCCGGTCCTCATATCCCGGGTGCACCCCGACTTCGACGCCGGCCTGGAGGCAGAGCCGCACGGTCTCTTTGGACGCCTCCCAGCTGCCGGCATAAACCCCGCCGGCGACGCTGGCCGAGTCGATGAGGGGAATCAGGTCGGCGTCGTGACCGGAACCCTCGCCGAGATCGGCGCTGAGGTTCAACGGTGTTCGGTGTCACCTCGCAGCAGCTGCACGGCGTGGGGTATGACACCGATGATGGCGTCCAGGGATTCCAGGGCCCCCTTTTGGCTGCCCGGCAGATTGATGATCAGGGTCCTGCCGCGGACCCCGGCCACAGCCCGGGAGAGGCTGGCCAGGGGTGTTTTCTTCAGGCCGTGGAGCCGCATCGCCTCGGCGAGGCCGGGGACCTGATAGTCGAGCACCGAGAGGGTGGCCTCGGGGGTCATATCGCGGGGGCCAAGGCCGGTGCCCCCGTTGGTCACGATCAGATCATGCCCCTCGCTCACCGCGGTGAGCAGGAAGTCGATGATTTGTTCGCGATTGTCGGGCACGACCTCGGTTCCGGTCAGATCGAAACCGGCACGGCTCAGAACCCGTTCCAGCGCCGGCCCGGTGGTGTCCGGGCGCTCGCCCTGATGGGAGCGATCGGAGACCGTCAGGATGCACGTCTTGGCGGCTACGACCGGTGCCATTCGCCGCTCCGCCCGCCACTCTTCATGAGCAACTTCACGCCCTCCAGGTAAACCCCCCGCTCGAGGGCCTTGACCATGTCGATCACGGTCAGGCCCGCGACGGCGGCCGCCGTCAGCGCCTCCATCTCCACTCCGGTCTGATCGTGAACCCTGACCCGGCTTTCGATCCGCACCCCCGGACTCTTGATTTCGAAGTCGATGGTGATGCTGGAAATGCGGAGCGGGTGGCAGAGGGGGATCAATTCGGAGGTACGTTTGGCGGCCATGATGCCCGCCACCCGGGCCACCCCCAGCGCATCGCCCTTGGCCAGTTGCGAGGTGCGCAGCGCCTCCAGGGTGGCCGGGCTCATCCGCACCATGCACTCCGCGGCCGCCTCTCGAGCGGTGACGGACTTGTCGCCCACGTCCACCATCCGCGCCGCCCCCGAATCATCGAGATGACTGAACCGTCCCTTGTCCACCTGGTAAGGATATGCAGGTGATGCGTGCCGTCCTCTTTGACTATGGGTGGACGCTGGTCTCGTTCACCTATCCCAGCACCGCCCTGCTCGGTGCGATGGAGCAGGCCAGGCCCTGGCTGGGGCCCAATCCGCCCCCTGCGGGCTGGATTTTGGACCACGTTCTGCTGCCCCTGGAGCGCGGCCTGACGCAGATGGAGGAGGCCGGACAGGACTACATGGACTACTACCGGGCGGCCTGGCGCCGAGCCGGGTTCTCCCCCTCGGACGATGTGCTCTGGCGCATCATGGATCTGGAGCAGAGCGTCTGGGACCGCTCCGTCGTCGTGGCCGAGGACGCGCTCTCAGTGCTGGAACAGCTCCGCGCCCGCGGGCTGCGCTTGGCCATCGCCTCCAACGCCCCCTTTCCGCCCCGATTGCTCCACCGGCAGCTTCGATTGAACGGTTTCAGCGAGCGCGTGGACGTGGCCGTCTTCTCGGGTGAGATCGGTCAGCGCAAGCCCGCGGCGGGCTTTTTCGAGGCGGTGCTGGACCGGGTTGGCGTCGCGGCCGAGGAATCGCTCTACGTCGGTGACCGTTTTCAGGAGGACTACGAGGGCCCCACCCGGGTCGGCCTGCGAGCCCTCCTCTGCACCCAGTTGGCGAGCGAGTTGCCGCCTCCCGGGATCCCCTCGATTGCTCACCTTGCCGACCTGCCGGCGGCGCTGGAGTCGTGGCCGTGAGCTCACCCAAGCGGCCGGGCCGGCTCTGGTTCTTCTTTTGGGGCCGTAAGCGGAGCGGATTCCCCGGCCTCCTGGTGGCGGTGCTGGTGGCCGTCGGGTTGCTGGGCCTGCTCTACGCCAGCCCGCTCGGGGTTCAGCTCAGTCGCTGGGCGCTGCTGGCCTCGATCGTGGTCCTGATGCTGCTGATCGCCGCCTCGCTGGTGCTGGTTGGGCTTGCCTTGTTCTCCCCACGCCGGCGGCGATGAGCACGGCCGCGGCGCCGGCACCGATCCCATTGTCGACATTCACCACCAGCAGCCCGGTCGCGCAGGACTGAAGCATGGTCACCAGGGCCCCCTTTCCCTGTCCCCCCACGCCGTAACCGGTCGAGATCGGTAGGCCGATGGTGGGGACCGCCACCAGCGCCGCCACGACCCCCGGCAGGACTCCGTCCATACCCGCGGCCACGATCAGGACATCCGGATTCCAGAGCAACATCTCGTGCAGCGGCCGCATCAGCCGGTGCAGGCCTGCGACCCCCACGTCGGCCGCCCAGCGATGATCGAGGCCGCAGGCTTCGATCATCATCAGGGCCTCCTCGGCCACTTCCAGATCGGAGGTGCCGGCGGTCAGAAGCCCGACTCGGCCACCCTGAGCGGGGGGGACAAAACCGGGCCGCACCAGCCGCACGCAAGCGCGCCGATGTTCGACCTGCAAGCCCGCCTCCGCGGCCCCGCAATCGATCGCCGCCCGGTGCTCGGCGGAGACCCGGGAAACCAGGCCCTGGCCCTGCTCCTGGGCTAAAACCACCGCCAGCCGGGCCACCTCAGCGGGTGATTTCCCAGCCGCCAGAACCACCTCGGGCAGGCCGCGGCGGACGCTGCGGCCGAGATCAAGGCGGGCCGCGCCCTCCAACTCCTCGAGTTGGACCAGACGCAACTCAGCCTCGGCCTCGGCCTCGGTGATCTCGCCCGCCAGAAGTCGACTCAGGACCCTGTTCATCAGCCCCGGACGGCGGCCAAAAGGAAGGTATCCGTTCGACCGTGCGCGCCCGCCACGAGCGCGATTGTAGGGTGACTCCGCTCGCAGCCTACCGCCACGCGCCGGGATCGAGGCCAGCCGGGGCGGCCGGCGCGGGTACCATTAGGCCCGATGAGGTTCATCGACTTCATTCGCGAGCGGGCCCGCTACTACGACTGTCCGGTGTGCAGTCGCAATCTCGAAGGTTGCGAACTCGAGTTGCTGAGCCAGATCCGCGACCGCCACACCATTCAGGTCACCTGTGCCGGCTGCCAGGTCCAGTTTCAGGTGGTGCTGGTTGTCCAGTCCGAGGATCCAGACCGCGTGGACGAGCCCATTCTGCCCCGCTCCCTGATACGGGGCCCCAGCCAGCTCGGGCCGGAGGCTAATTTCGACCCCAACCGGCCTGCGGGTCGGGGCCACCAAGCTCGGTCCGAGGCCCGCCGATCCGCCGCCGCGATCGAGCCCGACGAGTTGTTGGATGTGCATCTCCGCCTTCGTGATTGGGACGGTGGCGTATCCGATCTGTTCCAGAACGGATCGGCTGATCCGGGCTAGAGCCTCGCCGGTGGACCGCATCTACCTCGACGACGCGGGCTCGGCCCCGGTCGGTCAGGAGGTCCGCGACGCGGTGGCAGCGACACCCTGGGCCAACCCCTCCAGTCCCCATCGGGAGGGCCGGGCAGCACGCGCGGCCATGGATGCTGCCCGCGACCGCGCCGCCCGGGCCCTCGGGGCCCAGCCTCAGGATCTAGCCTTTTGCGCCTCGGGCACCCAGGCGGTGAACCTGGCCCTGCTCGGTGCCGGCCGCAGGCTGGCCCCGGGGCGTTCACTGGTCACCTGGACCCACGAGCACCAGTCCGTGCTGGGGGCCGCCCGGCAGCTTCAGCTGGAAGGCGTGCGGGTCCACCTGCTGGGCCCGGATCGGCTCGGCCGGGCTGATCCGGAGGCGATGCCGGCGGACGCCGGGTTGGTGTCCCTGGGCATGGCCAACAACGAGGTCGGCAGCCTCCAGCCGGTGTCGGAGGCCGCTGAGCGGGCCCACCGGTTGGGCGCTCTCTTCCACCTCGATGCGTGCCAGGGTCCGAGGTGGTTGCGCCCTCCGCTCGAGATCTGTGATCTGGCATCGTTCTCGGGGACCAAGTCGGGGGCGGGAGGCGGCGGACTCCTCTTTGCTGCGCCTGCGGTGCGACTCGACCCGCTCTGGTTTGGAGGACCACAGGAATTCGGCCGGGTGGCCGGGCGGGAGGATCCAGCGGCGGCTGCGGCCATGTCGGCGGCGCTCGAACTTTGTGCCCGCGACCGGGAGTTGCACAGCGCCGACGCCGCCGCGCTCGTCTGCCGCCTGGGGCAGGCGCTGGTCCGGGCTGGAGGTGTGCTGACCGGAGCCCCCGAGCGCCTGCCCAACCACGCCAGTGCCTGCTTTGCCGATGGGCTCGGCGAGGACCTGGTGCTGGCATTGGACCTGGCCGGAATTGCCGCCTCGAGTGGCTCCGCCTGCGCATCGGGCTCACTCGATCCCTCACACGTGCTCCTGGCCATGGGATATTCCTTGCGGGAGGCAGGGGCCAGCCTGCGCCTCAGCGTGGGCTGGGACACGAGGGTGGACGAGGTGGATAGAGCGATCGAGATCATGGAGGTCGCCCTGAGGCATGGCCGAGGCTGAACTGGAACTTGCGCGCCGGGTGGAGCGGGGGGACGAGGTGGTAATGGCCACGGTCATTCAGCTCGATCGAGATCCGCCCTCCAGAGCCGGGGCCAAACTCTTGATGGATCGCCGCGGACCCATCGCTGGGACTCTCGGCTGCGCCGAGTTCGACGCCGCCGCGCAGGTGGCGGTGGGCGCCCTGATGGATTCTGGGACCACCGCCCTGCGCCGCCTGCACCACGATCTGGGCGAGATCGACGTCTACCTCGAGGCCTACCCCGGGCGCCCGCATCTGCTGGTGGTGACCGCCACTCCTGTCGCGGCTCATCTCCTGAAGTGGGCACCGGAACTGGGCTTTTCGTGCCACCTTTTTGACCCCCGAGCCCCACGCCCGACCGGGTTTGACCAGACCCCCCTGCTGGAGAGCGCGGACGACCTCGATACACTCGGCTCGAGGGATCTGTACGTCGTCTTCACCGACCATGATGCGGACCACATCCAAGACCTGCTGGAACGTCTCCTGGGGAGCCCGCAAAGGCTGCGATTCGTGGGCCTCATGGGGAGCAGAAGACACGTTCAACCACGGCTGCGGAGCCTGCCCGCCGACCTGCCCACGGCCCTGGTGCGCAGCCCGGTGGGCTTGGCCCTGGGCGGTGCGGAGGCGAGCGAAATTGCGCTCTCCATCCTGGCCGGGCTGGTCGCGGTGCGCCGCGGCGGCAGCGGCGGCTGGCTGGATCAGCCCTCATCGTCCCAAGATCGTTAGAGACCGGCTCCCGACACCGTCTTCGGGGCCGCCCTTCGAGCCTAGAAGATCTCGCTCCGCAGCAGATCAGAGGCGGTCTCCCGCCGTCTCATGAGACGCGACTTCCCGTCCTTGACCAGCACCACCGCCGGTCTCGGCAGGCCGTTGTAGTTGGAGGCCATGGACATCTGGTAGGCGCCTGCGGCGGGAAAGCAGATCAGATCTCCGATTTCCAGGTTTGGCATCGGTTCGTCGGTGGCCAGCACGTCGGTGGATTCGCAGTACTTGCCGACGATGGTGACCTTTGCCGTGGCCTCCGCCCCGGGCGCCTTCACCGCCATCGGCTGGTAGCGTGCGCCGTAGAGCTTGGGCCGAAGGTTGTCACCCATGCCCCCATCCACGGCCACGTAGCGGCGAATGCCGGGCACGTCCTTGATGGCCCCGACCGTGTACACGGCCACGCCCGCCGGACCGGCGATGGCGCGTCCCGGTTCCACCAGCAGGAGGGGCTGGTCCAGCCCCCGACGCCTAGCCCCCGACGCCAACCAATCGAGCAGCGCGGTCACGAACTCGGTGGGTGTGGGCGGAGCCTCCTCCTCGCGCTGGGCGATGGCGAGCCCGCCACCGGCACTGATCTGAGGCATGAACCAGGCTGCATCGCGGCGGAGCTGGGCCGCGAGGTCGAGAACCGCCTCCAGGGCTGCCTGATGGCCGCCCAGATCAGAGATCTGGGAGCCGATGTGCGAGTGCAGCCCCACCAAATCGATGTCAGGGTGGGCGAGGGCGAGGCGGGCGGCCTGGTAGGCGGCGCCCCCCTCCAGAGCGAAGCCGAACTTGGAATCCAGCTGCCCGGTGGCGATGAATTGGTGGGTTCGGGCGGAGATGCCGGGCGAGACGCGGATCTCACAGCGGATCCGCTCCGGAGCCCTGACCACCGACGTGATGAGATCGAACTCGTGGGCGCCGTCGATGACCAGCGTGGCCCCGGCGGAGTACGCCGCCTCGATCTCCTCGCGACTCTTGTTGTTGCCCAGAACGTGGATCTGGTCGCCCGTGAAGCCTGCCGCCAGGGCCAGATGCAGCTCCCCGCCCGAGGCCACCTCCACGCCCACACCGGTACCCCTCAAGAGGGCCAGGAAAGCGGGCGAATAGAAGGCCTTGGCGGAGTAAAGAACCGATCCCCTGGCCCCCATGGCCAGCACGAATTCGCGCGCCAGGCCGACCGCGGTCTCCTCGTCGTAGACATAGAGAGGGGTGCCGTAGCGCCGGGCCAGATCGGCCAGATCGCAACCGCCGACCTCCATGGCGCCACCTTCGCCTGCCCGGTAGGTGACCGGGAGCAGCATCAGCGCCGGGTCAGCTGCCGCCCGAGCAACTGCAAGCGCCGCCGCACGCGCATCCGCCTCCACCAGCGTCCATCGCGAACTCCGAGTTGGACCCCATGGCGGCCGCAAAGGTGGAAACCTGAACCGTGGTGCGCGCCGACGCGCAGACCGGACAGACACCGGCCTCTTGGCGGTTGTCGAAGCCGGTCAGAACGTCGAACTGGCTTGAACAGGCCTCGCAGCGATACTCATAGATCGGCATGCCATGAATTCTAAGCTGGTGGAGTACGCCCGGCTGCTCAAGGCCTGGCCCGGGCTGGTCAGCCGCGCCGAGGCCGCCGAGCCGCTGGTCAGCGACTGTTTGGTGCTGCTGAGACATATCGAGGCCCATGACAAGGTGGCCGACGTCGGCTCGGGAGGCGGAATGCCGGGCATCCCACTCAAGATCATGCTGCCGCGGCTCGACCTCACCCTTATCGAATCGGACCAGAGCAAGGCGGCCTTCCTCGTGGCCACCGTGGCGCGCCTGGAATTGAGCGGTGTGACGGTGATCGCCGAGAGGGCTGAGATTGTCGCCCGGAGCCCGCTTCGCGACGCCTTCGACGCCGTCTGCTGCCGGGCTCTGGCCGGGCCCGCGGTGGCAGCCGAACTCTGCCTGCCGCTGGTCAGGCCGGGCGGCCGGGCGCTGCTGATGACCTCCGGACTCGCCCCCACCGGCAGCGTCGCCCGTCGACTGGGCGGAGGCGAACCGGTTCGGGTGCCAGCCCCGAGCGGGCTGCGCGAGCGCGGCAGCGTCGTCATCGTGACCAAGCTCGAACCCACCCCGGATCGATTTCCCCGCCGACCCGGAATCGCCTTGAAGCGCCCCCTGAGCTGAGGTTTGGACCCCGGCTGGGCAAGGCTCCTAGACTGTGGTCATGGGGACTGCGGCTTCGGTTTTGGCTGAATCCCTGGTGGTGGCGGGAGTGACGCTACGGTCGCGACTGTTCATCGGTACCGGGCGCTACCGCAGCGACGAAGAGATGCTGGCGGCCCTGGAGGCCTCGGGCACGGAGTTGGTCACCGTCGCCCTGCGCCGCCTCGATCTGGATCACCCCGACCAGAAGACGATCCTGGACGTGGTGGACTGGAAGCGTTATCGCATCCTGCCCAACACCGCCGGCTGTCGGACCGCCGAAGAGGCGATCCGGATCGCCCGGCTGGCCCGCTCCATGGGGCTGTCGGACTGGGTCAAGCTGGAGGTCATCCCCGATCCCCGATACCTCCTGCCCGACCCAATTGAAACGCTGACGGCGGCCGAACAGTTGGTCAAGGAGGGGTTCACCGTCCTCCCCTACCTCAACGCGGACCCGATTCTCGCCGGCCGCCTGGAGGCGGTCGGTTGCGCGACGGTCATGCCGCTGGGCTCGCCGATCGGTTCCGGGCAGGGCCTCACCACCCTCCGCCAGCTGGAGATGATCATCGCCAACGCCAGTGTGCCGGTCGTGGTTGACGCCGGAATTGGCAGCCCCTCAGACGCCGCCCTGGCGATGGAACTGGGGGCCGACGCGGTGCTGGTCAACAGTGCCATCGCTTTGGCCGGCAAGCCGGTTCTCATGGCCGAAGCCATGGCGCTGGGAGTGGAGGCCGGCCGCCGGTCCTTTCTGGCCGGGCGCATCGCCCCCGCCGGGCACGCTTCCGCCAGTTCGCCGGTGGCGGGGGTGTCGCCTCGATCCTAGATCTGAGGCCCATTCTCCTCGCCGTCGTGGCGAGCGGGGAGGATGCGGAGCGGGCGGCGCGGGCAGGGGCCAACAGCCTGCTGTTGCGCATGCCCGGCTGCACCGGGCGCCGGGTGGAGATCGAGGCCGGAATGCTGCGGAGCGCGTTCGACCTGCCGCTCCTCATCTCCGATCGGGTGGACGTGGCGCTGGCGGTGGGGGCGGATGGCGTCAACCTACCCGAGGCCGGACTACCGCCGGGAGCGGCGCGGAGACTGCTGGGACGGGCGGTGATCGGCCGGTCGGTCCATTCCCTGGCCGGGGCCAAAGAGGCGGAGCAAGAGGGTGCCGACTTCCTGCTCTTCGGGCCGGTGCGGGCTTCGGTGTCCCACCCCGGTGCCCCCGCTCAGGGCCTGGACCGCCTCGGCACCATCGCTCGCGCGGTCTCCATCCCGGTGGTCGCCATCGGGGGCCTGGATCTTGATTCGGTCTCCGCCTGTGTCGCCCAGGGCGCCCGTGGCCTGGCCGCGATCGGCGCCTTTCAACAATGATCCGGCTGCAGGTCAACGGCCACCAGGTCGACCTCGAGGCTCCGCTCTCGATCCTCGCCTACCTGGGCCAGATCGGCGCCAACCCGAACTCGCTGGCGGTCGAACTCAACGGCCAGATTCTCCCCCGCGACGGCTATTCGAGCACCGAGTTCAAGACCGGCGACAGGGTCGAGATCATACGCATGGTGGGGGGCGGCTCCCGCCCTCCGCAGCGTCCGGCGGCGTCAATCTAGGCGAATCCCATTTCCCGAAGGGCTGCCTCGACCTCGGCTCGCTCATCCCAAGCCTCCCGGCGCGAGCCGAAGTTCATGCTCTGCTCGTGGCCCTTGCCAGCCAGCAGCACGGTGTCTGCGGGCCGGGCCAGAGCCAGGGCGCGGCGAATCGCCCGTCGCCGGTCGAGGATGACCTCGAAATCCTTTCCCGGCTCGCGATCGCCGACCCCGGCCTGGACCTGACGGGCGATCTCAACCGGATCCTCGTGGACCGGATCGTCGGTGGTGATGACGAAGAAATCCGAGCCCTGAGCGGCCGCCCGTCCCATTCCGGGCCGGTCGTGATCGGCCCGACCGCTGGCGCCGAAAACAACCAGTAGCCGGCCCGGCGCGAAGCGTCGAACCTCAGCCAGGGCGCTGGCCAGGGCGCCCGCCGAATGGGCGAAATCGATCAGGACCCGAAAGGGCTGGCCTACCGCCACCGGTTCCAGGCGGCCGGGCAGGCCGGGAAAGCTGGAGAGGCCCTGGGCGACGGCATCCAGATCGGCGCCCAGGGCCAGGCCGACACCGGCCGCGCAGAGTGCGTTGTAGATATTGAAGCGGGCTGGCAGGCGCAGGTCGACCCGAGCGCTGCCCACTGGGGTGTGCAGCCTGAAGCTCGACCCGCCCTCAAATTCGCGCACTTGGTCGGCGCTCAGGTCGGCCCCGGGGTGAAGCAGCGAATAGGTCCAGCGGCGCTCAATTGGAATGCGGGCGAGCGTCTCGTGGCCGGCGTCGTCGCGGTTGATGACCGCGGTCTTGGGCAGGCCCTTGGCGTACGAGCCCGCAGCCAGCTCCAGCAACCCAGCCTTGGCGGCCGCATACGCCGCCCAGGTGTGGTGGTAGTCGAGGTGGTCAAGGCCGATGTTGGTCACCGCCGCGACGTCAAAGTCGCAGGCCGCCACGCGGTCCTGGACGAGAGCGTGCGAGGTGGCCTCGACGACGGCCGCGCGCGCCCCCCCCTCGCGCATTCCGGCCAGCATCTGCTGCAGGGCGGGCGATTCGATGGTGGTGTGTCCGGAGAGATTGTGTCGGGTGCTGGCGCCGAGCCCGAAGTCGATGGTGCTGAGGTACCCGGCCTCAATCCCCGAGCAGTTCAGGACGTGGGCGGCGAGGTGGGTGGTGGTGGTCTTGCCGTCGGTGCCGGTGACACCGGCCATACGCAGGGTCCGAGCCGGACGCCCGACCAGCTCGGCGGCAAGCTCCCCCAACCCCCAGCGGCTCCTGTCGAGATGCAGGACCGCGGTCTCGTCCCCCAACTCCAGATCCCGTTCCAGCGCCACCGCCGCCCCCTGCTGGGCGGCCCGGGCGGCAAAATCGTGGCCGTCGACGGTGATGCCCTTGAGGGCCACGAAAAGGTCGCCCGGCCGCGCCTCGCGGGAGTCCTGAAGGACCCGCTCCACCTCGTAGTCGGGGCCCCTTCGAACCGCCGCACCGGGGACCCCCCGGGCCAGCTCGGACAGCCTCATTGCAGGCCTGAGCATACTGTGGCCATGGGCAGCGTCCGGGTCATGGGCATCGTCAACGTCACCCCCGATTCGTTCAGCGGCGACGGGCTCGATGCCGAAGGCGCGATCGAACGCGGGCGGGAGATGGGGCGGACGGGAGCGACCGTCATCGACGTCGGTGGCGAGTCCACTCGGCCGGGTCATACACCGGTCGACGCCAAAGAGGAACGGAGGCGAGTGGAGCCGGTCATACGGGCCCTGGCGGAGGAGGGTTACAGGGTCTCGGTGGACACCAGCAAGCTCTACGTCGCCGAGGCGGCGGTGGCGGCCGGGGCGACGATGGTGAACGACGTCTGGGGCCTGCAGCGCTCGCCCGGCCTGGCCCGATTGGCGGCCCAGGGAGGAATCGACCTGGTCCTCATGCACAACCAGATCGGACACGTCTACGCCGAGAATCCGATCGAGGCGGTGAAGCGCCACCTCGGCGGCGCCGTGAATGAGGCGCTGGCGGCTGGGATGGACCGCGGACGCCTGATCGTCGACCCCGGGATTGGATTCGGCAAGACCGCCGCGCAGGGGCTGTGGCTGCTGCGGCGGCTGCCGGAATTGCGCTCCCTGGGGTGCCCGATCCTGGTTGGGGTGTCGCGCAAGAGTTTTCTCGGAACTCTCTTCGGCCAGCAGATGTCCGACCGCATCTGGGGCACGGCGGCGGCGGTGACCGCCTCCATCCTGAACGGAGCGGATTGGATCCGGGTCCACGACGTGGCCCAGATGGCAATGGTCGCCAGGGTGGCGGAGGCGATGCGGCCCCTGACAGCGGCCGTGGCCTATATCGGCCTGGGATCCAACCTGGGCCCGCGCGAGGATCATTTGGAGGCGGCCCGAGCCGCGCTCCTGGCGCAGGGAGCCCGGCTCCTGAGGGCGGGCAGCATCCGGGAGACGGAGCCCTGGGGCCCGGCCGACCAGCCTCGATTCTTGAATCAGGTGCTGGAGATCGAATGGCCGGGCAGCGCGCGCGAGCTGCTGGTGGCGGCCAAGGCGGTGGAGAAGGAGGGGGGAAGGTCCACCACCTATCGCTGGGGACCGCGCGAGATCGACGTCGACATCCTTCTCTTCGGGCGGCAGCGGATCCAGGAAGCGGACTTGGAGATCCCGCACCCCGCCCTGCGACAGCGGGACTTCGTTCTCGACGCGCTGCGCGAACTGGGAGTCAGCCAGTCGGATTGGTGAAGCGATAGCCGATCCCGGGTACGGCCAGGATGTGGGCGGGCCGGGAGGGATCAACCTCGACCTTTTTCCTCAGGTTGCGCACGTGGACGTCGATGACCCGGGTCTCAATCGGGTAGTCGTAACCCCAGATCGTGTTGAGGATCCGCTCCCGGCTCAACACGCGCCCGGCGTTGGCGGCCAGATAGGCGAGCAGGTCGAACTCGGTGTGGGTGAGATCCACCTCCTGCCAGTCATCGCCATCTCCGGCTCCCGTCCGGCGCTGGGCCCGGCGCTCGTTGACGTCGATTTGGAGGTCGCCGAACGCCATCCGTCCGCGCCCCAGGCCGACCCCGTCGGATTGTGCCTTGCGCAGGTGGGCCGCCATCCGCGCGAGCAGTTCCCGGACCCGGATCGGCTTGGTCACATAGTCGTCGGCGCCCACCTCCAGAGCCACCACCACCTCGATCTCCTCGGATTGCTGGCTCATGACGATGATCGGCACCCGGGCGTCCAGGCGACGCAGTTCGCGGCATAGGTCAAGACCGGAGCCGCCGGGTAGCGTCGACTCCAGGAGGACGATGTTGGGTGGCGTTTCCTGGAAGCGCGAGAGGGCCATCTGTCCGTCTCCCGCCTCGCTCACCTGGTAGGCCTGCTGCTCGCAGCCGCGTCTCAGCTCGCGGCGGGCGGCGGCGTCCGGGTCAATGATGAGCACCCGTCGGATCGAGGGCTCGACCAGATGGCGCGCGTTTTCCATGACCACGACGATTTTAGTCGAACTTAAGCTTTATTCGCAACTCTTAACAATCGTCCAGGTCTGAGGTGGGTCCCGATCCGATAGGCCGGCGCACTCAGCGCGGCGACGCGTGCTGCCGACGGATCGAGGACGCGTTCAAAGGCCCCGCAGTACTCGACCATGGATCCTCCGAACCCGGTTTTGAACTGCCACAGTCCGGCCCACTGGTGGGATTGGTCGGGACCGGGCGGAACGCCCCAGAGGTCGTAGTCGGTGCATCCTGCCTGGCGCGCATCGCGCATCGCCCGCCATTGCAACGCGTAGCTGGGCATCAGGTCTCGGTGCTTCCCGCTCGAGCCGCCGAAGAGGTAGTAGGCGTGCGGTCCAAAACGAGCCACCATGACCGCGGCCAGGGCCTCTCCTTGGAAGTGGGCGACGTAGATTCGGCACCACTCGAGGTGACGCAGGCGCCGCCGGTAGGCAGCGGCGGAGGGGACACTGATGCGCTGCCGCCGGGCGGTGCCGAGGGACTGGCGGACGAGCTCCTCCACGTCATCGTCCTCGGTCACCTCGACCCCTCGGCGAGCCGCCAGGCGAATGTTGTACCGGTGCTTGGGACGAAGGCCGGCCAGCATCTCCTGCTCCTCCTGGAGGGGCACCACCAGAGTCGTCTCAGGGTGCAGCCCGGGGCAGGAGCGGAAGCCCAGCTCCTGCAGTACCCCGCGCATGTTCGGTCCCGCGTCGGGCTCGACGCGCAGCCCCGCCAGACGGCGCTCCTGGGCCCAGACGATCAGAGCACGCAGACCGGCCTCATCGCAGGGGACCGGGCCGCGAGGCACATAGGCCCACGAAAAGCGGCCCGGGCCACGCAACAGCACGGTGGCGGCGGTTCCCGGCAGCTCGATCCGCTCCACCCGCCAGCCCTCACCCCGCTGAACCTCGCCGTAGCCCCAGGATTGGAGCAGGGAGGGCGAGGGCGAGACCGAACGCAGGCTCTCATCCCAGGGGTTGGACGCCAACGCCTCAGATCATCGACGGCAGCGCCGAGTTAGCTCGGCGCTGATTGGGGAGCCGAGGCATCGTGTGCTGTCTATACTAGCTGTAAGCGCTGGTATCACCAGACTGTTCTGGCGCCTCATTGGAGACTTGTCCTTGCAAGCCAAAGGCTCACTCGCCGAAACCGACCTAAGGTCCCTCTTGGAGGAGGCGCAGTTGGAGCGCGCCACCGGTACGCTGACCCTTGCCCGCGACTCCCGGGCGGCAACACTCTACTTCGTCTTCGGCAGCCTCATCCACGCCACCGCCGAGGGCCAGAGCGGTGACGACGTGGTTCTGGGCGCGCTCTCCTGGAACGACGGTGCCTTTGACTTTGACCCCAAGGCCAAACTGCCGGATGAGGAGAGCGTTCGGTCCAGCGTGTCCGAGTTGGTGGCACGAGCGGCGAGCAACGGCAACTCCCCCTCTCCGGCGTCCATGGCGGGCCCGGCGGAACCAGAACCCGTGGCGGTCACCTGGGCGGCCCCACCCCGCGCCCCCGAGCCGCCCCCCGCTCCGGTCGCGGCGGCGGTGATCGCGCCCCGGCCCGATCCGTCATCCGGCGGCGAGGACATCCCGCGTGGAGTCAAACACCGGCCCCAGCCCAAACACGGACGAGAGCCGATTCCGGTTCCCGCCGGTCAGGTCCTCTACGACTCCCTCAAAACCTCTTTCGTGGACTTCCCGAGGCTGATCACGACCCTTGAGCGCGAGTCTTACACCGGCTATGTTCGTCTCCTGACGGAGGACGCCGCCGGACTCATCTTCTTCCGCGAAGGAGTGGCGCTGGAATGCGTCTACGACGCGGGTGTGGAGCCCAACGTCTTGCTCGGCCGTCAGGCCCTGCACGAGTTCAATGACGAGGTCACGCACGGCCACGGCGTTTTGGACGTCGTCAGCCTGTCGCCCGAACTGGTGGACGGACTCCATCAGTTGACCGTCGCCCGCCCCCTCTACACCGAGCTCTACGCCGCCTGGGTCGACATGGGCGCCCTGCTTCGATACCTGGAGGAAAAGCGACTGTCGGGAAGTGTCATGGTGCGAGGGTCGGCCGGAACTGGCGTGATCATCCTCGACCAGGGCCGCCTGGCTGGTGCCTACACCAGTCAGTCGCGTGAGATCTCCGACGTCGCCGACGGCGTGCTGGCGCTGTGTCAAGAGGCCGGCGCGATGATCGAAGTCAAGACCGAGGGCGATACCCGCATCAGCCCCCTCGACGTCGACGAGGTGGTCGGCATCCGGCGCTCCCCGCCACGGCCGCCGGCGGCGCAACCCAGCGCTTCTCCGGCGCAACCCAGCGCCTCTCTGTCGCAACCCAGCGCCTCTCCGTCGCCGCCGACTCCCCGGCCGCTCGATCCGGCCCCGCTCCCGAGTCCGCCCGTGGCTGGGAGCGTGTCCCCGCCGCCGCTGCTGCCGACCCAGATGCTGCCCACGCTGGATCTACCGGTCAACCCCGGATTGCCGAAGGGGGCTTCCAGAGCGGTCGATTGGGAGGCGATTGTGGCGGATCTGCAGGTGCTCACCGACGAGGCCCTCGGCAACCGATCGCGCAAGGTCAAGGACGTTCTGGCCGGGGCTGATCGAAATCAAATGGGGCTGGAGGAGGCGATCGCACAGATTCCGACCATCTCCATCCTATTCGTGGACTCCTCCCGACTTGAGGCGCTGGCTAGCGATTTGAGGAACCGGCTCTACAGCGATCTTCACTAGGCGAATCCAGGGCCCAGCGCGGCTGACCCTCGCCCTGCTGGTGGCGATGCTGCTGGGAGCCTGTGGGAGTACGCCCCAGATCGTTCAGATCTCCCCCTCCCGGGGAGCGCACGCGGTGCGCACCAACCAGGCCGTCCGGATCGTATTCGACCGGCCCATGAACGAGGCTTCGGTGGTATCGAGGTTTCACCTCTCGCCCGCCGGGCACGGGAAGGTGACCTGGCCCGACGACCGCACCCTGGTCTACAACCACGCCACCCTGCATACTCAGACCGCCTACGAGGTCGTTCTCGACGGTGGTTACAGCGATGCCAAGGGATCCGTCAACGGTCTCCGGCACAGCTGGGCGTTTACCACCGAGGGCCCTCCCACACTGACCGGATCGAGTCCCTCCTCAGGTGACGGTGGGGTCGATCCCGCCGCCTACGTCAGCCTCACCTTCAGCCGGCACATGGACCTTACCGACCTGGCCCGAGCCGTCAGCATCAGTCCCAAGGTCGACCTGAAGTTGAGCCCGGACGCCAGCGACCCCAACGCGATCGTCGTCATTCCTCAGGCCCTGCTGCTACCGCAACGGGCCTACCACCTCACCATTTCAACCTCGGCCCGGGATGCTGACGGCAACCAGCTGGCCCAGGCGGGCAGCGTGGGATTCACCACCGGTCCCATCCGGCCCCTGCACCAATGGCTGACATTCGCCGCCACGCCCAGCTACGCAGGTTGGTCCGGAGCCATATTAATCGTCAACGGAATGGGGCTGGCGCGGCCCCTCTATCGGGTCTCGGCGACCGGCTTCTCCTGGAATCCGGGTGGTTCCAGCCTGCTCATCCACACCACCGCCGGAACCTGGGTCGATCAGGCCCTGGGTCACGCCCCGGACTCGCTCCCGTTCCACGCCAGCTGGGCCGCCGGCCTGGCTCCAGGCCTGGGATTCGCCTACATCTCGTCCGGCCAGCTGCAGGTCCTGACGCCCGATGGCCAGGTCATCAAGGTGGCGTCCGGAGTCAGTGAAGCGGCGGTCAGCCACGACGGCAGGCGCGTCGACTTCGCCACCCACGGCCAGCGCGATTATGAAATCCGCGGCTGGGATGCGGGCATTCGGGCCCAGTACCTGATCCAAGCGGAGCCGCGCGCGGTCGACGGGCTGTCGTGGGCGCCCGACGACTCTGCCCTCGCCTATCGCCTGCTGGGGACTGAACCACACACCTACCAGATCCGGGTGCGATCGCTTACCGGATCGGGCCTGGTCAACAGCTTGGCCTCGGGCGAGGTCTCCAAACCGAGCTGGCTCGATCCTCAGCACGTGCTGGTCAGCGGCACCGTCCGCGCCGCTGATGGGAGCGTGGCCAAGGCCTTCGTGCTCCCGCTGGCGGGTCCGCCGACCATCCTCTCCCTCGCCGGCGGCCTGCCCACGGGTTCGGTGCAAGTCCAGTCCCCGGCCGCCTCACCCGACGGCCACCAGATCGCCTTCATCTCCCTCTCCGCCTACCCGACGGAACGCCAAGCCTACGTGATGAACGCCGACGGGACCGGTCTACGGCAACTCAGCGATTGGGACCCGATCGACTTCCCCTATTCCGTCGCCGCGCTCGCCTGGACCCCCTCCTGAGTCGTGATCAGATCGGCCAGGCCGTCGAGCAGAGAGTCAACCGTCCTCGACCACGAGAAGCACTGGGCGAGCATGGTGCCCCGGCGCCCCATGCTGGTGGACAATTCGGGATCCCCCAGCATCCGACCGATGCGCTGGGCGTACGCGGCGGGATCAGGACCGTCGACCAGGTAGCCGGTTACGCCGTCCCGAACGACGGTGGCGAATCCGGCCAGGTTGGAGGCGATGACGGGGGTTCCACAGGCCTGAGCCTCCAACCCAACCAACCCAAACGACTCCGAATAGGAGGGGATGAGGCAGGCCTCTGCGGCCGCATACCAGACCGCCAGCTCGGACTGATCCACCGGCCCCAGGAATTCGGCACGACCCTCCAGACCGAGTTCGCGGGTCACCTGCATGAGGCGCGCACGCTCACTCGATGACCCCGGTTCGGAATCCTCCCCCAGGATCACCAGCCGCGCCGAGGGATGGCGGCGGTCGGCGGCCAGGGCGAATCCCCGGAGGATGATGTCGACCCCCTTGAGGCGCTCCAGCCGGCCCACAAACAGCATGATCCGCTGGCCGCTTCGACCCAGGCGCCGCAGGGCGGTTTCGCGCCCCAGGGGCGCGAACGTTCGTAGGTTGACCCCGGGCGAGACGATGGCGATGCGATCGGGGTCGGCGCCATACTCATTGACCAGATCCTCGCCCTCCGACGCGGTCGAGACGACCAGTGAATCAGCCCGCCGCGCGATCGAGCGCTCGACCTCGATGCGCAACTCGGGTTCCGGATTCGTGGCCGGAGCCAGATGGCGGTTCTTGACCAGCCCCAGCGTGTGGGCTGTGTGCAACCAGGGGATCGGGGGGCTCTGTGGGAGTTCCAGCACGGCCGCTCCCGATAGCCAGTAATGCGAGTAGATGGCGCCGTAGCCGGGCTTCGCGTCGTCGATGAAACCCTGCAGCTGCCGGGCGAAGCGCGGCACCTCGGCGAGGGAGCTGTATTTGTCCAGATCGGCCCGGCCGGCGGGCAGGTAGATGACTCGGCTGTGATCGGCTATGGACTCCACCTGAATGGGTCCATCCTCCAACCCACGAGTGAAGACGTCGGTCGACACGCCGCGATCGCTGAGGCCGGCGCAGACCTCCCGCACGTACACGTTGAGACCCCCGTTGGCGCTCTGGCCCAAGGCGGCGGTGGGCGATGTGTGGAGGCAGACCAGGGCCAGTCGCGGATGCTGCGAGGAGACCCGCAGAGGCGAGAAATCGGCCCACTCAGCCATGGAAGGAGGGTCTCCCGTCCAGCCAGCGGCGGCAGCAAAAGCGGGTTGTGGAGGTGCGGGTTGAGGCCACCGAACACACATAGGCGTCTAAATCCGTTCCGGTCCCGGCTATTCCACCGCGATGCCCCCCGCCACCGGACCGGAGGCCGCGTCTGCTACATTTCGAAGCAGAGAATGTTGGCCCGAAGAAGGTGGCAATTGACCGCCGCCCTGGCGATCGCCCTACCCGTTCTGGTCGGAGCGTGGACGCTGACGGCGGTGTTCGCGGCCGGCTCCTCAACCGCGCTACCCGGTAATCCCGCCGCCGGAGCAACCGTCTTTTCCCAGAACTGCACCGCGTGCCATGGAGCCAACCTGGAGGGCGGCGTTGGCCCCCGACTCAACCCCCTGACCCAGCTGCCGGGCGTCAAAAATCCCAAGGATCCCAACTACCTGATCCACACCATCACCACCGGCCGCTCGGGTGACCCGGGTTTCAGCGCCGCCATGCCGAGCTTTGCCGGAACCCTCAGCGCCCAGAACATCAAGGACGTCGCCTCCTTCATCCTGCAGCAGAACGCGGCCGGCGCCGCGGCCGGATTGACTCCCGAAGACCTGGCCCGGAGCACCGTCTTCTGGATCACCGTGGCCATAGCCATCATGGTTTTCCTCACCTACCTGCTTTCGCGCTACAACATGCGCTGGATCGACCGACGGGCGGCGGCCAGACGGGATCGGGAAGGCCGCAGCTGACGCGGGGGGCCGGACCACCGGCTACCATCCTCATCCTCTTCTCCGACACCGGTGGTGGTCACCGGGCAGCGGCCCAGGCTCTGCGCCAGGCCCTGCTCGAGATCGATCCCTCGCTCAGAATCGAACTGCTGGACCCCCTGATCGGGCAGGGACCGGCCCTGGTCAGACAGCTGGCGCAACTCTATCCAGCCATCATCAACCGCTCCCGCGTCGCCTGGGGAATGCTCTACCGGTCGTCCAACACCAGAGCCGGATTCGCCGCCGCACGTTCCCTCTTCGGCCGCCAGGTGAAGAACAATCTGATCGAGGACCTGTTGCAGGTGGACCCCGACCTTGTCATTTCGGTCCATCCTCTTCTCAATCACGTCGCCCACCGTGCCATCCGCTCCTCGGGCCGCACCCGGGCCCAGGTGACGGTGGTGACCGACCTGGTCGACCTCCATCGCGGCTGGGCCTGCCCCCAGGTCGACCTGGTCGTGGTCCCCACCCACGAGGCCCGCGACCAGATGATCCAGCGCCGTGTACCCTCGGCCCGGGTGGCCTTGCTCGGCATGCCCGTGGGCCTGGGCTTCCGCCCCCCCGGGCCGGGAGAGAAAGGCTCCCTGCGACGCCAGCTAGGACTGGACGAGCAAATTCCGACCATCCTGGTGGCCGGCGGCGGGGAGGGCGCGGGCCGAATTCTGACCCAGGTCCGCGAGTTGGCGGGGGATGTCCATCCCTGGCAGCTGATCGTCGTCTGCGGACGCAACCGGAGACTTCGGGAACGCCTCCAGGGATTGGAATTGGGGACCCGGCCGCTCATCAACGGCTTTGTGGACAACATGGCAGAGCTCATGCGGGCCAGCGACGTGGTCGTCACCAAGGCCGGGCCAGGTGCCATCTGTGAAGCCCTGGCGAGCGGATTGCCGCTGCTCCTGACCGGATACCTGCCCGGCCAGGAGACCGCCAACGTGGGCTTCGTGACAAGCTCGGGGGCGGGCATCTACGTGCCGCGCTCCGGTCAGCTGCGGTCCGCTCTGGAGGGGATGCTGCAAGATCGGGGCGCCGCCCTGGAGCGCATGGTCGAGAAGACCGCCGGAATGGTCAGAGCGGGAGCCGCCCTCGACATCGCCCGCCGCTGCCTGGATCTGGCCCTCGCTCAGAGGGCGTCGGGACAGACCATCCGGTAGGCGCAGAGTCGGCAGCGGCGGGGCTCGGGACGGGCTCCGAAATCGCCTCGGGATATCGCTTGGACCACCTCCGCACCGACCGCGCGGGCATTGTCCAAGAGCTCGCTGTCGGCTTCGATCAGGACCCGATGGGAGTCTCGCAGGTAGACAATTTGGAGCTCCAGGGGCCCGATCAGCCCCAGCCCGACTCGTGCCCCGAGCGCGTACAGCGCGAGTTGGAGATCTCGTCGAAGACGGCTGGCGGGAATCTGGCTCCCGGTTTTGAAGTCGGTTATGGTCCAGCCCTCGTCCGACCCGGCGGTGCCCCGGTCGACGCGGTCGATGGCCCCGTGCAGCTCCCAGCCGTCCATCTCGGCGCTGAAGCGCTGCTCGACGTAGGCAGGCGAGCCCTCCAGTCCCCCCGCCTCGCGCCAGGCCCGCAGCTGCTCCCAGCCCAGCCTGCGGAGGGCCCGCTGGCGCCGTGGATCGGTCAGATCCTCCTCCGCCCAGGACGACTCATAGAGGCTGCGCAAGCGGGCGGTTGAGACCGGCTGGTGGGCCTCACGTAGCCTCCCTGCGCGCATCAGTGCACGGTGGACTACGTTGCCCAGCTGAGCCTCGACGGTGGCGGGCTCGGGCAGCCGCAGCTGATACCGATACCAGTAGCGGCGAGGACAGTCGCGGTAGGCGCTGATGGACGAAAAGGACAGTCGCGCTCCCTCGCCGAGGCCGGCCGGTCCGGCGGCGGGCGACTCGGCCGCCGCCGAGCCATCGCCACCCACGTCCTCGATTGCCACCTCACCCATTTCGCCCAGGAAGCGGGACGGCGCCCATTTCCGCGCCCCCAGATAGCGTTCGGCGAAGCTGAGGTAGAGGCGGTGGCGGGCCCGGGTCATGGCTACATAGAGCAGGCGGCGTTCCTCCGCCAGGTGGTCCTGTCTGCCGCGCAGGGTCGGATCGGACAGCTGGCCGGGCAACTCGAAGTCCTCCGACCGGCGGGGCTGCGGCAGACGGCCCTCAACCAGCGAGGGTACGAACACGGCATCGAACTCCAGGCCCTTGGCTTGATGGATGCTGAGCACCTGAACCGCTCGATCGGACTCGACGGGCATTCGCTCCTCGTCCACGCCCGAGGTGAGAACCAGCTCCAGGTGCTCCATGAAGCGATGGAGGGAATGATCGACGTTGCCCTCGCACCACTCGTCCACCAGCTCTCCGAAACGGCTGATGGCGGCCGCCACCAGGTCCGCCTCGATGCGGCTCGGCGCGGCGGCAACGGCCCCATCCGCGTAGGCGGTGCGGTTCATGAGCTCGAAGAAGAGGTCTTGAACTCCGAGCTGGGCGATCGACCCCGCCAAATCGATCAGAGTCAGCGCCCAGGGCTGGGTTGGACTCCACGCCGTCAGCGCCCGCAGGCAATCCCGGTCCTGGCGGCGCCCGCCCTCGAGGTGCGGCCAGGCCTCCTCCAGCGGCAGCGACAGGGGCGGGCGCTGAACCAGGCGGGCCGCCGCCAGGACATCTCTGGGGTTGTTGAGAAGGCGCAGGTAACAGATCAGATCGCGGACCTCGGCCCGCTGGTAGAAGCCTCGCCCAGACCAGTGCACGACTGGGATCCCGGCCTGCAGCAACGCCCTGACGATGGGGTCCGCGAGCGCGTGCGTTCGGACCAGGACCGCGATTTTGGCCGGATCGCTTCCGGTATCGACCAGGCGCTCTATCTCCGCCGCCACCGCCCGGGCCTCGGTCTCAGCCGTCGCGCAACGCCAGACGAAGACGCCATCGCCCGTCTTGGCGCCGGTCCGGAGGGCACCCAGGTTCTTGACCAGACGCTCGGAATCGTGCTCGATGAGCTGGCGGGCGGCCGCCACCACGGGCTCGGCGCTCCGCCGGTTGACTCCCAGGGTCCTGGTCACGCAGGCGGGGAACAGGTTCAGGAATCGTTCCAGATTCGCCCGCGATGCGCCCCGGAAGCGGTAGATGCTCTGGTCGTCATCGCCAACCACGCAAACGTTGTGGAGCGGGGAGGAGATCAATTCAACGAGCCTCTCCTGAGCCAGGTTGGTGTCCTGGTATTCGTCGACCATGATCCACCGATAGCGCTCGGCGAATCGTCTCCGCACCGCCTCCTGGCGCTGCAGTATGCGCAGAGCGAAGACCAGCAGGTCGTCGAAGTCCAGCAGGCCGCGACGGCGGGTTCGCTCGGCGTGGACCCGGAGCAGATGGGCAACAGCCTCATAGCGTCGCCGCCGGTCGACATCGACGATCCGGGCCGCCCACGCCGAGAGGGCTCCGAGCGGGATCAACTCCTGTTTCATGCGCTCCTGAAATCGGAGGATCGGCGCCACCTGGTCGTCTGGACGCTCATCGGCCGCCAATCCGGGATCGGCCAGCTCCCACATCAGTTCACGCATGAAGATCCAGCGATCCGGTCCGCGCAGGATTTGGAATCCGGGATTGAGTCCTGAATGCTTGAATTCCTGCCGTAGCCAGGCCAGTGCCAGGGCGTGGAAGGTGCCCACGTTGGGCGGGTTATCGAGGCCCGACCGGGCGCGGATGCGCTCTATCATCTCGGACGCCGCCCGTTCGGT
Source organism: Candidatus Acidiferrales bacterium (assembly GCA_035532785.1). GTDB lineage: Bacteria > Chloroflexota > Dormibacteria > Dormibacterales > Dormibacteraceae > DATKQJ01. The sequence goes on along the minus strand of DATKQJ010000025.1, from coordinate 24,947 downwards.
GAAGGTCAGAACCAGGATCCGTCCGGGGTCTTCTCCCCGGCGAACCAGGCGACGGTATCGTTCCGCGATCACCGCCGTCTTGCCGGTTCCGGCCCCCGCCACGATGCGGACCGCGCCATCCAGCGGCTCCAGCGCCTCCCGCTGCTCCTGACTGAGGGACAGTTTCAGGGTCGGGTCCGGCCGCCGGTCTGAACCTTCACCGCCCGCACCTTTTTGGAGCCCTCCAAAAGATCGTTCAGACGCTGCAGGAGGGTCGGGGTATCCAGGCGCAGTTGATGAGCCAGGGAGGGATTCCGAGTGACGACGAAAAGGATCCCGTTGCGCTGGTCGATGGCGTCCACCTCCGCCGCGAGCGCCGGGCCCAGCAGTTCGAGGAAGATCTGCCTCGCCCGGGAGGCGAAAACCAGCTGCGAACCGGGCTGGCGCTGGATGACCCGAACCAGCAGTGATCCGAGCCTATCCATCGTCCAGAATCCTGCCCGCCTCGATGCGGCGCACCACCGAACGGGCGGCGTTGAATGCGGTGAAGGCATCTGCCTCGACGGAGGTGATGATCACCTGGCCAGGCCGCCCCAGACGCTCCAGCAGCGCCCGGCGGCGAGAACCGTCGAGCTCGGAAAGGAGGTCGTCAAGCAGAAGCACGGGGGGCTCCCCGGAGCTGGCCTCGACCCACTCCGCCTCTGCCAGTTTGATGCTGATGGCGGCGGTACGCTGTTGTCCCTGGGAGGAATAGGCTCGGGCATCGCGACCCTGGATGGTGACCAGCACGTCATCGCGATGTGGTCCCTCAGAGGTCAGGCCCCGGCGCAGGTCCTGGCGCCGGGACCGCCGCAGGCAGTCGGCCATCGGTCCGCCTGGTCCCACGTATTCCAGCGTCATGACCTCACCCGAGATAGCCCCGTGTACCCTCGCAGCAAGTTCCGCCAGGCTCGTGAGGGCGCGGCGGCGGGCGGCCACGATGGCATCTCCGAGCGGCGCCAACTGGTCGTCCCAAACGTCCAGGGAGAGGTCTGGGTGGCCTGCCGAACCGATCTGTTTCAGCAGCCGATTTCTCTGCTCCAGGGCCCGGGAGTAGGCGGCCAGATTGGCGGCATATCCAGGCTGGATTTGAACCAGCATCTGGTTTAGGAACCGCCTCCGGTACTCTGGGCCGGACTTGATCATGTTCAGGTCGTCAGGCCAAAAGAGGGTGACCCGAAAGATGCCGGGAAGATCCAGCGCCCGTCTGGGCCTGCCGTCGACCTCGATCGATCTGCGGGCCCCCTCGCCGCGGCGTTGGATCGAGATGACCAGCTCGTGGGTGCGTCCTCCACTCTCAACCTCGGCCTGGATTTTGGCGGCCGGGTCGGCGCTGCCGATCAATTCCACATCCCGACGAGCCCGAGGGGAACTGGACAGGGCAAGCATGGCGACCGATTCAAGAAGGTTGGTCTTGCCCTGTCCATTGGCCCCCAAAAGTACGTTCAAGTACGGGGATGGGTTGAGATCCAGATGCTCGTAATTCCTGTAGTTGCGCAGGATGAGCCTGATGATGCGCAACCTGGTGGCTACATCGCGACCCGGATGGGCATGATCACGTAGCGGTAGTCGTCGGCGTTGGGAGACTTGATCAGGCCGGGGCTGAGAGGACCATCGAACTCGAAATCAACTCGGGCCCCGTCGATGACCGCCAGCGCATCGAGAAGATATCGGGCGTTGAAGGCGATCTGAATCTCAGCCCCATCCAAGTCGGCAGGCAGATCAGCGTTGCTGTCGCCGACCTCGTTGGTGGTGGCGGAAAGGTTCAGGGTCCCGGGTGTGGCCTTCAACTTGATGACGTTGGCGTTATCTCGGGCGAAAAGAGAGACCGCTCGAACGGTCCGGGTCAGATCAGCCAGGTCCACCGACAGCTTGGAGGAGCGCTGACCTGGTATCACCTGGGCGTAGTTGGGATAGGTTCCGTCGATCAATCGACTGGTCAGTTCTGAGGATCCGGACCTGAAGAAGACCTGATTTCTGGCTGCCGAAACGATCACCTCGATCTCGGCCGTCTCCCCCTTGAAGACCCGCGCCAACTCCGCGAGGGCTCGTGCCGGCACGATCAGCATGGCCTCTTCGCTGATCGCCGACAGGGTGGCGGACAGCTTGCGCTCGGCCAGGCGGTGGCCATCGGTGGCAACCAGGGTCAGATTCGAACCCTCGATGTGGAGCAGTTCACCGGTGAGAACGGGACGAGCTTCATCGGTCGAGGCGGCCATCTGGGTCTGCTCCACGGCCCGCAGGATGTCATCCATGGGGATGACCAGGCGGTCCCCCTCGTCAGGCTTGGGGCCGGGCGGGAATTCATCGGCCTCGATGCACTTGAAGTGCGTGTCGAAGCGCTCACAGCGAAGATTCAGGGTCTGGGTGGAAAGGTCGAGATCGAGTGTCAGATCGGCATCCGGTAGGGTGCTGACAAAATCGGTGAAGAGACGAGCCGGAGCGGTGGTGCTGCCTTCTGAAAAGATTTCGGCAGGCACTAGTTTACGAATTCCGATCTCGAGGTTGGTGGCCGTCAGAGCCAGGCCCTCAGGGGTGGTCTCGAGCAGGATGTTGTTCAGAATCGGGAGGGTGGTTCGGGTAGATATGGCCCGGCTGACGGTTTGGAGGGCCTGACTTAGAACGCCGGGACGGCACGTTAGTCTCAACCTTGGCTCCTTATCCCCATAGGACTAATGAATACTGATCTAAAAATTTCGTAGTAGTTACCGTAGGCCCTGTGTAAAGTGTGCAGACCATAGCTGGATTGAACTCCTTGGGAGCCTCTGAAAAGAGGTTGATAACCCTTCGCCTGGTGCGCCGGGGCTGTTATTTCGGGGTGCTCATCTCCTGCGGTCAGCGCTCGGACACAGCTATTACAAAGTTCTTGCACAGGACTCTGTGTGGAAGCGAAAGCCTCACTCATTGGTGTAAAGGGTCTCCTTGATCTGCTGCAATGCGTAGCGCAGGAGCTCGTCCTCTTTCTGCTCATTCATGATCTTTTCAATCGAGTGCAGGGCGGTGGTGTGGTCTCGTCCACCGAACGCCTGCCCGATCACGGGCAGGCTGGACGGAGTCTCGTCCCGGATGATGAACATGGCGACCTGACGGGGGAACACGATGTGTTTATCGCGGCGCTTGCCGCACATGTCTTCGAGCGAGATCTGGTAGTAGTCGCAGACGGTCTTTTGGATGCGGGAAATGGTGAGTGGACGCCGTCCGCCGGCCGGAATGATGTCCTGTAGAAGTGCGGCGGCGGTTTCCTCGTCGATCTGGCGTTGATGGATGACGGCATAGGCGAGGACCCGGGTCAGCGCTCCCTCCAACTCTCGAATGTTCTTCTGGACCTTGTGGGCGATGAAGGTGAGCACCTCCTCGGATACCAGTCCGGTGGAAGCTCCGACCTTGGATTTCAGGATAGCCAGGCGGGTCTCGAAGTCAGGCGGTTGAATGTCGGCCAGCAGACCCTGTTCGAAGCGAGACCGGAGCCGGTCCTCGAGGGTGGGGATTTCTTTTGGCGCCCGGTCGGAGGAGATGACGATCTGCTTGTTCAGTTCGTGCAGCGCGTTGAACGTATGGAAGAACTCCTCCCGGGTCCGATCCTTGCCCGCCAGGAACTGGATGTCGTCGATGAGCAGAACGTCGACGGTTCTGTACTTGGTACGGAATTCGCCCATCTTGCCGGTCTGGATGGAGGAGATGACCTCGTTGATGAATTGCTCTGAGGTCAGGTAGACGACGCGCTTCTTGGGGTGGGCGCGCATGACACCGTGCCCGATGGCGTGCATGAGGTGGGTCTTGCCAAGGCCCACTCCGCCGTAGAGGAAGAGGGGATTGTAGTTCTCCCCGGGAGCGTCAGCAACGGCCTTGGCGGCGGCGTGGGCGAAGCGCGAATTGTTTCCGACCACAAAATTGGAGAATCGGAACTTCTCGTTGAGCTCGGTGACCACGGCCGGGGCGACGTCGTCGACGGGCTCCGGCCAGGGGATTGGCGGCTCATGTCTGGTCGCGTGCCGGGCGGTGTCGGAGACGACAAAATCAACCTCCACCTCGCCGCCCCCGGTGACCGCCTGCAGCGTCTCCTGAATCAAGCCCGCGAATCGATCCTCGAGCCATTCCTTGGCCAGCTTGCTGGGTACTCCGACGCGGTAGGTGATGCCTTCAGTGGAGAGCAGGGTGGCATTTTTGAGCCAGGTCTCATAGCTGGGTTTGGCGAGTTGAAAGCGAAGTTCTTCTTGGACCGCGCTCCAGATCTGATCCTGATTCACGCTGATCGTCCACCCCCTTGATTTGACCAACTGCAGACAAAGCCGGTCTCGGATAGCACGAGGACCTCGCATTCACGGCGCCAAGCATCCGCCCTCAACTCATGGCGGCCGAGGGAGGGACTGGGGAAAAATGTGTACAGAAGGATCGGAGAAGGGACCGCGAACTGGTCTCCACTGGGGGACAATTGGTGGATAACTCCGTTTGGTCTCCTCCCCCGTCTCTTGTCTTCCCGCAGCCCGATTCCACCGTACCGAACGGTGGGGCGAGCCGCGGCGCAGGTTGGGGACCTGAACCGCACGCCTGGCTCCTCCTGTTGAGGCATTGTGGAAAAGAGCCGATCCACGACGCCGCAACGAGGCCCCCCTGGATCGCCGCCGTTCCGACCTGAACGATGACACGAGACTCACGCACCGCCGCTGGTTGGTCTGAATTGGGCTTGGACGTGGCGCTGGACGTTGCTGAGACCCGCTCACCGATGACGCTCGGCAGCCAAGATTAGCAGAGCCGGGGCCGTCCGAAGGACCAATTTGTGGTGCCCCTGAGAAAGTTCCTCGAATCGCATTGGGTATACTGCAGGCCGCCGCTGGCGTTCGCCCGCGGGTCGTCACTTTGCACGCGAGGTTTGTTCGATCAAACGTACCTACCAGCCGAAAAAGCGCTATCGCCGGCGCGTTCACGGGTTCTTGCGGCGCATGTCTACGCCGGGTGGCGAGCGCGTCATTAGGAACCGGCGTCGCAAGGGCCGCCACGTCCTCACGCCCGGCTAGTCGGGCCGAGCGGGTGTGAAAAAGCGCCTTCGACTCACTCGTCAGCGAGACTTCCAGAGAATTCTGGGCGGTGCTGCCGCCTATCGCAGTTCCACCCTGGTTTGCTTTGGGCTGGTGGGGTCTCGGAGTGGCCTCCAGGTGGGAGTGGCGGCCAGCCGCCAGATCAAGGGGTCGGTTTCTCGAAACCGCGTCAAGCGGCGACTCCGGGAGGCGGTTCGGATCGGCGTTGCGGTTCCCCGCCAAAACCTCCTCTCGAGTTCGCATCAGGTGGTGCTGATCGCCCGCCCAGCGGCTCTCGAGCGACCCTTCGAGCAACTCGTCCGGGACGCGGCGCAGGCCTTCGCGAGGATTGTGCCCGAGGGCAGATGACGCGGCTCATCCTGGCCCTGATTCATGGCTACCAGGCAACCCTGTCACCACTCCTGGGCCCGAGCTGCCGCTACTACCCGAGCTGCTCTCTATATACGTATCAGGCGGTCCAAAAGTACGGTTGGCTTCGCGGTTCATGGATCGGACTGCGACGAATCCTTCGTTGCCACCCCTTCACAAGGGGCGGTTACGATCCGGTACCGTGACTAGGCCGTGAGGAGTCACCCGACATAGACCTTCGCCACACTTTCGAGATCTTTCTCCCCATCCACACCGTGTGGTGGACGCTGTTTGGACAGACCGTCAGCTGGGGCCTGGTGAACGTCTACGACACGCTCCGAGGCGTCCCCTTCTTGGCCACCGTGGGCGCCTACGGGCTGTCGATCATGATCGTGACGCTCGGCATCCGCCTGATCCTGTCACCGCTCTACCAACTCCAGCTCCGGCTGTCGCGGCGGACCATGCAGGAGCAGCGCAAGGTGGCGCCCCAGATCGCGGAGCTGCGCAAGAAGCACAAGGGAGACTCGCAGAAAACGCAGCAGGCGATCATGAGCCTCTACAAGGAGCACGGCATCAATCCCCTGGGGGGCTTGATGGGTTGCCTACCGGCCCTGGTCCAGTTCCCGGTGCTCAGCGCCCTCTATTGGGTCTTTCTGGGCAATGCCCACGCGGGCCGGTTTGTTGACCACTTCCTTTTCGTCCCGCACCTCAACGACATGCCCTCCCACCACCCGATGCTGCACGGGCTGCCGATTCCGGAGCTGGCCTATCTGGTCATACCGCTCTTGGCCGCGGGCACCACCTTCGTCCAATCTCGGATGATGCAACAGCCGGTCAATCCGATGGCCAGTGACACGGAGAACCAGACCCAGCAGATGACCAAGCAGATGCAGGTCCTGATGCCACTGGTGATCGGGTATTTCGCCACCGTCACACCCGCCGGCCTGGGCCTCTACTGGTTCGTTTCAAATTGCTTCGCTATCATCCAACAGTATCTGGTCAACGGTTGGGGCGGCCTCATGCCGAGCGGGGCGGCGGTCCTAACTGAGCCACCCCCACCACCACCCGGATCCATACCCGCCAAAAAACCAAGGAAGCCGACGCGATGAATTCTGCAGAAGGTCGAGGTCCCACTCTCGACGAGGCAATCGATGCCGCCCTGATCACCCTCGGCGAGAGTCGCCGAAACGTTGACGTCAACGTGCTCTCGGAGAATCCCGACGAGACGGTCGTGGAGGTGGTCCGAATCGACGCCGAGGCGGCTCCCGAGGCGCCCGGTGACGAGGCCCTGGGCGACGAGGAGGTCGAGGCGGCGCGCGAAATGGTCAGCCAGCTCTTGACCCTGATGGGCGTGCGCTGCCAGGTGACCGCCCAGGCCGGCAGCGAATCGATCGCGGTCGACGTCAGCGGTCGCGACCTGGGGCAGTTGATCGGCTGGCGCGGAGAGACGTTGAGGGCCATCCAGACCGTCACCAACCTGCTCGCCAGCCGGCGCCTGGCGGGCGGGCGCCGGGTGGTGGTGGACATCGAGCGATACCGGCAGCGGCGCGAGAACACCGTACGCGAGATCGCGCTGCGCGCGGCGCGCCAGGTCAAAGCCACCGGTGACCCGATCACGCTCGACGCCATGCAGGCATTCGAGCGGCGGGCAATCCATCTCGTGCTTGAGGCTGATCCGAACGTGACCACCGCCAGCGTGGGTCAGGATCCGGAGCGGCGCGTGGTGGTGGGCCCCCGGCTCGAGTCGGAGTAGACCGACGGGTACTGGCGATGTCGAGTACCTGATCGAATCGGCCCTCTCCCTGGCCGAGTCGGCGGCCGACGGTGCTGGCGATGATGAGGTAACGCCCTCGGCCATCGCGGAGCCGATTCGCGATGCCCTGGAACTTCCCGAGGTCGACGACCACGACCCCCGGCTGCGGCGCTTCCTAGTCGAGGCTTTGGATTCCGTTTCCGACGGCATGCCTGCCGACCACGTGGCGATGGCCCTGTATGCGGCGCTGGGAGTGCTGGGCAAGGCCTGAGTGAGGCCCCATGTTGCACGTGCGACATGGGGCTGACCATGGCTTCGGGGTCGGCGCCGATATACTGCTGCCGATGGGTCTAGCCGCCAACCAGTCCCAATTCCAGCTGGACGGTGGGGCTCGACTCCTGACCACCGAACTACCAGATCGAGCATCCGCGAGTCTGGTGCTGATGTTCGGCGTGGGGTCGCGTTTCGAGAGTGACCGGATCGCCGGAAGCTCCCATTTCATCGAGCACCTGATGTTTAAGGGCACCCCCACCCACCCCACCGCCAAGGAGATTGCGGAGGCCATCGAGGGCGTCGGCGGGGTGATGAACGCCGCCACCGACAAGGAGGTGACCACCTACTGGACCCGGGTGCCCGCCGACAAGCTCGAGCTCGCCAGCAACGTCCTATTCGACATCGTGACGAACTCACAGCTGGCTCCCGACGACGTGGAGCGCGAGCGCTCGGTGATTCTCGAGGAGCTGAAGATGTACCTCGATCAGCCCCAGGATCACGTTCACAGCCTCTTCGAGGAGACGATGTGGCCCGGACATCCGCTGGGTCGGGACATCATCGGCACCACGGAATCGGTTTCCAGCACCGGTCGTGGTGATCTGGTCGACTACATGCATGAGCACTACTCCGCGTCCAACCTGGTGATCGGAGTAGCGGGCGCGATCCGGGCCGAGGAGGCCAAGCAAACCATTCAAGCTCGCCTGTCATTGCCGCTGGGCCGCGCCGCCGGAAAGGTGGATCCTCCGGCCGCCCCGGCCGCCCCCTCCGTGCACCTGTTGAACCAGAAGACCGAACAGGCTCACATCTGCCTGGGCACCAGTGGCATCTCCTACCACGACCCGGATCGCCACGCCCTCGACCTTCTCAACTGCATCCTCGGGGAGGGGATGAGTTCCCGGTTGTTCCTGGAGATAAGAGAGAGCCGGGGGCTGGCCTATGACGTCCACAGCTTTGCCAGCAAGCACCGGGACGCCGGATACTTCGCGATCTACATGGGGGTTGATCGGAAGAAGGCGGTCGAGGCGACCCGAGCGGCGATCGAAGAGATGCGCCGACTCTGCCGCGAGATCGTGCCCGATTCCGAGATCACCAAGGCCAAGGAGTTCACCAAAGGGCGCCTGCGGTTGGGGCTGGAGGGCACCAACTCGATGGCCAGTTGGCTCTGCCAGCAGGAGCTGCTGATGGGCAAGGTGAAAACCATCGAAGAGGTGATCGAGGTGGTGGAGGCGCTGACCGCCGAGCAGCTCCGGGAGGTGGCGCGCCGGGTCTTCGACAACCCCCTGCAGATGGCGGTGATCGGCCCCTTCGCCTCGGATTCGGGATTTAGGGCGGCCGTCTCCTCCTGATCGGCCGCCCCGGCGACGCTCAGCCCGTGCCGGCGAGCACCGATCCCGCGGCCAGGTGAGGGGAAGCGCCGCCGACGGCGCCAAATTGGTTCAGCGGTAGCACCCGGAACAGCGCCCGGGCCTCGATCTGATCTCGACGCACGGGGCCGAAGAAGCGCGAGTCGCTGGAGTAGTTGCGGTTGTCGCCCATGACGAAGTAATAGCCCTTGGGAATCAGCAATCCCCGCGGATCCCCCCCGGGATCGTTGAGGTTGGCGTTGACGGTCCAACGTTCGGTGCTTTTCAGATAGGGCTCCTCCAGGAGCCGGCCGTTGATGTAGACCTGGCCGGAGCGGATCAGTATCCTTTCGCCCGGCATGCCCACCACCCGTTTGATGAAGTCCTTGGACTGGTCGTAGGGATCGCGCATGATGATGATGTCGCCGCGAGACGGATTGTGGAAGCGGTAGTCGAGCTTGGATGCGATCAGGTAATCGCTGTTGACCAGGGTCGGAAACATCGAACTCCCGACCACGTGAACGGTCTGCACGGCGAAGCTGATGACCAGGTAAATGGCTAGGGCCAGCACCAGCACCTCCACCATCTCGGCCAGTAGCCCGCGGGCAGGTCTGACCGCCGCGGTGGATGAGGATCGGCTGTGCTGGAACACGTGCGCCACCAAGATTACTTAAGCAGAGCCTTGACCAACCCCTCCCGGTCCTCTGTGGTCGCCCAGCTCATCACGATTCGACCCCGCCTGGGCGTACCTTCGACCCGCAACGCCTCGCCATAGCGGTCCTGCAGTTGCCGCCTCAGATCATCCAGCGCGGCTTCGGACGGCTGCCGGCGGGTCGACGCGGGGGCGGGGCGCGGTTTCGACGTCCGGACCAGCTTCTCGGTCTGCCGGACGGTCAGATTCCGACCCAGAATCACCTTCAGTCCGTGCTCCTGGCTGGGGTGGTCGGGCAGTGTGGCCAGCACCCGCGCGTGACCGGCCGAAATCGCTCCGGCAGCGGTGGCCGAGATCACCGCCGGGGCGGCGGTGAGGATGCGCAGGGCCTGGGTGACCGCGACCCGGTGCCTGCCCAGCCGCTCGGCGGCTTCCTCGTGGGTCAGGCCGAATTGGTCGATCAGGCGCCGGATGCCCCGGGCCTCCTCGATCGGATCCAGATCGGTGCGCTGCAGGTTCTCGATCAGCCCCAGGATGAGTGACTCGCGCTGGCCCGTTTCCTCCTCGGTCTCTCCTCCTCGCACCACCGCCGGTATGCGAGCCAGGCCCGCCATGCGGGCCGCTCGCCAGCGCCGCTCGCCGGCGATCAGCTCGTATCCGTGCTCGCGCCGTCGCACCAAAACCGGCTGCAGCAGGCCGTGGGCGCGGATGGAGTCGGCCAGCTCCCGTAGCGGCTCGGCCTCGAAACGCCGCCGCACCTGCTCTTGAGAGGGCACGATCTGGTCCACATCGATCAGCTCCGACGCTCCCGCAGCGCCTCCCGCTGGGATGGGGATGAGCGCCTCGAGGCCCCGGCCCAGCCCCCTGCTCCGGGGTCGTTTCATCGCTCCAGCACCTCGGCCGCCAGGTTTCGATAGGCCTTGGCGCCCTTGCAGGAGGGGTCGAATTCAAGCACCGAGCGACCATGGCTGGAGGCCTCGCCCACGCGCACATTGCGCGGGATCACGGACTTGAAGACGAGCTCCCCATAGGCCCGCCGCACTTCGGCCAGCACATCCCACGAGAGCGTGGTGCGGGGGTCGAATTGGGTCAGAAGGATGCCCCCCACCCGCAGTTGGGGATTGATCTCCAAACGCACCATGCGCTGGGTTTGGATGAGGTGGGCCAGGCCCTCCAGTGCGAAGTACTCTGCCTGCATGGGGACCAGGATTTCGTCGGCCGCGGCCAGGGCGTTGAGGGTCAGCAGGCCCAGTGAGGGGGGGCAGTCGATGAGGATGAAACCGTATCCGCCGTCAAGCACGTCCAGGGCCCGGCGCAGCCTGAATTCTCTCTCGACCTGGGTGGCCAGCTCGATCTCGGCTCCCACCAGCGCCATCTGCGCCGGCAGCAGGTAGAGGCCTTTGGTCGAGGTCGGCACCGCCACCTGGTCGACGTCCGCCTCGCCCGAAAGGAGCTGATAGGTGCTGGGGCGAGCCCGGCGCGGATCGACCCCGAGACCGCTGGTGCTGTTGGACTGAGGATCGAGGTCGACCACCAGGACCTGCACTCCCAACTCCGCCAGGGCGGCCCCGAGATTGATGACGGTGGTCGTCTTGCCGACCCCACCCTTCTGGTTGACGATCGCGACCGTCCTTGCCTTAGATATCAACATCTTGTGGGTAACTTTGGGAAAAGTGCCAAGATGTGGTGCCATCTGTAGAAGTCTAGCTGGCTTCTTGGCGCCTGCCCCCTCCACTTACGAGATGCCGGACGGAGATCACCAGGAGCAACAGCGCCAGCAGCAGCAGCAGGACCGGGACCGGTATCCCAGCCCCCAGACCAACCAATCCGTTGTAGGTCACGTGAGTGATGGTGGAGGTGGTGGTGTTGGCGAATCGCCGCAGCAATCCCAGCCCGATGGCGAGGACGAAGACGGCCAGGGTGTCGATGCTGAGCCCGTACTGGGTGTGTAGAAGCGCGAACAGCAGCGCGCTGAGGGCCAGGCCGAATCGGGGCTGGAGGGCGCCCCGGAACAGAGCCTCTTCGCACACCCCCGCCGCCAGCGCGATGACGGCCACCCCGCCCGGGGACATCAGGCCTCCAAAGAGGTTGCCGTTGGCCGCACTCACCTGCCGCGCCAGTTGCGGGGTCAGGGCCTGGCTCAGCCAATCGGCTCCGGAGCCGACGCCGAAAAACGCTATCGCGGCGGCCAGGGCAAGGGCGATCTGGCTCCACGTGGGTCGCTCCCAGCCCAGTCGGGCAGCCACCGCCACGGCCGAGCGGCGCGTGAACAACCCCACCCCCAGCACGGCCGCGAGGAGAAACGGCAACTCCTGGAGGAGCAGGCTGAGGGCGGTCAGCGGGGCGACAGCGGTGGCCTCGTTTGCGAGCGCGTTGGCGCCCAGTTGGGCTGATAGCTGGTCGCCCAGGAGCACCAGACCAAAGGCTGCAGCCAGGGCCTGGACGCAGTTGTTCCGATCCAGACCCAGAGGGTGCAGCAGCCAGCGCCAGGGCGGCGTCACCAGGGTGGCGACGAGCAATCCGGTGACGGTCAGGATGAGGCCATAAACCAGCGACGAGGGCAGGGCGGTCAGACCTGAGAGGAGTGCATTGAGGGCCAGGAGGCCGATGCTCAAAGACACCAACCCACGAAGTACGCTACGACTCCGCTCGCTTCGCCGCCCGGCCTCCGCCAGGTTGGCCACGACGATCAGAGGAAGCGGCAGCCAGAGTGCCAGCTGCTGATCAAGGGCGGTCCCAGGCACCAATTGAGCGCAGTATACGAGGGCCCATCTCCCCGCCATTGGGCGACGTAAAATTGCACCGACGAATGGCCACCCCACCCGAGGATGAGCCCAGAGTCGACTCCCCGGACGCCCGGCGGGTCCACGCCTTGGCCATGGAGATGACGTCGGCCATCGTTCAGCCGGGGCCCGGATCGCCCCCGGACCGGGGTTTCGGCTCATCTCCGAGCGCCATCGCCTCGCACCTGGGCTGGGTGGAGGATGTAGCGCTGAGTCGCTGTGGCCGGGGCCTGGACCCGGCGGATGTCTTCCAAGAGGGTTTGCTGGGCCTCATGGAGGCCGTCAGCGAGCGGGGGGACGCGACTGGAGAGGGTTTCGAGGAAATGGTCCGGAAACGGATCGCAGCCCAGATTGACCGGGCGTTGGAGGAGGCCAGCGGCCATCGTCTGCAAGCCCAGTTGATGGTGGGCGAGGCAGAGACCTACGAAGGTATGGAGGCGATGCTGGGCCGCGAGTTGGGCCGGATTCCGACCGAACCCGAAATGGCGCTGCGGATGAACTGGCCCCTGGATCGCCTGCGCGTGGTTCGCGCGATCGTTGTCGAAGCACGACGGGTGCACGACCTCGACCTGCTGCCCTTTCTCTCCTCTCAGGACGCCGGCGATGAGCAGGAGCCAGGTTCGACTGATCACCATGGCTAGGCGCACCGCCCTCTACGAGAGCCATCTCGCCGCCGGGGCCCGGATGGTGGATTTTTCGGGTTGGGAGATGCCGCTCCAGTACAGCAGCGTGCGCGAAGAGCACCTTGCAGTGAGGACTTCGGCCGGGCTCTTCGACGTCAGTCACATGGGCCGATTCTCGATCTTGGGAGACGGCATCCCCCCCTTCCTGGATCGTCTGCTCACCGGCCGCCTTTCCGACCTCGGCTCGGCCCGGGCCAGATACACGCTGATGTGCGATCTGGAGGGGGGAATCGTCGATGACCTGGTGGTCTACCGGGACCCCGAGGGGGGCTGGCACTGCGTGGTCAACGCCGGCAATCGCAGTACGGATCTGGATTGGATGCGTGGACACGCTCCGGATCCGGTTTCGCTGATCGATCGAAGCGACGAGGTCGGGCTGCTCGCCCTGCAGGGCCCGAGCGCAGCGGCGATCCTGCGGGCTGCCGGCGGCGACCTCGAACACCTGCCCTATTTCGCCCTCGCCCGAGCCCCAGTCGGCTCGGTGCCAATGCTTGTCTCCCGGACCGGGTACACGGGCGAGGATGGGTTCGAGCTCTTCGTTCCCACCCCCCAGCTGCCCCGGGTGTGGGACGTTCTGATCGACCACGGCGCCGTCCCCTGTGGGCTGGCGGCGCGTGACGTTTGTCGGCTCGAGGCCGGGCTCCGGCTGCACGGTTCTGACATGGGCCGGGACACGGATCCCCTCGAGGTCGGGCTGGGCTGGACGGTCAAGCTGGACAAGCCGGACGATTTCGTCGGTCGTTCGGCCTTGGAACGCAAGCGACGGGAGGGCCCGAGGCGTGAAATGGTGGGCCTACTGGGCCTCGGGCGTAGTATTCCGCGTCACGGCGCGGGGGTGGGGGGAGAGCCCCCCCTGGGGCTGGTCACCAGCGGAACGTACTCGTTCTGGCTGAATCGGGGCATCGGAATGGCATTGGTGCGGGTCGGCAGTACGCGGGTGGGTGACCTCATCTCGATGGACGTTAGAGGAGTTCCGGGCCAGGTGGAGGTGGCTTCGCTGCCGCTCTACCGGGGATCGGTGGGAAGCTTGTCGGGAGGCGCCGCCTCACGACCGTCAAAAAATAGCTCGGCCTGAGGAGAACACCATGGGAGAGCGTTATTACACGCAGAGTCACGAATGGGTGCTGGTCGAGGGCGACACGGCCACGGTGGGGATAACCGACTTCGCGCAGTCCCAGCTCGGGGATGTGGTCTTCGTCGAACTTCCCGATCCTGGCAAGATGGTCGAGGCGGGGGACAATTTCGGCGTCATCGAGTCGGTCAAGGCGGCCAGCGACCTCTACTGTCCGGTATCGGGAAGCGTCATCGAGGCCAATGACACGCTCGGAGATAATCCCGAGTTGGTCAACGCCGACCCGATGGGCCGGGGCTGGCTGATCAAGGTGCGAATGAACGGCGATCCGGGCCCGGGCCTGCTGGATGAGATGGGCTACGCCGCGCTCGTGGGGGGGAGCCTTTGATGGGATATCTGGTTCACTCTGACGTCGACCGGGCGCTGATGCTGGAGCGCATCGGGGTACCCTCGGTCGACGCCCTGCTGAGGGACGTTCCCTCCAGCCTGAGGCTGCCCAGGTTGAACCTGGACCGCGGCATATCGGAACTGGAGACCCTGAATCATCTCCGCTCCCTGGCGGGGCAGAATCGGGTCTTCCCGGACCGCATGTGCTTCCGGGGCGGTGGCGTCTACCGCCGCTTCATACCCGCGGCGGTGGCGGCGGTGACCTCAAAGCCCGAGTTTTACACCGCCTATACGCCATATCAGCCGGAGGCCAGCCAGGGCACGCTCCAGGCCATATTCGAGTTTCAGACGCTGATCGCGCAACTCACCGGCATGGATGTCTCGAACGCTTCCCTGTACGACGGCGCGACGGCGGTGGCCGAGGCGGCGATGATGGCGACGGTCCAAACTGGGCGTCACGAGGTGGTGGTGGCGGGACGCCTTCATCCCGAATACGGGGAGGTTTTGCGTACCTACGCCGCCGGGCGAGGATTCGTCGTCTTGGAGGGGGAGGAATCCATCTCGACGACGACGGCGGCGGTGATTTTCCAGCAGCCCGACTTCTTCGGTCTCCTCATCGACGCCCCCGATCTCACCCGCCGGGCGCACGAGGCAGCAGCCCTGGCCATCGCCTGCGTTGACCCGATCAGCCTGGCCCTGCTCGCCCCCCCCGGCGAGTACGGGGCGGACATCGCCGTCGGGGAGGGACAGCAGCTGGGCATGTCACCGTCATTCGGTGGCCCCCACCTGGGATTCATAGCCTGTAGGTCCGAGCTGTTGCGGCGGCTACCCGGCCGGCTGGTCGGCCAGGGCCACGACGACGCCGGCAGGCGTGGCTTCACCCTCACCCTGACCGCCCGCGAGCAGCACATACGGCGCGAGAAGGCGACCTCCAACATCTGCACCAATCATTCCCTCTGCGCCCTCGCGGCCAGCGTCTACCTGACCTACATGGGACCGGAGGGTCTGCGCCAGGTGGCCGAGATCAGCTTCGTCCGCGCCCATTTCCTGGCAGAACGGCTGGCCAGCCTGCCGGGGATCGAGATGGCCTTCCCCGGCGCTGACTTCCTGTTCGAGTTCCCGCTCCGCATCGAGAATGGAGGGGATCGGCTGCAACGGCTGAGCGGATTGGGCATCCTGGCCGGACTCCAAGTCGGGCGCTGGTATCCGGAGCTTCGGGACGTGGTCACCTTCTGCTGCACCGAGGTCAACGACCCCGGAGCCATCGACGAACTCGTCGCCGCGATCGGGGACGGGCGGGCATGATCGAAAGCCTCTCGTTTGAACTCAGCCGGCCGGATTTTCCCGGACCTCGCCTGCCCCCCGCCGGCGTCGACAGCGACGCCACCATACCCACCCACCTGGTTCGCCACTCGGCCCCGGACCTGCCCCGGCTGAGCGAACCAGAAATCATGCGTCACTACGGCCGGCTGGCCTCGCTCAACTACTCGATCAGCGAGAACTTCTATCCCCTCGGCAGCTGCACCATGAAGTACAACCCGGTGGCCAACGAGACGGCCGCAGCCCTGGAAGGCTTCGCCTCACTGCATCCCTATCAGGAAGACGAGACCGTCCAGGGTGCCCTGGAGCTGATGTGGCGGCTGGAAAAGGCCCTCTGCGAGATCGTGGGGGTGGATCGGGCAACGCTTCAGCCGGCCGCGGGCGCGCACGGCGAGTGGACCGCTCTGAGGGTGATCCAGGCCTACCACCGGGATCGTAACGAGATCCGAGACGTGGTCATCGTGCCCGACTCCGCCCACGGCACCAACCCCGCCTCGGCGGCACTCTGCGGTTTCAAGGTCGTGGAGGTGCGGTCCGCCCCCGACGGAAGGGTCGACGTGTCGGATCTGGAGTCGAAGCTCAGTGGCCGCGTGGCGGCGTTGATGCTGACCAATCCCAACACCCTGGGTCTGTTCGAGCGGGACATTCTCAAGATGGCCGACCTGGTCCACCGGGCGGGAGGCAAGCTCTACTACGACGGCGCCAACCTGAATGCGCTGATGGGCATCTGTCGGCCCGGAGACATGGGATTCGACGCCGTCCACCTGAATCTTCACAAGACCTTCACCTCGCCCCATGGCGGGGGAGGGCCGGGTGCGGGGCCGGTGGCGGTCAAGGCAGAACTGGCTCCGTATCTGCCCCGCCCCATGGTTCAGAGGACGGAGTCAGGGTTCCGACTTGATCACGACCGTCCCCACTCCATCGGGCGGGTCCGAAGCTTCGCGGGCAATTTTCTGGTTCTGGTGCGTGCCTATACCTACATCGTTGCCATGGGTGGAGACGGACTGACGCAGGCTTCACTGGATGCCGTGCTGGCAGCAAACTATCTTCGCACCCTGGTCGACGAAGTGCTCGAGGTACCCCATCCAGGCCCGTGCATGCACGAGTTTGTGGCCAGCGCGCGCGGATTGGGCGAAAACGGTGTGCGAGCCCTGGACGTGGCCAAGGGATTCCTGCAGCGCGGCTTTTACGCTCCCACCGTGTACTTCCCGCTGATCGTTCCCGAGGCGGTGATGATCGAGCCCACCGAGACCGAGAGCAAATCCACGCTGGATGCCTTCATGGCGGCTCTGGTGGAGGTGGTGGCGCTGGCCCGCTCGGACCCCGAGCAACTTCACCAGGAGCCGAACAACCTGCCCATCGGCCGCTTGGACGAGGTGGCGGCGGCCAGACAGCCGATCCTTCGCTGGCGGCGTGTGGGGGGCCCGGACTGAGCCTCGCGCGCGCGAGCGCGCGATCTGTATATGCGCCGGGGCGGGCCGGGGGCCACATCGGGTAGAATTGGGACATTCGACACCCCAGCTGTTCTGAATTGAGTCGCCGCCCGCTGGGAGGGCCAGGGTTGCCATGAGTCCAAACCCACGCTCCGACGCCGGCAACCGAGCCCTCGGTGCCGACGCCGCCTATAACGCGGAGCAGATCCAGGTCCTAGAGGGCTTGGAGCCGGTTCGTCGCCGTCCCGGTATGTACATCGGCTCAACCGATGTGCGGGGTCTGCATCACCTGGTTTGGGAAATCGTTGACAACGCCGTCGACGAGGCCCTGGCGGGTTACTGCGACGAGATCCGCATCACCCTCCACGCCGACGGAAGTTGCTCGGTCAGCGACAACGGTCGCGGCATCCCCGTCGACCAGATGGATGACGGCCGGTCGGCCCTCGAGGTTGTGCTCACCGTCCTTCACGCGGGGGGGAAATTCGGCGGCGGTGGGTACAAGGTGTCGGGCGGGTTGCACGGCGTCGGTCTCTCAGTCGTCAACGCGCTCTCGGAGCGTCTGGATGCCTACGTGCGTAGGGACGGCAAGGAGTACCACCAAGGCTATGTTCGGGGCGTCCCCCAGAGCCCGGTCGAAACCGTGGGTAAGTCGGTCAACCGCGGGACAACCATTCGCTTCTGGCCCGACCGCGAGATGTTTCCCGACCCTAGGCTGGACCGCGAGACCATCGTTTCGCGAGTCAGGGAAATGGCCTTTTTGAACAAGGGACTCAAGATCGTGCTTGAGGACGACGAGCTCGGTTGGCCCTACACCTTCTACTTCGAGGGCGGCATCGTGGCCTTCGTCCGCCACCTGAACCACGGCAAGGGGCTGGTGAATGCGCTGCCGTTCTACGTCGACCGCGAAGTGGAGTCGACCCAGATCGAGATCGCCCTGCAGTACAACTCCAGCTTCGTTGAGAACGTGCTCAGCTTTGCCAACAACATCCACACGGCCGAGGGCGGCAGCCACCTGACCGGTTTTCGGGCGGCCCTGACCAACGCCCTCAACCGCTACGCCCGCAAGGCGGGATGGCTCAAGGAGCAGGATTCCAACCTCTCCGGAGAGGACGTCCGCGAGGGTCTGACCGCGGTCATCAGCGTCAAGCTTTTGGAGCCGCAATTCGAGGGTCAGACCAAGACCAAATTGGGCAACGCCGAGGTGCAGGGCCAGGTCAGTGCGGTGCTCACTGACGGGTTGGCGCAGTACCTGGACGAGAACCCAGCCGAAGGCCGACGGATCGTGGAGAAGTCGCTCACCGCCGCACGGGCTCGGGAGGCGGCACGCAAGGCTCGAGATCTGGTCCAGCGTAAGAGCCTGCTCGAGAGTTCGACCCTGCCCGGGAAGCTCGCCGACTGTTCGGAACGCGATCCCAGCAAGTGCGAGCTGTACATAGTCGAGGGAGACTCCGCCGGCGGTACGGCGAAGGCCGGCCGTGACCGCCGCACGCAGGCGATCCTGCCCCTGCGGGGCAAGATCCTCAACGTTGAAAAGGCCCGACTGGACAAGGTTCTGACCTCCGAGGAGATCCGTAATCTCATAACCGCGCTCGGGACCGGGGTGGGTGAACGCATGGAGATCGACAAGATCCGCTACCACCGGATCATCACCATGACCGACGCCGACGTCGACGGCAGCCACATTCGTACCCTGCTCCTGACCTTCTTTTTCCGCTACTTCCCGGAGGTCATCGAGCGTGGCTACCTGTACATGGCCCAGCCGCCCCTTTTCAAGCTGGCCAAAGGCAAGGCATCGACCTGGGTCTACAGCGATGCCGAGCGGGACGCGGAACTCAAGAGAATGGGTGGCAAGGTCGAGGTCAGTCGCTTCAAGGGACTGGGGGAGATGAACGCCGACCAGTTGTGGGAGACGACGATGAATCCCGCGACCAGAACACTTCTGCGCGTTGACGTCGAGGACGTCCAGGCGGTCTCAGAGACGTTTGAGAAGCTCATGGGCCCAGAGGTCGAGCCACGCAAGAAATTCATCCAGGCGCACGCTAAAGCGGTGCGCAACCTAGACATCTAGGTTCGCGCCGCGGGTGCGTATCGCGGTGGATGCAATGGGCGGGGATTTTGCCCCGGCCGAGGTTGTGGTCGGGGCCCGAGCCGCCGTCAGGGAACTCGACGTCGAGGTGACCGTGGTGGGCTTGGAGGAATCGCTCCGGCCCCTCCTCAAACCGGAGGACGGGCTGAACTTTGTTCCCGCAACGCAGGTGGTGGAAATGGGCGATCATCCGGCTCGCGCGGTCCATTCCAAACGGGACTCCTCGATGGCGGTTTGCGCGAGGCTCTGCAAGGATGGCCAGGCGGCGGGGTGGATCTCTGCCGGAAATTCGGGTGGGGTGATGGCGGCAGCCTTGATGCTGCAGGGCCGCTTGCCGGGGGTTCAACGACCAGCCCTGGGTACCGTTCTGCCCACCCGGACCGGCTCCTGCTACCTGGTCGACGTGGGGGCTAACGTCGGCTGCCGTCCCGAGTATCTGGTCCAGTTCGCGCAGATGGGGTCGGTGTACGCAGAGCGCGTCATGGGCCGACCATCACCCACGGTCGGACTTTTGAGCAACGGCGAGGAGGAGGGCAAGGGCGATTCGCTGGTGCGTGAGGCTCACGATTTACTGAGGCGGCACCAGGATCTCCATTTCATCGGTAACCTGGAGCCGCGCGACGTGTTGGCGGGCAAGGCTGACGTTGTAATCTGCGATGGATTCGTGGGCAATATCGCCATCAAGATGGCGGAATCCACCGCCGAATTTATCTTCCAGGCCATGAGGCAGGAGATTCCCAAGACCTGGAGGGGGAAGATCGGAGGGGCGCTTATCCGTCCCTCGGTCGCCGCCATTCGCTCAGGCATGGATTGGCGTGAGTTTGGTGGTGCGCCGCTGCTCGGAATAGATGGGGTTGCGGTGGTTGCCCACGGGCGCTCAGATGGGCGGGCGATCAAGAATGCGGTGCGGGTGGCCAAGCAGTCGGTGGGGGTGAACCTGGTGGATAACATTCGGGAGGCGGTGGGCAGATGACAGCGCGCGATGAGCGGCGGGTGGTGGTCACCGGAATGGGGACTATCAATCCTTTGGGGTGCACGCTAGAGACCTATTGGCAGGGCCTGATGGAGGGCCGGAGCACGGCAGGCCCCATCGATGGCTTCAAATCCGCCCGCCTGACCACCAAATTTGCCTGCCAGATCCCGAGTTTTGATCCCCTCGAGTACATGGACCGGAAACTTGCACAGCGCTCGGCGCGCTTCAGTCAACTGGCGGTGGGGGCGAGCGGATTGGCGCTGGACGACTCGGGGCTGGACCTCGCCCGGGAAGACCCGTTTCGCGTCGGGGTGGAGATGGGCACGGGAATCGGTGGCTTCGAGGTCATGACCGAGGACGCGGCCCAGTATCTGAACGGTGGGCGCCTACCACCCCTCTACGCAACGATGGTGATACCGAATATCGCCGCCGCCCAGGTGGCGATGACCTACCACTTGAATGGTCCCAACGGAACGACCGCCACCGCCTGCGCCGCGTCCACACAGAGCATCGGCGCCGCACTCCGCACCATCCAGCGGGGCGACGCGGACGTGATGCTGGCGGCCGGATCGGAGGCCTCGTTGTGTGAGACGGGGATCGCCGCCTTCAACTCGATCAAGGCCCTCTCCACGCGCAACGACGATCCCCTCACCGCCAGTCGGCCCTTTGACCGCGATCGCGATGGATTTGTGGCCGGCGAGGGCGCGGCAACGCTGATTCTTGAGGACTTGGACCATGCTCAGGCCCGGGGCGCGCGCATCTATGGCGAGGTACTGGGCTTCGCCAGCACCAACGATGCTCATCACGCGGTCGCTCCCGACGCCAGTGGAGCTGCGCCGGCACGGTGCATGCTTAACGCCATCGCCGATGCCGGAATCGTGGCTGAAGAAATCGACTATGTGAACGCGCACGGCACCTCAACCGGCCTCAATGACGCAGCCGAGACCCGAGCCCTCAAGCTCGCTCTCAAGGAGCACGCTTACCGGGTGGCGATTTCCAGCACCAAGTCGATGATTGGCCACCTGCTGGGTGCGGCTGGGGCGGTCGAGGCGGTCGCGACCCTGCTGATGATGAACCGTGGCCGCGTGCACCCCACCATCAACTACCACACGGCGGATCCCGACTGTGATCTGGACTACATACCCAACGTATCGCGCCAATTGGAGGTGCGGACCGCGATCTCCAACGGATTTGGTTTCGGTGGGCAGAATTGCACCGTTGTATTTCGGCGGTTGGAGGAGTAAGCGTGGCCGACGATCAGACCCCAGAACCACCGCAGGAGAATATCGGTCGCATAGTCCTGAAGAGTCTCCAGGAGGAGATGCAGACCTCCTACATGGAGTACGCGATGTCCGTCATCATCAGCCGGGCGCTGCCGGATGTGAGAGACGGCCTCAAGCCAGTGCAGCGCCGGATCCTATACGCGATGAACAACGCCGGCGGCACGGCGGCGGCGCGCCACAAGAAATCGGCCGCCTACGTGGGCGACGTCATGAAACTCTTCCATCCCCACGGCGACAGCGCCATTTACGACGCTCTGGTGCGGATGGCCCAGCCCTTCTCGTTGCGATACCCGATGATCGACGGCCAGGGCAATTTCGGCAGCGTTGACGGTGATCCGCCAGCCGCCATGAGGTACACCGAGGCCAGGCTCGCTGCCATCGCCGCAGAACTGCTGGCGGATATCGAGAAGCAGACCGTCGACATGGTTCCCAATTACGACGGCCAGGAGGAGGAGCCGACCGTGTTGCCGGCGAGGATCCCCAACCTGCTCGTCAATGGGGCCACCGGCATCGCGGTGGGTATGACGACCAACATTCCGCCGCACAACCTCCGCGAGGTCACCGCCGCCGTGAGCCACCTGCTGGAGCATCCCGACGCCACCAGTGAAGACCTCGGCCGTCACATCAAGGGCCCTGACTTTCCGACCGGCGGCATCATCATGGGTCGCTCGGGGATCAATCTGGCTTACGCGACCGGGCACGGGAAAATCATTGTCCGCGCCCGCCACACGTTCGAACAGGCCGCCAACGGTAGGGAGCGCATCATCATCGACGAACTCCCCTATGCCGTCAACAAGGCTAATTTGGTTGCCAAGATCGCCGATCTGGTGGCCGATCGCAAATTGGAAGGCATCGCCGACCTTCGAGACGAGTCGGACCGGACCGGCATGCGGATAGTGATCGAACTCAAGCGGGAGTCGCGGCCCTACACCGTCCTCAACAACCTGTACAAGCACACCTCCCTGCAGCAGACTTTCGGCGTCATCATGCTCGCCATCGTCGATGGCCGACCCCAGGTGCTGGGGTTAAAGCAACTCCTGCAGCACTTCGTCGAGCACCGCCGCGACGTAATCGTCCGGCGCACCCGCTTTGAGCTGAACCGAGCCCAGGAGCGAGCCCACATTCTCGAAGGCCTGAAGATCTGCCTCGACCATCTCGACGAGGTAATCGCCACAATTCGTGCCGCAAACGATACGGAGGCCGCCAGCGGTCAACTTCAATCGCGATTTGGCCTGTCGGAGCGCCAGGCCCGAGCGATTCTGGATCTCCGGCTGTCTCGGCTGACTCAGCTGGAGCGCCGGAAGATAGACGAGGAATACGAGGAGACGATCAAGACGATCGCGTATCTGGAGTCGATCTTGGCGTCGGATCAGAAGGTTCGACTCCTGATCGACGAAGAGATGAAAGAACTGGCCAAAAAGTACGGCGATGAGCGTCGAACCGAGATCACCGATCAGGATGCCGTCGAGTTGTCAGCGGAAGACCTGATTCCCAAGGAGGAAGTGGTCGTCACGCTGACACACAGAGGCTACGTCAAGCGCCAGCCGGCACGCGCTTTCCGGTCTCAGAATCGCGGTGGGGTAGGGCTGCGAGGTGCCCGACCCACGGCTGGATCAGACGCCCCCAGTGGCACCCGCGAAGAAGACTATGCCGAGCAGATGGTGGCGACGCACACACACGCCAGTCTCCTGTTCTTTACCCAGAGTGGGCGTGTTTTCCAGTTGCGGGTGCACGAATTGCCGGAGCGCGACCGGACCGCGAAGGGCCTACCGATCAACAACTTGATCGAGATCGACAGCGGCGAGAGAGTCACCGCTGTATTTGTGCGTCCTGAATCCGACGATCCGGCTGCTCAGTACATGCTGATGGTGACGCGTGACGGCTACATCAAGAAGACGCGGATGAAGGAATACTCCAGTGTCCGACGGAACGGCCTCATCGCCATCAATCTGCAGGCCAACGACGAACTTCTGTGGGTATCGCCGACCTCTGGCGCCGATGACGTGATCATCGCCACCCAACTGGGCAAGGCGATTCGCTTCGGCGAAGCTGAAGTGCGACCGATGGGTCGTGACACCCAGGGCGTGATCGGAATCCGCCTAGGCAAGACGGACTTGGTCTGCGGGATGGCGGTGGCGGTGCCGGGGGGCGAACTTCTGGTGGTCACCGAGCGCGGCTATGGCAAGCGAACCCCACTCAGCGAATATCCGATCCATCATCGCGCCGGCCAAGGGATCTTCACGCTTCGGGTCACCGAGCGAGTTGGGCGGCTGGCCGCCCTGCGCGTGGTGACCGATCCGGAGGAGGAGATCTTGCTCATCACCACCGCGGGCATGGTGCTGAGGACGGTGGTTGGCTCCATTTCCGTGATCGGGCGCCAGACACAGGGCGTGATCGTGATGCGGGTGAGCGGGGAGGACCAGATCGTCGGCGTCGCGCCGGTCGGGCTATCCATGGACGATGACTGAGTGAGCACCCTGGGATTCGCCGGACTCCTGCTGGCCGGCTTGGCGGCGGCGATTCTGGTTGCGGAATTGCTGCTGTTACTGATCCGAGGACTGATGCCACTTCGGTCGTCTGCCGACCAATTGATATCCGGATTTGAAGGCAGTCGAGCACTTTTGGTAACTGAGGTGAACGCGCTGAGGGCCCAAAGTGACGAATTGTTGCTAGCCGTCATTCCATTGAACCGATTACGTAGTTGGCTAACACACCCAATCTTGAGCGCCTTGGTCACTAATCACAGAAGGCGGCCTGGGCCGTGAAGCGGCGCGAGCGCGTACATCGCCCAAGAAAAGCTATTGATGAGGCGGGACCACCGCCTGCGCCGTACGACGCCGACCCAGGGCGTCAGAGTTCGGCTACCGATGCTACATTTTTCGCGGTTGACGAGGCGGTCGCACGCGAGCGGAGTCGTATCGCCCGCGAGCTACACGACGGCATAGCATCCGATTTGTCAACAGCTGTCGCGCTGTTCAAGTATTACTTCGAATCATCGCGGGGAACTCTGGAATCGGACCAGGCACTGTCTAATATCTTCGCCATACTTGAGACCTTGCTCGAAAGCACCCGCAATACATTGCGGGACATGCGCCCGCGCCGCTTGGGCGCCGACGGACTCGTAGTGGAGCTCAGGGCAATGTCCGAAGAGTTCGGACGACTTTATGGTATCCGCGTCGAGCTATGGACGAGTGGGCGTGAGGACGAGGTGAATCGGAACTGCCGCGAAGTTATCTACCATATTGTCCGCGAATCGCTTGCCAACGTGCGGCGGCATTCGGGATCAACTGTTTGCCGTGTCCGGCTGGCATTCGCGGCGCGGCCATTCCTGATTGAAATCACCGATGAAGGTAAGGGTTTTGAGCATTCCGGAACGGATGGCTACGGCCTTGTTGGGATGCGCGAGCGGGCCGCCGGAATTGGTGGACGATTGGAGGTTGTAAGTACACCAGGTCGCGGGACAACCGTTTTCTTGTTTGGACCGGACGGGACCGCAGTCGAGTA
>DATKQJ010000024.1:0-72302 GCA_035532785.1 Candidatus Acidiferrales bacterium | reverse complement strand
CCAGGGCAAGGAGATGGCTGAGCACCTCCAGTTCACCGTCGCCACTGGTGTCCAGGTCTACTTCTGCAACCCCAACAGTCCATGGCAACGGGGGACCAATGAAAACACCAACGGTCTGCTCCGTCAGTACTTCCCCAAGGCAACCAACCGCGCCATCACTACATGCTCGCCTACTACGTGCGCTGGCACCTCGAAGAGGGCTGGTCAGAACTCCTCTTCAAGGATGATTTCCCGCCCATCGCCGACGACCCGGTGGCTCCCGCCCGGTGTTCGGCGGCCGCCTTGCGCAAGGCGAGCACGCAGCACTTGCCGGATGGCAGCTCAGTGCACAGCTGGCGGACGCTGTTGGCGGCCCTCCGGTCGCTGACCCGCAACCGCATCCCTCCAAGAGGCGCCCCCGCCGCCGCCGCCTTCGAGATGGTTGCGACCCCTACGCGTCTCCAAGCCCGGGCGCTCGCGCTCATCGCGGCCTTCAAGCTGTAGTCAGAACTCACCCTCACCGGTCGAGTTCAAATTGAACTCGCCGAACCCGTCGAACTTCCGTCTCTAGTGGCGCTCGGCCTCCTCGCGCCGGCGGCTCTCGTGATCGCCGCGCTGTTCGCGGCATGGCTGAGCTCGGTGGAGGCAGATCGCCGGCTTCGCGACGAGGAGACGGCGCACGCCCGATCGGTCGGGCCGAAGCCCTTGGCTTAGCCCTCGTGCTGGGTGTGGCGGGCGAGGTAGGCTGCGGCCTCCGCACGCCGAGCGACTTCGAGCTTGGACATGATGCTCGAGAGGTAGTTCTTCACCGTCTTCTCGGCCAGCTTGAGGTGGTCGCCGATCTCCCGGTTCGTCCTGCCCTCCGCGACCAGGGTCAGGACCCGCTCCTCCTGGGCTGAGAGTCGTGCCAGCCGTTCGTCTCGTAGCAGATGCTTGCCGTTTCGAAGCCGGTCAAGCACGCTCTGGGTCACCGCCGGGTCGAGCAGGCTCTGTCCCTTTCCGACGGCCCGGATGGCGCTCACCAGCTCACCACTCCGAATCTGCTTCAGGACGTAGCCGGCGGCCCCGGCCATGATCGACGCGAAGAGGGCCTCATCGTCGGCAAACGAGGTGAGCATTAGCACCTGCGTCTGCGGACGCTGCGCCCGGATCTCGCGCGTCGCCTGGATCCCGCTGCCATCCGCGATCCTCACATCCATCACGATCACATCCGGCTTCGACTCGGCGGCAAACCGAACCGCCTCGCTGACGGACGCGGCTTCCGCGACCACCGATATATCGTCGGTCGCGTGGAGCATAGCCCTGATTCCGCTGCGGACGACCTCGTGATCGTCCACCAGCATCACGCGGAGGCGGCGTGCGATCGGTTCGGGGGTCATTCGACGTACTAGTTTGGCTGCCGCGACCGGCTCGTGCGGGGACCAACAGTCCCGGAATCGGCGGGACCTTTCGGATCGGCATTATTTGGGGCGGAGATCCTGTCGGGCGGAAAGACCCTGTGGAGGTCGTTTCGCCTGGCTGACGATTCGCCTATGGCTACGACTTATGCAACACCTGACCGGGCCGCAAGGAGCCCGGGGCTGAGTTCAGCCCCCGTCCTGCTTGTGGACGGCGACCGCGCGTACCTCGAACTGACGGCGAGCGAGCTGGAGGGCGGTGGCAATGCCGTCCTCCGGGCGACCAACCACGGAGCGGGATTCGAGATCGCGCTCCGGCAGCAACCGGACATCATCTTCCTCGACGTGATGCTGCCTGGCGGCGATGGACGCGAGCTACTGGGCCGCCTAAAGGGCGACCCCACGACCAAGGACATCCGGTCGTCGTGGTCAGCGGCCGCTGCGAACGAAGCCTGATCGACGAGTGTCGCCGCTTGGGGGCGATCGACTTCGTCGTGAAGGGGATGTCGGTCATGGCCACGCAGGGTTATGCGGTTCAGGTGTTCGCGCGGCCCCGAGTGGGGGTGCCTGACATGCTGCCGCCAGCCCCGCCCTTCCTCGATCGCAGCCAGGCCGGCCACGAGATGGCGGATCGCCTAGGCTTCCTTGCCGGCCGGGAGGACCTGACGGTGGTCGGCCTCGCTCCGGGCGGGATCCCGGTTGCAGCAGAGCTGGCCGAAGCCCTCGATACCGCCCTGGAGGTAATGGTCGTCCGCCCCCTGATCGTACTGGGCCCGTCCGAGCCCTCGTTCGGTGCAGTCACGTCGGGAGGCGCCCGATCGGTGGATCTGCCTGCCGTCAAGCGGTACCACCGCCCAGCTGGGCGCCCGGTTACCTGGCGGAAGTCGAAGAGCAGGAGGCCGTCAGAGAGGAGAATCTCGTCCGCGACCACACGGCGCCGCCCAGTCTGCATGGACGAACCGTCGTCATCGTCGACGATGGCCTCTCGTCTCGATCCGAGTTGCTGGCTGCCGCAGAGGAAGCACTCGTCCAGGTTCCCGCGAAACTGATCGTCGCCAGTCCCGTCCTCGCGGACCCGGTGGCAGACGAGCTGCACTCGCTCGGCGTGGATGTGGATTGCGTTTTCGCGGACGAAGTGGAACGACGACGAGCCGGCCGCGTTCTGGTACGCGGACACGTCGCTTCTGAAGCCGGCCGCGATCCGTGGACTGCTTGGTTCGGCGCGCCGGCGTTCGCGCTGGCGCGATGAGGTTGCAAACGCGTAGCGGCGTATAAACTCGGAGCCATGGTTCCGGCCGAGCCGCCTTCGGACGCGATTCGAAGGTCGGTCTTCGACCTGCTGCCGGACGGGATCGCGATCGTCGACCTCGACGGGCGGATGGCATACGTCAATGAGCAGCTGAGCTGGATGTCCGGCTACGCCCGGGAGGAGCTGCTGGGGCTTTCGGTCGACGAGCTGGTCCCGGTCGCCCAGCGGGCGCACCACCACGTCCTCCGCGAGTCTTACGTTGCCGCCGGCCTGCCGCCGCGACGGATGGGCGCCAACCTTCGGATCCGGCTGCGGACGAAGCAAAACATCGAGCTGCCGGTCGACATCGCGCTCCGGCCATTTGAGGGCTCCGGCAGCACCCAGGTCCTCGCGGCGATCCGGGAGACGACCGAACGTACGCGCACCGGGGAGCGGATAGAGGCCCTCCTCGAGATCTCCCAGCGAATCCTCCGAGGCGACCCGGCCGGCGAAGTCCACGGCTTGGTCGCGCGCCGTGCCCGTGAGCTGATAGGCGCGGACATCGCAACCATCGCAACGCCGACGGCGGATCGTTCGGAGCTTGTCTTCGAGGTGGCCGACGGAGTCGCCGAGGACCAGTTGCGCGACGGCCGTGTTCCTGTCGGGCATTCGCTGGTCGGCTCGGTCTTCCTCTCCGGCCAGAGCCTCGTGGTCGCCGACGCGGCCGCCGATCCGAGGCAGGGCCTCCCGGATGAGCTCCTGGTCACGGTCGGCTACGGAGCTGCCATAGTTGTTCCGCTGATGGCCAACGAGTCGGTCTTCGGCGCCCTCACGATCGCCAAACTGCGGCGGCGGGGGGCCTTCGCGGAGGGTGACCTTCGTGTCGTCGAGCTCTTCGCCAACCAGGCCGCAGTCGCTCTCGAGTACTCGCGCGTCCGCGGCGAGCTGCGCCGGCTTGCCGTCGTCGAGGACCGCGAGCGGATCGGACGCGAGCTCCACGATGGAGTGATCCAGTCCCTGTTCGCCGTTGGGATGAACCTCCAGGCGACGGCGACCGTCGCTGGCCCGGGCGAGGTGCAGGGCCGGCTTGAAGGCGCGGTAACCGAGCTCGACCGGGCGATACGCGACCTCCGCAACTACATCCTCGGCCTGCGGCCCGGAATCCTGGCCGATCGTCAGCTCAGCCAGGTGATCGCACAGCTCGCAGCCGACATCGAGGTGAGATCGGGGATCTCGGTCGCAGTTGAGGTCGATCCCCGGCTCGCCGCGGAATTGTCCAACTCTGCCGGCGACATCGTCCAGCTTGTCCGCGAATCCCTTTCCAACGCCGCGCGTCACTCGGGGGCGGCGACCTGCCGGGTGAGCCTGCTGCGCGACGAGGGCTCCGCCGTCCTGGTCATCGAGGACGACGGAAATGGCTTTGACGCCACGGCGGCCATGCCCGGCCAGGGCCTCGGCAACCTGCGCGACCGAGCCACCAGGCTCGGCGGCAGCCTGTCCATCACATCAGGCGCGGAGGGCACCCGGGTCGAGATGACCTTGCCTGCCTGAATCGACCGTCCTGAAGCTGTCCCAACCGAGGTGGGACCTTCGGCCCTTTATCCAACTGCCGGCCTCGCTCTAGCCTCAACTCATGAAGACGAGAGTGCGTTCGGTGATGACGGCTGGACCGGTTGTGGCTGTCGAGACCACCCGATTCAAAGAGATCGTGGGGATGCTGGCCGAATACCGGATCAGCGCTCTGCCCGTGGTCGACGATTCCGGCCGCCTGGTCGGCGTGGTCTCGGAGGCCGACCTACTGCACAAAGAGGCGTTCGGTCTGCAGGGCGATCATCACCTGGTCGAATCGCGGCGCATGCGCCGCGAGCATGCCAAGGCCGGCGCGCTGCTGGCGCGGGACCTGATGACAAGCCCGGCCGTGACCATCGGAACCGAAGCCTCGATCGCCGAGGCGGCTCGGGTGATGCACGACAAGGGCGTCAAGCGCCTCCCGGTCGTCGACGAGGACGGCCGCGTGGTCGGGATCGTGACCCGCAGTGACCTGCTGAGGGTCTTCCTTCGTCCCGATGCCATGATCCGCGAAGACGTCGTCGAGGGCCTGATCGTCAAGACACTGTGGATGGACCCGACCTCCATCGAGGTGCACGTCACCGGCGGGGTCGTGAAGCTCAGCGGAAAAGTCGATCGAAAGAGCGACATTCGGATCCTGACGAACCTGATCGGTGGCGTCGACGGGGTGGTAAGTGTGGTGTCGGGGCTCGGCTTTCGCTACGACGACACACACGTCCACATTTCGGAGGATCTCCATCCTCTGATGGGTCCTCTCTGGAGGTAGCCCTCCGCCACGGTGGAACCGGCCGGCGGTTCGGCTCAGCGGGTCCCGGGCAGCTTTTCCGGTAGAGCCGTTTGTAGTCGAACCCTGGAGTCCACGACCGCGACCCCGTTCGCGTGGACGATGACCGCGTTGAGATCCATCTCCGCGATCTCCGGGTTGCCCTCCGCCAGCTGGCTTACTCGAAGCAGGAGCTGCACGGGGGCGGCCACGTCCACCTTCGGCGCTCCTCGGTATCCGTCGAGCAGGGGAAAGGTCACCGACGATCACAGCATCGCCGCGGCATCCTCCACGATCAGGGGCGCGATGCAGACCGCTATGTCCTTCAGGAGCTAGGTGGCGGCCCCGCCGGCGCCGCAGGCGAGAACAGGTCCGAAGCTCGGATCGTTGACGACCCCGACCAGCATCTCCATGCCGCTGGGGGCCATCTTCTGGACCAGGAAACGCACCTCCGGCTGCCCTTCCCCGGCAAGCGCGGCGGCCATCTCTCGTGCGGCCTCCTGGGCAGGGCTCCATCCGGTCCGGTCTCCGAGAAGCCCGACGAGATGACGACCCGGGAGCGGACGCCCTTGGCTGCGCACTCCCGGGCAACCCCGGCGACCGCCTCCTTGGGGACAACGATCACCGCCAGCTCGACCGGGCCGGGACCTCGCTAACAGTGGAGTGGACAGGGAGGCCGAGCAGCTCTCCGCCGGCGGGATTGATCGGGTCGACGGGACCCCTGAGCTTGGTTTCGACGAGGTTCCCGATCACCTGGCCGCCGACTGACTCCGATCACGGCAACCGATTGGGGCCGAAGGAATGACTCCATGGCGGACATCGCCGACAGTCGGTCGCGGTCCTCGAACCTGCGCCGCGCCTGAGGCGTGAGCGAGGTCGGTAACTCGATCCGGATCTCGCCGGAGCCGGACAGGATCCGGATCGGGAAGCCGCTGTCGCGAAACACGTCAAGCATCGGGCGGTTCTCGGCAAGGATCGTTGCCTCGAACTCCTCGGTCCCGGTCGCCGATGCAGTCGCCGCCAGCTGTCCGACTAGGATCGTCCCCAGCCCACGTCCTTGCATCTCGTCCGCGACTGCGAAACCCACCTCGGCGCGGTGGGGACTGACGGTTCCGAAATGCCCCACGATCCGGTCGTTCTGGAGGGCGAAAAGGCCGAGGCTGCCGCGCTCGAGCCAGCGGTCGACCAGGTGCCCGAAGGTGGCGATGCCTCCGAAGAAGCGGAAGTAGAGCGATTGGAGGGAGAGCGATTCGTAGAAGGCGACCAGCCCGCTCGGTCGGCCGGACGAGCTCCTCGAAGGGTGGATGATCGAACCGTCGCGGAGAACGGCGTCCGTCTCGGCGGGTGCTGCCGGCTCGCGACCATCAGCCATGACTGAAAGGAGACACTAAACAGAAAGCCCCGACGGTCACGCCCGCCGGAGCCTGGTTCTGGTTTTCTGAGCGTCAGGCGCTGATCGGCGAACCGGATGCCTTCGGCCTGGGAACGACGACCTCGTCCGGCTTCGTAGCGAAGAAGAGCTCGAAGACGAGTGCCGCGAAGACCACGAGCGCTGCAAGCAGCAGGCCGTAGCCACCGTAGGTCGTGTAGGTCGCGAGCATCGACCAGCCCCACGCGTTGAGGAGCATGTTCTTGAGGGTCTCGCCCTGGAACAGTGTCGCCTTCTGAGCGGCCGCCGTGGCCTTGTCAGCCGCGGTCCCGGAATTGGTGTCGATCTGCGAGTAGTGCTTGCCGCCGGCAACCTTGTCCAGGTGCCGTCCGAGGAAGCCCTCGGCATACGCCTTGGCCTTGGTGCCATTGTCGACCTGCTGTCCGGCGTACTGCTGGAGGTCGGGGAACTCGGCGGGGTCGAGCGCGCCGCCCGGCACCTCGGTCGTGGCGGCCGGGAAGAAGATCTGCTGCGCGGCGAGCTGGTCGTGGACGGTGTTGTTGACGAAGTTGCCTTCGTTGATCAGAAAGGCCGACGCCCCTCCGAGGATGATGACGAGCGCCGCAATCAGTGTGATAAACCGCCACCGCAATCCTTTGGTCACGTTCGTGCCCTCCTCTTGTTATCCGGTTATTCGGATGAATGACTTCTTGCGATCGCTGGTTGATGTCTGCGATCCACTGGTCTCATTGAACGTGCCGAGCGACGCCAGGTCGCCGGCCTATCGGCCCGCTGCAGACAGGACTTCGCCCGTCACGGTCGGGACCTTTTCGGGACCCCACGACCCCATGTGCCCCCGGTCCCAACTGGACCCTCCGCGTCCATTCAATCCCCCGAGACCAGAGTGGGTTAACCCAACCCTGTGGCGGGACCTACTTGCCGAAGGTCGGCGCTTCTTCCCGAGGCGCGTCGGCCCGTATCTCGGTGTGCCAACCCGGGTACCTCTGGATGAAGGACCGAAGCCCACCCCGAGTGCCTGACACCTCGCGTCGCTCCGTTGCGTGAGCCTTCAGCCGGTCCAACTCAACCCGGTGGCTTCAACCGCGGCCCGGAAGCTTCCGAATCGTTTCCGAACGGTTCGCTCAGGGGGCTCATGCGAGCGGCCGTCCACGAGTTCTGCCCGGGCATCAGGCCATGCTTCTCGACAAAGCGCCGAACAGCCTCGATTGTCTCGGCATCGTGGGCAGAATCCTCGGTGGCCCATTCGCACGGCTGCCCCGCGAATACGACGAGCCGGTTCGTGTTGTGGGAACTCGGGCCCACCCAATGTCCTGTCTCAGGCTTGGATTCTGGTGGTGATTGCATTGCACCCGGTGGAGCAGATATTCCTGTCCCTGCGCATTGAGCGAATACACCTTGCGCGGCGGCCCCTCTCGGACGGGACCTTCTCGACCTCAACGAAGCCTTCTTGCTCGAACCTGACGAGCAGCGCGTAGACGATGCCTTCGGCGATGTCGGAGAAGCCCTGCTCTCGCAGCCGCTCCGGGATCTCGTAGCCGTACGCGGGCCGCACGGAGGCCCAGCCTTGCGGGGCCTCACCGCTGTTTCATCCTCCGGCGCTCCCAGGGCCAGCACCCCCGTTCGACGCTCTACTGGGCGAGCTTGCGGCGGTAGATGACCCGTGCGATGCCGGACGCGACGATGAGGATGCCGACGCACCAGGCAAGTGCGATCCAGATGTCGGCGCCGACCGCCTGCTGGGTGACCAGGTCGCGGATCGTGTTGACGATTGACGTCACCGGCTGGTTCTCGGCGAACGTGCGCACAGGGCCGGGCATGGTGGCGGTGGGCACGAATGCCGAGCTGATGAACGGCAGGAAGATGAGCGGGTAGGAGAACGCGCCGGCGCCGTCCGCGGACTTGGCGGAGAGTCCAGGGATGATGGCGAGCCAGGTCAACGCCAGGGTGACCAGGACCAGGATGCCGGCGACCTCGAGCCACGCCAGCACTCCCGCCCCGGAGCGGAAGCCCATGAGGAGGGCGACCAACACGACGACCACGAGTGAGATCAGATTGGCGACCAGCGAGGTCAGCACGTGCGCCCACAACACGGACGAGCGCGCGATCGGCATGGACTGGAATCGCTCGAAGATGCCGCTCTTCATGTCCAGGAAGAGCCGGAAGGCGGTGTAGGAGATGCCTGAGGCGATGGTGATAAGCAGAATGCCGGGCAGCAGGTACGTCACATAGGTGCCCGACCCGTGTTTGATCGCGCCCCGAACACGTAGACGAACAGCAGCATGAAGCCGATCGGCATGATCGCGGTCGTGATGATGGTATCCACGCTGCGCGTGATGTGGCGCAGGGATCGTCCCAGCAGGACGGTGGTGTCGCCGAAGAAATGCTTGGTCATCGTTGTTCCTCGGTCATCCGTGCCGACGCTCGGGTCGTGGCCGGCCTCGCGTCCTCGCCCTCGTCACCGACGATGGCGAGGAATACGGCCTCCAGGGTCGGCTGCTTCTCGACGTATTCGATCTCGGCGGGCGGGAGTAGCTGCTTGAGTTCGGCTAGGGTGCCGTTGACGATGATCCGACCGCCATGGAGGATGGCGATCCGGTCGGCGAGTTGTTCGGCCTCGTCCAGGTACTGCGTGGTAAGCAGTACCGTGGTGCCCTGCTGGGCGAGTTCCTTGACCGCCTGCCACACATCAATGCGCCCCTGGGGGTCGAGCCCGGCCGTCGGCTCGTCGAGGAATATGACCGGCGGATTGCCGATCAAACTCATCGCGATGTCGAGGCGGCGGCGCATGCCCCCCGAGTAGGTCGACACCTTCCGAGCGGCCGCCTCGGTCAGGGCAAAGCGATCGAGCAGGCCATCAGCGATCTTGCCCGGGTTCTTGAGGTGCCTCAATCGGGCGACCATTACGAGGTTCTCCCGGCCGCTGAGGATTTCGTCGACGGCCGCGAACTGCCCGGTGAGGCTGATGGACTCGCGCACGCTGGCAGCCTGGGTGGCGACATCAAAGCCGTTGACGCTGGCCGTCCCCGCGTCGGCCCTGAGCAGCGTGGACAGGATTTTCACGACCGTAGTCTTGCCCGCCCCGTTCGAGCCGAGCAGGGCGAATATGCTGCCCCGCGCCACGTCGAAGTCCACGCCGCACAGCACCTCCAGCTTCTTGTACGACTTCTCCAGGTTGTGCACGTGGATGGCAGGCCCCTGGACCTGATTGGGTGTCACCCAGACATCCGCTCCACTCTGATTCGTCACTGCTCTTGGTCTCCTCGTTCGTGGTCGGGTGGCCGGGAGAACTCTCCAGAGGCGCGCAACTCCTCACGTCGCTCCGTCCACTCCCGCTCCAGCACGGGAAGACGCTGCACCAAGAAATCGGTGAACGCGGCCCACTCCAGCAAGATCGCGCGCCGCTCGGGCGGGGCGTCCGCCAGCAGGTCCAGGCCCTCGCCGGCTAGCGCGCCCTGCTGCTGGTACTCGGACATGTCGAAGCCCATCGCATTGGATACCGACAGGTCGATGCGTACCCGGTCCATCCGCTCGCCCGCGGCCCGCGACCGCCGGACGAGCCCGAGGGTCTCCAAATGGACCAGCGCGTTGGCGATCGCGCTCCGGCTCGCGAGCAGGCTCTCGGCCAGCTCGCTGATGCTCTGCTCGCGCGGGTCGCAGATCGCCAAGTACCCGATCAGCCGGCCCACCACCGGGGCCATCCCATAGCGCTGGGTGTAGAAGAAGCGCCTGGTGTGGTCGGCAAACGTGATTTCGCCGTCACGTGATCGTTCTTCTGTGACTCGCCTCCTCGATAGGCTGGCCGTGTCGGGGGCGCTTTCAGCCTGAACGCCCGTGCACGACTGCTCCAGATTCCGAACCCGGATGGCCGGTTCGGAGGTCGTGCGCACGGTCATCTGGGCGTCCCTTCCACGGCGCGATCAATGGCGTTTATCAGCCGCTTTCGCTCCTTGTTGATCCACTGACCCTCCGAATAGTTCCGGAGAAAGGTCTCGGCGAACTCCACCGGGTCCGCCCCGACGATCTCGCGGATCGGGATTCGGTTCGCAGCGCTCTGCTCGAAGAGATCGGTGAGATCCTCCAGCATCGACAACAGGGTGTCCCCCTTCGTTATCGCCCCGAAGTACATCAGGTACCGATCCAGGGCATCGATCGCCGTCCGATAGTTGGCGGGAAGTTGTTGCGTGCGCGCTTTGCACCGCCGGTAGCGCTTCTTCTGCTCGATCGAGCCTGTGACCTGCTCATCCACCCCGTGGTCATTGCTATTTGCCTCCTTCGCGGAGCTGTTCGAGCCGTTCCGTGAGGAAGCTCCACGTCCTCCGGAATTCTTCGAGATCTTCCTTTCCCTGCGCGTTGAGCGAGTACACCTTTCGCGGAGGCCCTTTCTCGGAGGGGACCTTCTCGACGTCGACCAGCCCCTTGTGCTCGATCCGGATGAGCAGCGCGTAGATGGTGCCCTCTGCTATCTCGGATAAGCCCTGTTCCCGCAGCCACGCCGTGATCTCGTATCCGTATGCGGAGCGGCCAGACAGGATCGCGAGAACGATGCCCTCCAGCGTGCCTTTGAGCATTTCCGTCATCTGCTTGCCTACGGAACACCTCCTACTACTCAGTGTCACTGACTACTGCGGTACATAGTAGCACTGAGTAGCGTGGCCCACAAGCTCGACGTGGGCGGTGGGAGGTGTCCGCTCTGGCCTGGATCGGACCGTCCAAAGGACAGGTGACCGATCGCGGCTCATCACGCTTTCCTTGCGAGCGAAGCGCCTTGCGAGAGGCGCTCACCCCTTGCCAACGGCCAGACAATCCTGCCCGACGGCAACGTTTGCCCATGCCCGGCCCCGCGAACAGGATCGCTATCCGCCGATACCGAGGGCGCTCAGGGTCGACTGCTGGGCTTGAGCATCAGTTTCGCCGCCCGTGGCTCTGCTCGTGTGCAAGGGCGGGTTGGCCACCCCCTGGGATCGCCGGCCCTCCGCTCTCAGTGACCGGTGACCTTGGCCACCAACAGAAGGACCGCGATCACGATCAGGGCGATGGCTGCCGCCCTCCCCGCCCCATCGCGAACTCGCTCGCCAACCTGGCTACCGACTCGAAAGCCAATCTGAGAGACGATGAATGCCTGGGCGGCGACGAGAATTAGAGCCTGGCCCAGGGGCACCTTGGCCAGGCCCCAGGAGAAGCCGATCGCCAGCTCATCCAGGCTGACGCTAAGACCCAGACCAATGAGTGCGCCCCCGCGGGCGCCGGAAAACCGCTCAAGTCGTTCCTGCTCTTTCGCCTCATTGGCGGCCAGCGTGTAAATGCCGAGACCGGCCAGGGCGGCGATCGCAGCATAGTCGGCCAGCGCTCCGATCGCCGTACCAATGCTTGCCCCAAGGAGCAGCCCGACCGCAGGCATTCCGCCTTCGAAGACGGCAAAGAGCAGCCCCAGCCCGACGCGCCGCCGGGCGGACATCGGAGTCAGCCCCATCGCCGTCGACACGGCAGCGGTATCGAGAGCGAGAGGCAGAATCACGGCTGCGGCGAGAATCAACGTGGGGCCCAGTTTGACCGCAGCCGCAGCCAGCCCCAGCGCGATCAACCAGCCTAGGCCGGGTCCGGCCACCCCGAACCGCCTGTCGGGGCTCCTCCGACCTTGGAAGACTTCGGTCGTCATTGGTCACCCCTCGACGCCTGGCCGTAACCAACAAGTCAGCGATTGGCCAACCGGTCACTTCCACCTCCGCGCCACCTGTACGTACATGGGCCGCGCTGGGCGCTACGAGCGATTCAATCTCGGTCCGAGATCTGCGGAACACTTCGGCGAGGTGCTTCGGCGCATCGAGGGCGGCTGGCGACTGACCGTTACCCTCGGCCGCCGGCGTGTCGCCGAGATCGTGCCTTTATGGCGCCGTCGGATGGTGCCGATCGAGGAGGCCCGCAACATCGCGTCCCCGTCTCGCCGCGGATCGAAAGCTCCTCGAACACGGGGACTGTTGCCTAACACCACGGACGACGCGTGAGGGTGCTGCTCGATACCTAAATCTTCATCGCCAGCGTCGGGCGCTCGGCGAGAATCTCCACACTCCTGGCCCCTCGATGCGCATACCTGCAGCCCCGTGATGGAATGACTCCGACGACAGGGACCTCGGGCTGGCGCCAGCGGGCCGGGCCCCGTTTCCCGAGTCAGACGCCGAGCGGATCCAGGTACCAGTGGCCGCCTTGAAGCGCCCACTTGTAGATGAACATCGAAGAGGCGCGGAGGGCCACATGCCCGGAGTAGGACTCCGTCATTCCCAGGACGTCCTGCCCCGCTGAGAGGTGCAGCCGAGCCCATGCCTTCGCCACAGGTCCAGGCGACAAGGTGCCGGCCTGGGCGGCCGCCCTCGCCCATCCCGAGAGGCAATCAGCCGCGGCTACGTCACCGCGGGGCGTAATGCCGTCCAATGCGGTGTCGTAGTCGTTCACCAAATTGTGGGTCAAGTTTCGATAATTCGGCGCCCACCGCGCCGCCGCCAGCGGGGTCAGCACGGAGGAATTGAGCGCGGCAACGACCGTCCCGCTGGCTCCGTCCCCGCCCAGCTGGGCGAACGGGTAGCTCGCCAGAGAGGAGAAGCCGAGGAGTTCAATCCCCGGATTTAGACCAAGGGCGTGCACCGCCATGGCGGTGCGGGCGGCCATGACCGGATCCTGCGAGAGGACGATGGCCCCGACGCGCTGGTTGACCAGCTTGCGAATCGGGGCACTCTGGCCTATGGTGCCCGCCGGTATCAGCTGCGCCCCGAGGTAGGTTGCGCCGGCC
Organism: Candidatus Acidiferrales bacterium; assembly: GCA_035532785.1. Taxonomy (GTDB): domain Bacteria; phylum Chloroflexota; class Dormibacteria; order Dormibacterales; family Dormibacteraceae; genus DATKQJ01. The sequence goes on along the minus strand of DATKQJ010000024.1, from coordinate 59,195 downwards.
CCGCCGGCTTGACTCGCCAGGGCTCGATCCATGGCTTGGCCGCCGGCGTCGGCGGTGGCGATCAAACCTATCCGCTGGATGTGCTGGGTGTGGACGGCGTAGGCGAGCAGCGCCGCCGCCTCCTGCTCCTGGCTCTCAATTGAGAAAACCGCGGGCGAGGCGGCCAGAGCCGATTCGGGCAGGGCGGTTGATGAGCAGGCCAGGAGCCCCTTGCCTGCCAAGACACCCTGGTCGTTGGCCATGCCACTCACCGGGGGGGCGCCCACCACCAGCTTGAGGGAGGCGCTCATCGCCGCCTTGGTGATCAGGCCCGGGTCGGCGTTGGAATCTCCGCCATCATCGGAGGAAACGACCGCGACCTTGTAGCCCAGCACGCCGCCGGAAGCGTTCAGCTGCCCCGCCTCGTCAGTCAGGGCGTTGCGAATGTAGGCCCCGGGGCTATCGGCGCCGGCGGTGAAAGAGCCCAGCGCCAGCACCCGGATGGTTCCTCGGTTGGCGGCCTGGCCGCCAAAGGGGGTGCAACCGGCCAAGAGGCCGGACAGGAAGAGCAGGCAGACGGCAATGGCGGCGGCTTTCATGGCCGGCCAATGATCGCAGGCTCGACCACCTGGAATTGTCATCAGGCCGTCACGCCGACCGCTGCGCCCGCCTTGGAGGCACCCGCGCCGGGTAACGACTCATGAACTGGGGCAGGCGCCCGCGCCCGTAACGACGATGGGTTGGGAGCTGGCCAGGTTGGCGTCGGAGCTAGTCACATAGCCTTCCGAAACCATGGCCGTCAGAACCTCCCGGCGCCGGGCCGTCGCGGCGGCCGGATGAAGCAAGGGGTCATAGAGCGCGGGATCCTGCGTCAAACCCGCCAGCAGGGCATCCTCCGCCAGGGTCAGCCGGGAGAGCGGCGCGTGATAGTAGGCGCAGGCGGCTGCCGCGACCCCGTATCGGCCCGGGCCGGTGGTGATGATGCTCAGGTAATCGGCCAGAATGGTGGGCTTTTTGAGCACGGTCTGGAGCTTGACCGCGAGGATCATGTCGGTCAGCTTGTTGAGGCCACGGTCGGAGCCATCGAGGTAGACGTTCTTGACCAGCTGCTGATCGATGGTCGAACCGCCCTCGCAGAGGCAATGCCGCGAGACGTCGTAGAGAACCGACCGGGCGATTCCCACCACGTCCAAACCGTGGTGCTGATAGAAGCGTTCATCCTCGATGGAGATGACGGCCTCGGCCAGAAGCGGCGGAACCTCGCCCGACATCAGGGTCGGTACGTGTTCACCACCGGCTTGCCTGTCAACCCGAGTTTGGACATCGGATACCGAGGGGGCCAGGTTCCAAGCCACGACCAGGGCCACCATTAGCCCGAGGAGAATTAGGACGGGTAGTCGCCGCAACGCTCAGTCAGTCCCGCCGGGGCGCCGGGGATGCCGCCCGAAAATCGGGCGGCGGGTGTCTTACCACCCTGTTAACAACCGCCTTCGCACCGATCGCGTTCCGGATCGGTTGCCCCCCAGCTTCCAGTTGACCGGTGCGCGACGGCCCGCACCTGAGGTTCGTCGCGGGTGTCGTGGTCCTGCGGGCGCCCCCGTCGGCACTAGGATCGGAGCCATGCGGGCGGGTGCGTTTGATCAGATTCGAAGAGCACTTGAGGCCCTCCAGCAGCCACCGGTCGGGTCGGACAAGGGTTGACAGATCCAGCCCGCTGGGGGGTCCTGACCGGATACCGCGACGGTAGCGGCCGCTGGGTCAGGGCCGACCCGGGCGTCGTCAGTTCGGTCCTGTCCACCCTGTCCGAGGGCGAAGATGAGCCGTCCGCCTCGCCGCTGCTGACGGTCTGCCCGGGCGATCGCACTCCGATTGCGGGCGTCGGTGAGGTGCTGACCGAACACGGATCGGTGATCTCCTGCAACGGATTTCTGCCCGAGGACCTGCCCATCGGCTATCACCGCCTGGTCGACCGCAGCGGCGAGAGGGAACTGGCGGTGACGCCTCCCCGCTGCCCGCTCCCGGCCGACCTCTTCGGGTGGGGTTGGTCCTGCCAGCTCTACGCGGCGCGATCGGAATCCAGCTGGGGACTGGGCGATTTGGCCGACCTGCGCGAGTTGGGGCGGTGGTCGACCCGGGCTCTGGGGGCGAGGGTCCTGATGATCAATCCCCTGCACGCCGACTCACCGACCCTCCCCCAGGAGGACAGTCCCTACTACCCCGCCAGTCGCTGCTGGCAGAACGTCCTCTACCTGTCGATTGAGGAGGTGCCCGGTGCCGCGCAGCTGGGTTCCCAGCTCGCCCCCCTGAGGCGCGCCGGCCGAATGCTGAATCAAAACCCCCTGATCGACCGAAACGCCGTCTACGGCGTCAAGATGGCAGCCCTGGAAGCGATCTGGAAGCAACCCCGAGATGGGGCTCCAATCGCCCGCTGGACCCGGCAGAGGGGCCAGAGCCTGCTTGACTGGGCCCATTTCTGCGCCATCTCGGAAGCCCACCCGGGGAGCTGGCGGAACTGGCCCGAGGCGCTACGCCGGCCCCGCTCGGCGGCCGTGGTGGCACTGGCCAGAGAGCGGGCCGAGCGGGTGAATTTTCACATTTGGCTGCAGTGGCTGCTGGATCTCCAGCTCCGGAGCGCAGGCCAGAGCGCACCCTTGATCAAGGATCTGGCGCTCGGTTCCGGGCCTGACGGTGCCGACGCCTGGATCTGGGGGGAGTACCTGCAGCCCGAATTCAGTCTGGGCGCACCACCCGATTCATTCAACTCCGGGGGTCAGGACTGGCAGCTGCCTCCCTTCAATCCCTGGCGGCTCCGGAGGGCAGGCTACGGCCCCTTCAAGGAGGTGCTTCGGGCCGCTTTCCGCCACGCCGCGGGCATTCGTATCGACCACGTGCTGGGGCTCTTCCGCCAATACTGGATCCCCACCGAGGGCGAATCCAGGGGCGGCCTCTATGTTCGTTTCCCGGCCGATGATCTGCTCCGAATCCTGGCGCTGGAGGCCCACCGGGCGGGCGCTTTCGTCGTCGGTGAGGATCTCGGGACGATCGCAGCCGGGGTTCGACAGAGGCTCGCCAAAGAGCACATCTTGAGCTGCCGCCTGCTCTATTTCGAGAACCGGCCGCCCGCCGCCTGGCCGGTTAACGCCGTGGCCTCGGTGACCACGCACGATCTGCCCACGGTGGCCGGCCTCTGGAGCCGGCACGACTCCGAGCCGGCTACCCGGGAGCGGCTGCGAGAGCGAGCCGAGCTCGATGGCGCCATGGGCCAGGCCGAGGTTGTCGAGCGCACCCACCAGGCGCTCGCCCGGGCACCCTGCCGCCTCGTCGTGGGCCAGCTCGACGACGCTCTCCTGGTGCTGGATCGACCCAACCGCCCCGGCACCGGAGCCGAGTCCAAGAACTGGCGACGAGCCCTACCCCGACCCCTGGAGGAGGTTTTCGCCGACCCCGGACCGGCCCGCCTGGCCGCCATCCTGGCGAGGTGATGGGCCGGTTCCAATCGACGCCCCAGGCTGAGCCCGGATCTTCCAGCGCGCCTGGCCGGCCAGTTCGCCGCGATCACGGGGGTGGAGCGGCAGCGACGGCCCTTCGGCCTGGGGATGCCGGGAGTATCTTTTTAGCATGATCTCCTCTCGCGCCCGCCTCTCCGGTTCGGACCTAGATTTCTTTCGTCTAAGCGCCATCGAGGACGCCGGTCTCGGGGCCGTGAGCGGCCTGCCGGTGACGGTCAAGATCCTCCTTGAGATGGAGTTGCGTGCCAACCAGGAGGGTCGCGTCGACGACGACACCCTGAAGGCGTTGGCGGCGTGGCCGAAAACGAAGGCCGAGGTTCCTTTCCTCCCCGCCCGGGTGTTGATGCAGGACTTCACGGGCGTACCCGCGGTGGTCGACATCGCCGCCATCCGCTCGGCCGTGCAGCAGGCGGGGGGATCGCCCGAATCGGTTGATCCGCAGATTCCGGTTGACCTGATCATCGACCACTCGGTGCAGGTGGATGCGTTTGGCTCGGGCATCGCCTACGGCAACAACATCGAGCGCGAATACCAACGCAACGGGGAGCGCTACGCCCTGCTCCGGTGGGCGCAGCAGGCGCTGCGTAATTTCACCGTCGTCCCCCCCGGCATGGGTATCTGCCACCAGGTCAACCTGGAGCATCTGAGCAAGGTGGTGCAGATTCGTGAGGACGGGGCTGGCCGTTTCGCCATTCCGGACACCCTGGTCGGCACCGACTCCCACACCACGATGGTGAACGGGCTCGGGGTCCTGGGTTGGGGAGTGGGCGGAATCGAGGCCGAGGCGGCGATGCTCGGGCAGGCCATGTACCTGCCCCCGCCGGTGGTGGTGGGCGTCCGCTTCCACAACGCCCTCCCCACCGGGACCACGGCCACCGACCTGGTCCTGACCCTGGTCGAGATGTTGCGCAAGCACGGAGTCGTCAACAAGTTCGTGGAGTTCTGCGGGGATGGGCTTTCGTCGCTGACGGTGGCCGACCGGGCCACCCTCTCCAACATGTGCCCCGAATACGGCGCGACCTCGGCCCTATTCCCGGTCGATGCCCAGACCCTGCGCTACCTGCGATCGACCGGACGCTCGGATGAGCTGGTCGGATTGGTGGAGCGCTATTGCCAGGAACAGGGCCTCTTCCGCGTCGACGGCTCGGGCGTGCCGAGCTTCTCCGAGCTGCTCGAGCTCGACCTGGCCAGCGTGGAGACGAGCCTGGCCGGCCCCAAGCGGCCCCAGGATCGGGTCAGCCTGAGCGGAGCCGGGACGAGCTTTTTTACCGCCTTCCCCGAATCGTCGGGCGGGGTCGCCACCAAGACCAGGACCGGGGTCGAGAACGGTTCGGTAGTGATCGCGGCCATCACCTCCTGCACCAACACCTCGAATCCGTCGGTGATGATGGCGGCCGGCCTGCTGGCCAAGAAGGCGGTGGAGGCGGGCATCAAGGTCAAGCCCTTCGTCAAGACCTCCCTGGCTCCGGGATCCAGGGTCGTCACCGACTATCTCAAGGACGCGGGTCTGATGACCTACTTGGAGCAACTCGGCTTCTACCTGGTCGGATATGGGTGCACCACCTGCATCGGCAACTCCGGTCCCCTGGCCAGCCCCGAGGTGGAGGCCGACGTCCAGGGCGGAGATCTGAGCGTGGTCGCGGTCCTGTCCGGCAACCGCAACTTTGAAGCCCGCATCCACCCCCTGGTGCGCGGCAGCTACCTGGGCTCCCCGCCCCTGGTCGTCGCCTACGCGCTGGCCGGCAACATCGGCGTCGACCTGGGCAGCGATCCGCTGGGACGCAACGAGGCCGGACAGGACGTCTACCTCAAGGACCTGTGGCCCTCGCCGGAGGAGGTCGAAACGGCCATCACAGGAAGCGTTCGTAAAGAGATGTTCGATTCCGAATACGCCCGCATCTATGAGGGCGATGAACACTGGAAGGCGATGGTCTCGCCGACCGGATCGGTCTACCGGTGGGACGACGAATCGACCTATGTGCAGGAGCCCCCCTACCTGGAGGGCCTGACCCCCGAGCTTGCCCAGCTGTCCGACATCGAGTCGGCGAGGGTGCTGGTCAAGCTCGGCGATTCGGTCACCACCGACCACATTTCGCCCGCGTCGGCGATTCCGACCGACAGTCCGGCCGGTCGCTATCTGATCGAGCACGGCGTGCAGAAGGCGGACTTCAACAGCTACGGCTCCCGGCGCGGCAACGACCGCGTCATGGTCCGCGGCACCTTCGGCAACATCCGTCTCCGCAACGAACTGGCGGACGGTAAAGAGGGGGGTTACACCAAACACCTGCCCTCCGGCGAAGGGATGACCATATTCGACGCTTCAGTTCGCTATCGGGAGGAGGGCGTCCCCCTGATCGTCATCGCAGGGCGGGAATACGGATCCGGCTCCTCGCGGGATTGGGCGGCCAAAGGACCCCAACTGCTGGGGGTGAAGGCGGTCATCGCCGAATCCTACGAGCGCATTCACCGGGCCAATCTGGTCGGCATGGGCGTGCTTCCGCTTCAGTTCGCGGAAGGTGAATCAAGGCAGAGCCTGGGCCTCACCGGCGAGGAGTCCTACTCCATTCGCGGAATTGAGAGCGGCCTGGCGCCTCGCGCCGAGCTCACCGTGGAGGCACGCTCGGATGCGGGCGAGGTCAAGCATTTCAAGGTCCTGGCTCGAATCGACAACGAGACCGACCTCGCCTACATCAAGAACGGTGGGGTTCTGGCGCTGGTCCTAAGAGATCTGATCGCGACGAGCTGAGACCGCCACAAACCAGACCCCCGCGATTGTCCAGTCGCTAGCTCCTCCCTACAAGGACGGCGCCAGTACCTTATGGCCCGGCCACATGGATAATCGCAGGGTGCGAACCGATGCGGACTTGGAGGCGCCGTCGCCGGCGCCGACTCTGCGCGAGGCCATGGGTATCGGGGGCTTCCGAGAGGCCAAGCTGGTGGCCGGAGCCGCCGGGCTCGATCGACCGGTGGAGTGGGTGCGGGTGATGGAGACACCCCAGACGGCTGCCCGGCTGCGCCCCAACGAACTGCTGCTGACAACCGGATTCGCGATTCGCGGTGATCCGAATGCGATGCTCGGCCTCCTGGCCTCGATATCCGAGCGCTCCGGCGCCGGCTTGGTGGTGCAGCTCGGCCAATATCTGGAGGGGCTCCCCGAGAGCATGGCCTTCGAGGCAGATCGCCTCGCGGTGCCACTCTTCACGATGCCGACCGGGATGCCCTGGAGCGACCTGATGAATCCGCTCCTGGAGCGCATCATCAACGCCGAGCATCAGCGCCTCAAACGCTCCATTGAGATCCACAGCCGGTTCACCGACCTGGTCCTGGATGGCAAGGGGGTGAACGAGATCTGCCGGACGCTGTCCGAACTGTTGGACAGCTCGGTGACGGTCGAGGATGCGTCTTTTCACCTCCTGGCCCACGCCGGCGGCGCCATGCACGACCCCCACCGGCGCGAGACCATCGCCCATCACGGCACTCCCCAGCGAGTGATCTTCGACCCTCAGGTCAGCGCCATGCTGCGCCGGGTGGCGGAGGGCCGACACCCGATGAAGGTCCCCGCCTTCCCCCACGTGGGCATGGTCCGGGAGCGCCTGATCGCGCCCATCACCAACTCCAACCAGGTCCTCGGCTACATCTCGGTGCTGGATCACCCAGCCAATGAGGAGCTGGCCTTCATGGCCGTGGAGCAGGCCGCCATCGTGGTTGCCCTGGCCCTCACCAAAGAGCGCGAGGTGGCCGAGGTGGAGGGGCGAGTGCGCGGCGAGTACCTCGACGATCTGGTCCAGGGGACCTACGGTGACGAGGCGGCGGCGCAGCGACGAGCTCGACACCTCGGATATCCCCTGACCGGCACGCATGTGCTGCTGATGGCCGATATCGATGACTTCCGCGGCTTCCTGCGCAGCAGCCAGATCTCGGAGGATCAGATTCAAGCCCTGAAGCGAGATTTTCTGCGCCGCATCTCCGCCCCGGTCCGGCAGACGCGTCCCAAATCGCTCCTCCACGCCCGCTCGGACGCGGTCATGACGCTGATTCCGAGCGGACCCGAACCGTCCGAGCAGGGCCACGTCAGGAGCCTGGCGGCAGCCATGGCCGCGGCCGTCCACGAATGGGGGCCGGGCTTCTCGGTGTCGGTTGCCTACAGCTCCCCGGTGGCTGCCCCGCAGGGGCTGCAGAGCGCCCACCGCGAGGTCCTCGGGGTACTCGCCACGCTCGCCCGCTTCGGGCGTCGAGGTCAGGTTGTGGGGGTATCTGAGATCGGCCTCACCGGGCTCCTGGCGGGGGTCACCAACGAGCGCCTGAACGAATTCGCAACCCTCCACCTCCGGCCTCTCGCAGAGCACGATCGGCTGCGCAAGGGCAAGCTCCTGGAGACCCTCCGGACCTACCTGGAGGCGGGTGAGCAACTGGCCGCCGCGCAGCGCTTGGGCGTGCACCCGAATACGCTGCGGTACCGCCTGGATCGCATCCGAGAGATTTCAGGCGCCAACCTCGAGGAACCCGAGACCAGGCTCAATTTGTCCGTCGCGCTCCGCGTCCAGGCCCTGCTCGATCTGTGAGAACTCCACTAGCGAGGACGGCTAGGGTTGGTGTTCAACGACTAGGCCCAGCGGGAGTCCGACGGTAGAATGACCATTGTGCTCGCATCCTCAGACGATCTGCACCCCAACGCCGCCTGGGCCGGCCGTGAGCGCGCCTGGCGGGCCGCCTGCGGCATGGGCTTTGTGGCCACGCCCGGAGCCGAACCAAGCCACCAGGTGATCTCGCTTGGGGTCACCGCCCTAGCCCGCCTCAGCCACCGGGGCGGATTGGACGCCGACGGCAAGAGCGGCGACGGGGCCGGACTCATGATTCAAATTCCACGCGCCATTTTCGGCGGCCACGCCGTGGCGGTCCTCTTCGAATGGGATCCGCGCGCTCGCGAGATCCTGGCCGCGGCCCTGGCCGAATTCGGGATGGGGGTGATCGACTGGCGGCGCCCGCCCCTGGATCCCGACAGCCTCGGAGATCGGGCGCGGCAGAGCATACCCGACATCTGGCACGCGGTCATCAGCCGGCCGCAGATGTCCGACGAGGAGTGGGAGGACGCCCTCTACGGCGCACGGCGCCGGGCGGAGAAGGATGCCGCCAGCCAGGGGGTGCGCATGTACGTCCCGTCCTGCAGCTGCCGCACCATGGTCTTCAAGGGGCTCATGGCCGGGACCCACCTGGCCAACTTCTACTTGGACCTGCTGGACGAGCGTGCGACCAGCCAGGTGGCGCTATTCCACCAACGCTATTCCACCAACACGCTTCCCGATTGGCGCAACGCTCAGCCATTTCGGATGATCTCCCACAACGGTGAGATCAACACCGTGGCCGGCAACATTTCGTGGATGCGGGCGCGCGAGGGCGAGCTGCCTGAGTCGCTGCGAGAGGTGATCTGGAAAGAGGGATCCGACTCGTCGGCGCTCGACAACACAATCGAACTCTTGGTTCGGCGTGGTTTCAACCCTGCCGAGGCGTTGATGACGCTGGTGCCCGACGCCTGGGAGGGACGGGGCGACATGGCGCCGCGCGTGCGCGACTTCTATCGCTTCCAGTCGACTCGCTTCGAACCCTGGGATGGTCCGGCCGCACTCAGTTTCTCCGACGGTTTGATCGCCGGCGTGGCGCTGGACCGCAACGGGTTGCGGCCCATCCGCTATCAGATCACCAGCTCGGGCATGGTGGTGGCCGGCTCGGAGGCGGGTGTGGTCCCCCTTCCCCCCGCCGAGGTGGTGGAGCGCGGCCGGCTCGGCCCGGGCCAGCTGCTGGTCGTCGATCTGAAAGCCGGCGGCGTGTGGTTCGACCACGAGGCCAAGGAGCGCGTCGCTTCCCGCCACGACTACGGCCTGCTCGCCGATCGGGTTCTGGTCCCGGTCGAGCGGCGCCCGATTGAGGTCGAGCCGGCCGAGGACCCGGCCCGGCGGCAGCGGATGTTCGGATGGGGCTCCGAGGACGTGCGGATGGTGATTCACGAGATGGCTCAGAATGCGTTGGAGCCGACCTACTCGATGGGTGACGACACCCCCATCGCCTCCTTCGGCCGCAGCCCGCGAAGGATTTACAGCCACCTCCGGCAGCGCTTTGCCCAGGTCACCAATCCCGCCATCGACTCGCTCCGTGAGAAGTCGGTCATGTCGCTTCGGGTGACCCTTGGCGCCCGCGGCCGCACTCTGGGCCCCGACGACCAGGACGAAGACAAACTGGGCCAGCGGCTGCATCCGGCCGCGGTCGTCAACGAGCACACCCTGCTGGAACTCGAATCGCCGGTGATCGGAGCCGGCGAGCTGGCCCGAATCCTGGAATCAGCCGTGGCCCTCGATGCCACCTTCGCACCCCAGGAGAGCCTGCGCGGCGCCATCGACAGGCTCCGCTCGGCAGCCCTCGCCGCCCCCGACGGAATCTTGGTCATCTCCGACCGGGCGGCCGGCCGAGATCGAATTCCAGTGCCCATGGTGCTGGCCGTGGGTGCCGTGCATGAGGCCCTGCTGGCGGCTGGGCAGAGAATGCAGAAGGACCTGGTGGCGGTGGCCGGGGACGCGATTGACGTCCACGACGTGGCCATGCTCGTCACCACCGGTGCCGCGGCCGTCCACCCCTACCTGTCTTTGGACTGCGCCCAATCGCAACCGGGAGATGATTCCCTGGCCCACTTCCGCAAGGCCCTGGACTACGGCCTGCTGAAGGTCATGTCCAAGATGGGCATCAGCTGCGCATCCTCCTATTGCGGGGCGGAGATGTTCGAGGTCCTCGCCCTGGGCGCTGAAATCATGAGCCTGTGCCTGCCCGGAGTTCCCTCCCTGCTCGGGGGCGCGGGTTTCCGCGAGGTTGAGGACAGGCTGCGGGAATGGCACGGCGAGGCCTGGGCGGAAGAGCAGAAGGACGTCGACAAAACCGGCCTCCGCGACTACGGCCGGGTCAAGTTCAAGAAGACTGGCGAGATGCACGCCTACAACCCGTTGTCGGTGCGCGCCGCTCAGAAGGCGGCTCAGACCGGCGATCCCGAGGAATACCGGCGCTGGCTGCAACTGTCCAGCATGGGGGGCACGCCGCAGGATCTGCGCGACTTGCTCGAGATCCGTCCCGCCGCCGCCCCCACCCCCCTGGCGGAGGTCGAGGCGGCGACCGAGATCCGCAGCCGTTTCGTGTCCACCGCCATGTCCCTGGGTGCCCTTTCGCCGGAGGCGCACAGCACGCTGGCCCTGGCCATGAACCAGATCGGCGCGCGCTCCAACTCGGGTGAGGGCGGCGAGGACCCTGACTTCTACACCATGGAGGGTCCGCGCCGGGACAACAAGATCAAGCAGGTCGCCTCGGCTCGCTTCGGCGTCACGCCCGCCTACCTGCAGCGCGCCGATGAGCTGGAGATAAAGATTGCCCAGGGCGCCAAGCCGGGCGAGGGAGGGCAACTGCCCGGCATGAAGGTCTCGAGCCTGATCGCCCGACTCCGCCACGCCCAAACCGGCCAGCAGCTGATCTCGCCCCCTCCCCACCACGACATCTATTCGATCGAGGACCTGGCCCAGCTGATCTACGACCTGAAGGCCATCAATCCTCGCGCCAAGGTCGGCGTAAAGCTGGTCTCCGAATCGGGCGTCGGCACCATCGCTGCCGGCGTGGCCAAGGCTCGAGCCGATTTCATCCTCATCAGCGGGCACAGCGGCGGCACTGGAGCGGCTCCCATGTCCTCGATCAAGAACGCCGGAACGCCCTGGGAACTCGGTTTGGCGGAGACCCAGCAGACGCTGGTGGCGCACAACCTTCGGGAGCGCGTATCGCTGCGCACCGACGGAGGGCTGCGCGGCGGCCGGGATGTGGTCGTGGCCGCCATGCTGGGAGCCGAGGAGTTCGGCTTCGGCACCGGGATGGTGGTGGCGATGGGATGTGACATGGCCCGGCAGTGCCACCTCAACACCTGCCCCACCGGCATCGCCACCCAGCGGGAGGACCTGCGGGCCAAGTTCGCTGGCAAGCCAGAGTACGTCATCAACTTTCTCACCCTGATCGCCGAAGAAGCCCGCGGCTATCTGGCCCTAGCCGGGGCTCGAACCCTGGATGAGGTGGTGGGCCGGGTCGAGTCCCTCCGCTCCCTGACCGGGCACGGCCTGGACCTCAGCTTTCTGGTCCAGGTTCCGGCCAACGCCCAGGCCCCGCGGCGCCGCGTCTGGGCGCGCAACGGGGATCTGCCCGCCCCCAGCCCCCCCAGCGGACCGATCGACAACTCCCATCGGGCCGTGGGCGCGGGTCTGCAGGGCCAACGCCGGCACTACGTGGGCAGCGCCGGCCAGAGCTTTGGCGCCTGGTGCGACGAGGGCACCGAACTGGAGTTGGAGGGCGAGGCCAACGACTACGTGGGCAAGGGCTTGGGAGGCGGCGTGCTCGTCATCAGGCCCTTTGCCGATGACGCCGCCATCGATCCGGTCCTGGCCGGCAACACCTGTCTGTATGGCGCCACCGGAGGCCGGCTCTTTCTCGCCGGTCGGGCCGGAGAGCGCTTCTGCGTTCGCAACTCGGGAGCCACCGCCGTGCTCGAGGGGGCCGGCGATCACTTCTGCGAGTACATGACGGGAGGGGTCGCGGTGGCCCTGGGCCGGGTGGGGTGGAACGTGGGCGCGGGCATGACCGGAGGCGTCGCCTACATCCGCGAATGGGAACAACTGAACAGCGATTCGGTGGTGGCACGGCCGGTTCCGGCCGCGGAGGCCGAATTCCTCAAGGAGCTCATCCAAGAGCACCACCAGCGCACCCAGAGCAAGCTGGCGGCCCGGCTGCTGGCCGACTGGGATGGCTCCCTGGAGGGTTTCCGCCAGATCGTCCCGATCGCCAGCCTGGCCCCACCCCCGGCGCCGCCGGAGGCGCCGGAGCAGGCCTCGGTGAGTGTCCCGTCCCAGGCGGGGGGAGAGATCGCGGTCTCGTGAGATGATCAGGCCGGCGCCGGTCCCGGATCTGGTCGGCTCCAGTCCTCGGGATTGATGCGCGCGGCGATCCGGATCGCGGCTGGCGTGGCGGGGGTGGCGCTCCTCTGTGGAGCCCTCAACACCAGTGACTACTACCTGCGCGCGGCCCAGCTCGAAAACCACCTCGCAAGGGCCAGGGCGCAAGGCGTTCCAGCCTCGATGCTGGCCCGGGCCGATGCCAGCCTCGCCGCCTTGCGCTCCTGGCCTCGCGCGCTGACGTCGATGGCGGTGATCGCGGATCCCTTCAGGGGGCCGGAGGAACTGGCCAATCAGGCGCGGGCCCAGGCGATCGTCGCGGCCCGGGCCCACGCCGAGGACGATCTGACCACGCTCCAGCAGAAGGTTGGTCCAAGCTGGGATGAAAACGATCTTCGGACCGCCCTGGCCAGGGCTCAGACCCCCACCGACTATCGACGGCTGAGCGCCGCCATCGACCTCCAGAGGCGCCAAGCCGCAGCCACCATGGCCGCCCTGGGCCTCGCCTCGGGGGGGCTCCAGAATGGCCTTCCGCTCGACGTCGTGACCCACCTCAAGGAGCTGCAGACGCTGGCCGGCTCCCTCGGCCAGGCCGGCCTCGACGACGGCGCCGTGCTCCAGGCCGCCTCCGACGCGCGCTGGTATCTCACCCTGACCTACCCCACCATGCTCGGGCTGCATCCCACCCTTACCAAAGAGGTGGACGCTGCGCAAACCTCGGGGCAGCAGACGCTGGGCGCATACAACCAGGCTCGCTCGCTGCTCTCCCAGCTCCCCGCTCTGCTCGCCCGGGCCGATGGGCTGGGCCTGGGCAGCTCCTTCGACGCGAGCGCGCAGAGCCTGCGCGCGCAGAGCGCCAGCGGGCCGGGCGCGGTCAGCTCGGAAGGTGCGCTGGCCCAGCTGGTGCAACAGCTGCGGGCTGCCGCCTCGGGCAGTCTTCCGGTCGCGGGCGTGGGCTGCATCGCCGGAGCCGCCCCCAAGCTCATCGTCGTGCACGTGCTGACCCAGCAGCTGATCGCCTACAACAACGGTTGTCCCTGGCTCCGCAGCCTGATCACCACGGGCCGGCCCCAGCTGCCCACCGATGAGGGCAACTTTCACATCTTCTACAAGGCTCCCGCCTACCGGATGGTGTCGCCCTGGCCCCCCGCCAGCGGCCTTTGGTACCCGCCCACCTGGGTCTATGACGCCATGGAGTTTGTGGGTGACGGGACCTTCCTCCACACCGCCGACTGGGAGCCGCAGTCAGCCTTCGGCCCGGGATCCGAATACGGGGGCTACGCCAGCCACGGCTGTGTTCACCTCCAGGACCAGATCGCCGCGCAACTCTATGCCTGGGCCGACCTCGGCACCTCGGTCGACGTGACCGCGTAGATCCAGGCTCGGATGGCCGGGGCTGTTTTAGCCCCGATGCCGGCCAAGGTCAGGCGCGGATCAGCCGGGTACCGGCGGGGGCGTCGACGACGCTGTATCCGAGCTTTTCGATTTCGCTCCGAAGATCGTCCGCCACCTGCCACTGGCGGCTGGACCGCGCCTGGTCGCGGCGGGCCGACAGCTCCAGCACCGCCTCCGGGGGTGGTGGTTGGTTGACCGGCGCAGCCTCCTCCAGGAGGCCGATCTGCAGCACCCGGTCCCAGTCCCCGAGCAGCCAACGCTGCTCGCCGCTGGGGACCGAGGAGTGGAGCAGTTCCTGAATCAGGGGCGGGACCTGGGGAAGGTCGAGGTCGGCAGCCAGGGCGGCTTCAAAGCGCTGCTGGAAGCGCTGGCCGGGGGGCGAGAGGAGAGGGGTGGCGGGATCCAGCCGGGCGGCGCGCTGGCGCATCGAGTTCAAGCCCCGCTCGGCCGCCTCCAAGGACTCCTGCGTGTAGCGCAACTTGCTCCGGTAACGGGTGCTCATGGTCAGGAAGCGAAAGGCCAGGGGATCGTGCCCCTGTTCGACCAGGTTCGAGACGCGCTCGATGTTTCCGGCCGATTTGGCCATCTTGCGGCCCCCCATGAGCAGATGCTCACCGTGAATCCAGTAGCTCACCACCTGACCGCCGTGAACCGGTTCGGACTGGGCGATCTCATCCTCGTGGTGGGGAAAGACCAGGTCCACCCCCCCGGTGTGGATGTCGATGCCGCCGGGGAAGTGGTCCAGCGACATCGCCGAGCACTCGATGTGCCAGCCAGGGAAGCCCAAACCCCAGGGCGAATCCCAGACCTGGAGCCGTCGCGGACCGGCCTCCTTCCAGAGCAGGAAGTCGGCCGGGTTGCGCTTGTTGGAATCGACCGCGATGCGATATCCGCCCCGCAGGTCGGAGATCTTGTTGCGGGAGAGCTTGGGGTATTCTGCGCGCCGGCTGACGTCGTAGAAGACGCTGCCTCCGATCCGGTAGGTGTAGCCCAGCTCCTCCAAGCGCTGCACCAGCTCGATCATCTTGGGCACGTACGCGGTGGCTCTGGGCATGTGGTCGGGGCGCCGGATTCGGAGCAGGTCGGAGTCGTCGAGAAAGGCCTGGGTGTAAAAGGCGGCAATCTCCTCGGGGCTCTTGCGCTCGGCGGCGGCGGCGGCCAACACCTTGTCCGCGCCGGAATCGGAATCGTCCACGAGATGGCCCACGTCGGTGATGTTCTGAACCTGCGTCACCCGGTAGCCGAAGTACTCGAGGGTACGGATCCAGAGGTCGGCCATCAGGTAGGTGCGGAAGTTGCCGATGTGGGCGAAGCGATAGACGGTCGGCCCGCAGGTGTAGACCCCGACCTGGGGCGGCCTCAGGGCCACGAAGTCGACCACCTGCCGGCCCATGGTGTTGAAGAGGCGCAGCGTTCTCATTTGGCTCTGACCCAATGGTCCATCCAGAGGTTGAAGTTGCGCCGGCTGAGGCGATCTCTCTCGGCGACCGGGGTCGACTCCCAGAGGCGGTGTTGGTGACGCACCATCCCGCTCGCCTCGATGAGCTTGATCCTGAGGCCCGTGGCGCGCACCTGATAGGAGAAATCGAGGTCGAAGTTGCGGTAATAGCGAAAGCGGCGATCGATGTCGCCGATCCGGGCCGCATCGCGGCGGCGAAAGGCGAGCAGGTATTCCAGGGCGTCTGCTGCTCCGCCCTCGCTGGGCTCGAAATGATGTTCGTCGAAGTTGCGAAGCCCGAAGGGGCCGGCAAGGCCGACCTGGGGGTCTGAGAGCGCCTCGTCGAGCTCACGGAGCGTGTTCGGACCGAACTCCAGACTGGGTTCCATGAGGCAGACGATGCGACCCCAGGCCTGGTGGATGGCGGCGTTGAGGGCGCTGGCGTGTCCGCCCCGCCGAGTGGGACGCAGGACGCGAACGGTGACGCCGGGGGGGCGTGGACCAAGCTCCCGGGGAGGAATTCCCTGCTCCGAGATGTCCACCGCGATCACCTCCAACTGGTGGCGGCCGCGGCCCAGGCTGGAGAGCATCCGGCGCACGTCCTCGGGCCAGCCGTAGAGCACCAGAATGACCGAGAAGTCGGTCCGGTCAGGACTCTGGAGCTGAGAGGGTTTGCCGTCCGGAACCTCACTGCGCTCGGCCAGCGCCTCCAGGCGGGTGCCGTCGGGTGCATCCAGGGCGACCCAGCCCAGCGAGCCCAAGCGTTCCCGGATACGGTCGGCCAATTCGAAATCCCGATCGTGGCGGGCACGGTCGCGCTCCTCCACCAGCTTCCTGGCCAGATCGTCAGGTTCGATCACAATCCAAATCTAGTGGCTATTCAGGCGGCTCGCCCGGCAGCCAGGCGCTCCAGCAGGGCAAAGGCCCGCCGACTGGCGCTCTGCCAGTCGAACTCCGCCGCCCGGGCCCGGCCCGCCTCTGTCATCCGGGCCGCCAGCTGGCGATCGGACAGGACCCTCTCCATGCCATCGGCCAGCGAGAGGGGATCGAGCGGGTCCACCAAGAGCGCCGCCCCGCCCGCAACCTCGGCCAGCGAACCGGCATCGGAGACCACAGCCGGCAGTCCCTCCGCCATGGCCTCCAGCAGGGGCAGACCGAATCCCTCGTACAAACTCGGAAAGACCAGCAGTGCGGCGCTCTGGTAGAGCCCGCGCAGGGTGGCGTCGTCCACGTGTCCGAGCAGCTTCACCCCCGGCTCCAGCTCCAGCTCCCGCCGCAGTCGCGATGAACCCCACCCACTCCGGCCCACCACGACCAGGGGGGGAGGGCTCTTCAAGCGCCGGTAGGCCTCGATCAGACGGCGGTAATTCTTGCGCCTTTCGATCGACCCCACGGCCAGGATGAATCCCCGCCCCAGTTCCGGTGCGACGCCACGGGCGGCGACGGCGGTCAGCGAGCAACCGGGGTAGATCACCTCGACGCGCCTTTCCAGCCCGGGCAGCGGGAAGTGTTCGAGAAGGTCTTGGCGGGTAGTGTGGGACGGCGTCATGACCACCGCGGCGGCGCGCAGGGCGGGCGTCAGCAGCTTCCCGAGGTAGAGGCGCTGCTGCCAGGGCACGGCCTCGGATTGGATGCGAAAGGCCAGGTCGTGGACGAATATGGCGCACGGGGGAGCGGCCGCCGAGCGCCGGGGAGGGCTGGGCCAGTAGGGGTAGAACATGGCGTCAAGACCGCACCGTCCCTCCACCCGAGGCAACCAGGAGAGCTTGTTCCAGAGCTCGTGGCGGTGCGGCGAGAGCACGAACTCGGCCTTCGCCTGCTCCAGACCGGGTGGTCTGGCGCCGCTCGCGAAGAGAACCAGGTCGGCCGCCTCCAGCATCCCCCGGGCGAGCTCCACGGCCAGTGTCACCATGCCCACGCGGGGGCGCCAGCAGGCGGTCAGGTCCACTCCCAGGCGCAGCCTGTCGGTGCGATTCAGCACGCACTCGCTGGCATCGGGGGCAGCCTTATCCCTGGCTGCGGGCCTTGGCGGCCGCCGACCATAAATGTTCGAGATCGTAAAAGGCCCTCTCCCCCGGCAGGAAAATGTGGGCCAGCACAGAGTCAAAGTCGAGCAGTATCCAGGCCGCATCGGAATAGCCCGAGACGCGCAGGGGCCGGGCTTTGACGGCGCGAGCCGCCTCCACCATGCCGTCGGCGATGGAGCGGACCTGGCGGTCGGTCTCGCCCTCGCAGATGACGAAGTAGTCGGCCACGGTGGTGAGACCCTCAAGGTCGACCAGGGTCGGATCCCAGGCCTGCTTGTCGGCCGCCGCCCCCATCAGCAGATCGGCCAGCGCCTTTGGTTCCAAATCGTTCAACGGACCTCGAATTATGCCGATTTCAGTGGATACAGGTGGTGGCGACGGAGATAATCGGCGACGCGCGCGTCGAGCAGGCCCGAAAGCGTCTCTCCGAGCTCCAGCCGACGCCGGATGTCGGTCGCCTCGATGTCCGGCGTGGAGGTCCGGCAGAGCACGGCTCGGCCGGGATCGATTCCCGCCCGCTCCAGATCGGGCGGGAGCGGCGGGGGCCAGCCGGGGCGGCTGATGATGACGAGGCGGACCAGGCGCATGATCGAATCCGGGCCCCGCCAGAGCTGGATGTCGCGTGCCGCATCCCAGCCCAGGACCAGGAAATAATCGGCCTCGGGCTCCTGCCGCACCAACTCCATGACCGTCTCCAGGGTGTAGGACGGGCCTGGCCGGCGCACCTCCAGGTCGAGCACCTCAAAGCCTGGCCGCCCCGCCACCGCCAGCCGGCACATGGCCAGCCGGTCCTCGGCACTGGCGATGGCGTCGGCGCGGTGGGGCGGGTCACCGGCGGGGATGAAGACGATGCGGTCCAGACCGGCGCACTCCCGCGCCGCCTCCGCCAGGGCCAGGTGACCGAGGTGGATGGGATCAAACGTGCCGCCCACAATTCCAATCCTGAGTTTCACGGGCGGAACTCGAATTCAACCTCGCCCACCCGGACGCTGTCACCCGGCTTGGCGCCCGCCTCCTCCAGGAGCTCGCTGACGCCCATCTGGTCCAGGCGCAGCTGGAAGCGCTCCAGAGATGGGGCGGAGTTGAGGTCGGTGCGCTCCAGGAGTCGCTCGAGCGGCTCGCCGGCGAGGACCAGCAGCGAGCCCTGGCGGGTCACCGTGACCGGCGGCCGCTCCTGCCGGCGACGGCGCGGGAGGTGGGTCACCGGC
This sequence comes from Candidatus Acidiferrales bacterium, assembly GCA_035532785.1. Lineage (GTDB taxonomy): Bacteria > Chloroflexota > Dormibacteria > Dormibacterales > Dormibacteraceae > DATKQJ01. The sequence continues at coordinate 40,679 of DATKQJ010000024.1, read as the reverse complement.
GCCACGGGCGCCCGGGCGGGCACCGGCGCCTCGATCAGGGCGGACTCGATGACCGTCACCAACTCGGGCACGCCCTCCCCGGTCAGGGCGGAGCACCAGAGAAATTCCCCGCCCACGCCGGCCCGCAACGCGGCCACCTCGGGCAGGTCGAGCTTGTTCACCACCACCAGTTGGGGTCGCCCGGCCAACACCGGCGAATAGGCCAGGAGCTCGCGGCGGATGGTCTTGAGCTGGGCCAGCGGATCCTCGGCGGCGCCGTCCAGGACGCAGACCAGAACCCGGGTACGCTCGACGTGGCGCAGAAAGCGCAGCCCCAATCCGACCCCCTGCGCCGCGCCCTCCACCAGCCCCGGGATGTCGGCCACAGTCATCCGGTTGCCCCCTGCCAGCTCGGTCACGCCCAGCTCGGGGTCGAGGGTGGTGAAGGGATAAGCGCCGACCTTGGGAGTGGCGTTGGACATGGCGCGCAGAAGCGAGGACTTGCCCGCGTTGGGCGCTCCGATCAGGCCCGCGTCCGCGATCAGCTTCAGGTCCAGCCGCAACTCCCGCTCCTGCCCGGCGCGGCCGGGCTCAGCCAACTCGGGGGAGCGGTGCACGGAGCTCTTGAAGTGCACGTTCCCCCTACCCCCGCCACCACCGCGGGAGACCACCGCCTCCTCGCCTTCGAGCATCAAATCGGCGATGACGTCACCCGTATTGGCGTCCAGGACCAGCGTCCCCGGTGGAACCGGGAGGCGCAGATCCGCACCCGAGCGGCCCGACTTGAGACCGCCCCGGCCCGGCTCTCCGTCAGCCGCCCGGTGCAGGCGGGGGGTGCGATAGGCCACCAGCGAGACCGCCTGGGAGCTCACGGTGAGGATGACCGAACCGCCCCGACCGCCGTCGCCGCCATCGGGGCCTCCGCGCGGAACGTAGGGTTCGCGGCGGAAGGAGGCCGCCCCGCGCCCGCCCCGGCCGGCGCGCACCTGAATCAAGGCGGAGTCGACGAACCTACCGTAGGAATCCCTTTCACCGCTCGCCATCAACGGATGGCCGGCCCGATTAGGGCTCGCCGGTGACCGAGACGCGGCGGCCGTCCCGGCCCATCCGCTGATAGGCCACGCTGCCCCCAATCAGGGCGAAGAGCGTGTGGTCGCGGCCGACCCCGACGCCGGTGCCGGCGCTGATCGGTGTACCCCGTTGGCGCACCAAAATCTGCCCCGCGTTAACGCTCTGGCCTCCGTAGACCTTGACGCCCAAGCGCTGGGCGTTTGAATCGCGTCCGTTGCGCGAGGAGCCTCCACCCTTTTTATGAGCCATCCGAATCCTCCTCCGTCGATGCAGTCACCTCGGTCGCAGCAGCGGATTTGGGACTGCGCCTCGCCCGAGTCGGGGGCGGGGCGCTCGACGCCTCTGCCCCGGACCTCTCGTCAGACCTCTCCTCGCCGGATCCCACCGACAGGATCTCGATCGCACTCAGGTCCGCTCTGGCGCCACGGTGCACGCGGACCCGCTTTTTCGACTTGTAGCGGAGCACGTCAATCTTGGGCCCCCGGGGGTGGCCCAGAACCCGGGCTTTGACGACCACGCCAGCAGCCTCGGCCGCCAACTTGAGCGAATCAGAATCGGCCACCATGAGGACTTTGCCCAGGGCGATTTCGCTTCCGGGCTCGGCGGTCAGCCGGTCAACCAAAATTCGGTCTCCGGTGGCCACCCGATACTGTTTTCCGCCGCTCACGACGACAGCCGTCAGCGAAGCGCTGGGCGCAGGCACGAGGCGGAATTCTACAGCAAAGGGTCCTCGCCGAGCCGCTCCCCGCCAGGACGGAGAGGGTCGCCTCAGAGCCGATCGCCGGTTTGCACTCGCCCCCCGGCAGGGCGACTGTCTCTCCGCCTCACAGCTCCAATCAGACCAGCCCCCGCTGCCAGCGCCAGGGTCAGCGCGGCGACCAGCAGGCTCAGCCCGACAAAGCGGGCCGCTCCCGCCAAGCCCCCTCCAGCTGGGACCAAGAGCTCGGATACGAAGAGCCCGCAGTATGGGAACCAGAGGAACAGACGCGCGGAGACGGGAAGTACCGCGCCCTCACCCACCAGGCCGAGCAGAAAGGGCAGGCAGATTAGGTAGAGCACGCCGGCGGCGAGCTTGATGCCCTGTTCGGGCCCGACTAGCAAGACCGCCACCGTCTGCGGTCGCAGGCTCTGCGCGAACACCCCCGGTGCCATCACCGCCACCAGCCACAGCGCCTGGAAGATCAGGAGTCGCCGAGCGCCGGCGATCAACCCACTCGGCAGCCAGCCCAGCCAGCCGCTGAGCACCAAGGCCATCGCCGCCACGGCCAGGTTGGTGTCGGTGGGTGACAGCGGGCTGAGCGGCATCGACAGCTGGGCGGCCGCGACCAAGCCGTAGACGATGGCAAAGCCAGACCAGGAGCGGAGGGGCGGCAGCCCCCAAGGCGTGCGGCGGCGGGCAACCCGCGTCAGAGCCTCGATCAGCGCTCCGAAAAGCGCGGTCAGCACTGCGCCGGGAGCGATCAGCATCGCCTCGAGCGCGCTCTGCAGGAGCTGCAGGGACATCGCTAGTAACCACCCAGGGAGAGGACCAGACCTGGAACCACGCCCAGAGCCAGGCTCGCCGCCAGCACCAGGCCAAAACCCCAGCGGGTGCGAGGGTCGGGGCGACCCAGCGAGCGGGCCAGCCGGAAGGCGTGCGCCGGCCAACAGAGCATGGCCACCACCAGCACCGCCGCCAGCGGCCAGAAGAGCGATGATGCCGCCTGCAGCAGCAGCAGCCGCACGCTGAAGCCGGCAAACGGAGCCGCCCCCGCCAGCGCCGCAGCCACCAGCAGGTTGGTTCTACTCAGGCCCTCCTGGGGGGGAGTTGCAATCGCCCGCCGCGACCAGACGTAGAGGGGCATGCGGACGACCACGATGCCCAGCAAGGCCAGGTAGCCGACGCCGATGGCAGCCGGGCTGAGCAACCCCAGCCCCACCAGCACCAGGCCCCAGTCGGCGATGAATGAGAACCTCCACATGCGCGAGGGATCGATCGACCCCCAGGCCCCGAACACGCCAGCAAAGAGGTTCACCAGTCCCAGGCCGATCAGCACCGCGCTGTAGACCTCGGCTTCGTCGGGGGTGAGATGGGGCAGGACGCGGGCGACGAGACCCAGCACCAGGGCCGGTCCCAGAAAACCAGCCCAGGCCAGGCTGGCTGGCGTGGCCGGCCCCCGCGCTGTGATCTCGGACCCGAACGGCACCAGGCCGGCCAGCGCGACCAGGCCCAACGCCAGGGCCAGGGCGCCGACCCGCTCCACGCCCACGTTGCCCCCGACCGCGATCAGCATCTGACCGCTACCGATCATCACGACGCCGATGGCGGGGGCCCGGAGGCGCTCGGCAAAGCCCCCGTCGGCACCCAGGGCGGCACATCCGGCCGCCAGCGCCAGCACCAGCGCCGACCACCAGGTCAGGCTCGGGCCGCTGACCGCCAACGCCACCAGCGCCAAACCCAGAAGTCCGCCCCAGAGGACTTCTCCCAGCCCGGGCTCGGACGGGCTGAAGAGTCCCAACAGGAGCAGCACAGCGGCCAGCGCGGCCAGCATCACCCTCTGCTCGGTGGCCACGGCAAAACCCGGCCCTGCTGCCAGCCAGCCTCCGAGCGCGAGCGCCGCCAGCAGGTAGCCGGCCAGATGCCCGCGCCAGCGCAGCCAGGTGACGCCAACGACCAGAGCGCTCATGGCTGCGGCCGGGATGCGGCGGAGGCCGGGAGCATGGAGACGAGGGTGGCCCCAACGGCTCCGTAGATGGCCGCCTCCGGCCCCGCCATGGCCCCCACGCCGAACGCCACCAGGGCCGCCCCGGCCAGGGAAAGCTGGCGCTCACCGGTAGCCATGACGCTCATGGCGCCCAGGGTGGTGACGACCATCCCGCAGAGGAGCGCCGGCTCCGCCCGTCCGGGCAGGAGGTAGACGGCCAGAAGCAGCGGTCCCAGCAGGGCCGCCAGAGCCGAGATCAATCCCGGTGTGCTGCCGGGGCCCAGCGTACCCCAGCCCCGGCCTCCATCCCGAAGCCGCAGGCCGGCGGCCAGGAGGGCGCCGAGCAGGACCAGAATCGCCTCCTCGCCGGCTCCGGCGGCGAATTCGGACAGACCCAGCCCGAGCCCGGCCGCCCCAATGCCAAGGGCGATCCCACGCCGGCCAGAGGAGAGCAGTACGGCCGCCCCCCCCAGCCAGGCCAAGATCACCGCCAGTACCTCCAGGATCAGCATCAGCGCGTCACCGCGATCGCCAGCACGACCACCACCACCACCCAGAGCCAGGGCTGGGAGCGGCCGAGAGCGGCGCCCATCGAGCCCGACCCGAAGACACCGCCCAGCTCCGCCAGGCGGCTCCGCGCTCTGGTCAGGGCACCCACTCCGGAGGGGAGGCGGTAGCCGAGCAGGGGGCTGACCGAGTCGCCGCCGTGGTGGCCCAGGCGGGGCCCGCCGAGCAGGGCTGCCAGCGCCACCAGGACAAGGGTGGGAAGGGCCAGTTCGAGCGCCGGCCATTCACCGCTGGCGGTGGACACCAAACCCCAGCCACCCGTCAGTACGCCCGCTGGAAATCGCACCAGGAGTGCGGTCGCCGGCACCACCAGGGCCGATTCAATCCCTCCCAGCACCACTCCGGCGGCGACTGATAGCACCACACCGACGGCGCTGCCAAGGCGCGAATCGGGAACGCCTCGGGGAGGATCGGTGGCCGGCAACCAGACGCAGCGAGCCAGCGCGGCGATGCTCAGGAGCCAGGCGGAGGCGGCCACCAGAGCTATCAGCGCAGGCACCGTACCCGACTCAAAGGCGGCCTCGAGGGAGAGCAGCCGGGCGCCGAACACGAGCCCTGGCGGCGCCCCCGCGGCGACCGCCAGACCGAGCAGACCGAGACCTGAATTGGATTCCGGCAGGAGTGGCAGGACCGCCGCCAGAGAGGCGGTGGCGAACACCGCGCTGATCCCCGCAGCAACCCCCAGTGGAGTACCCAGCGCGATCGCCGCCAGGGCCAGGCCCGCGCTCAAAGGAACCATTTCGGCCAGGCAGATCCGGCGTTGGGGAGCGGCCTGTGCGCGCAGCGCGGCGGCCAGCGCGGTGGCGGTTCCGATCAGGCCCAGCGTGAGGTGGAACCAGGGGCTGGGCCAGGAGCCAGAACCCGCGGAATAGGTGCGCGCCAGCAGGTTCAGTCCCAGTGGTGTCGAGACGGCCACGGTCATCGCCCCCCCCGCCAGCTTCGGCGACAGCCAGACCTGGGCCGGCCAGCCGCGGCCCGGCACCAGACCGGAGACCAGGAGGCCGGCCCCGGCCAGCAGGCCGAAGGTTGCCCCCGACAGGGCGCCGGAGGGGATGGCGGAATAGATCGACGTGCCGGCGGCGCTGGCCAGGAGAGCCGCCGCCAGGATCAGGAGCAGGCCGGCCGCCATCTGCGACCCCCAAACCGCACGGGGGCCGACCCGATCCTGGGGACCCATCATCACCATGAGCAGGGTCGCCGCCGCCCCCAGGGCCAGGGCGGTGCCGAAGATACCGGCCGCCTCGATCGATGTGATGGCGGCCGCGCAGGCCCAGAGGGCGAGCATGGATTCGTCGCGACGGCGCTCCTGGAAGGTGAAGAGGAGCGCTGCGGGAACCAGCACCGCCAGGCCGAAGGTCACCGTCACCGCGTTCATCTCGAGGTTCAGGGACCCCGCCCCCTGGCCCGCCAGAAGGGCGAGGTCGGTCGGCACCCGGCCCTCGGCGATCCAGCCTCCAACGCCGGCCAGGACCGCCAACCAGGCCGTGGCGGCGGTGACCTGGCGGATCCGACCGCGGGCCACGAGGACGGCCAGAGCGCCCGCGACCAGAACCGCGGGGGAGGCCAGAGCCAAGGCCGGGGGCATGTGCTCCCGGCCCTAGCGCGTGGTCAGGCGCTCGATGGCGTCCCGCAACTCCGCCATCCGCGCCCGCTGGCGATCCACCACGGGCGGCGGCGCTTTGACCACGAATTCAGGGTTGTCAAGGCGCGCGCTGATTTTGGCCATCTCGTCTCGCAGACGCCCCAGCTCGGCCTCCTCCAGGCCCGGAGTGCGGGTCTGGGATGGAAATTGAACCTGGGCCGAGGCCTCGGTCAACTCAGTCAGCGGCCCATCGATCGAACCGACCAGGCGCACCCTGGCCAGATCGGCCACCACCGGCAGGAGCTCCTGCTCGATGCCCGCGCGCACCCGCAGGAGCCCGCCACGGGCCGACGCATGGGCCGCCTGGCGGGCTCGACGGATCTCGTCCACCAGGGCGATCAGGCGGGCCATCGCCCGCTCCGCCACCTCATCGTGCCAGCTCGAGTCAGCCCGGGGCCACTGGCTGTGGACCAGAAAGTCGCGCTCCCCCGGCAGACGGTGCCACAAATCCTCGCTGACAAAGGGCATGAAGGGATGGAGGAGACGCAAGACGACGTCCAGAACCTGCAGCGAGACCGACCGGGCCGCATCCTCGCCTTCCCGGAGCCGCGCCTTGGACCCCTCCAGGTACCAGTCGCAAAAGTCGTGCCAGGCGAAGTCGTAGATGGCGCCGATGGCGCTGCCGGCCGCGTATTCCGCGATGCCCTGGTCGACCGCGGTGGTGGTGTCCTGGAGCCGGGAGAGGATCCATCGATCGCTCATGGTGAGGGCCGCACCCGCCTCCAACGGGGGTGGCGCGCTGCTCCCCAGCGCTCCCAGAACCAGGCGGGTGGCGTTCCACATCTTGTTGGCAAAGCGCCTGAAGCCCTCGATTCGACTCTCGTCGAATCTGACGTCCTGGGCCGACATCCCCACCTGAGCCGCCCAGGCCCGGAGGGCGTCCGCTCCGTAGCGATCGATGATCTGGCGGGGGTCGATTCCGGTGCCCAGCGACTTCGACATGCGCCGTCCATCGGCGGCCTGGATGGTGGCGTGGACGATGACATCGGAAAAGGGGACCTCGCCGGTCAGCTCCAGGCCGCTGAATATCATCCTCGTCACCCAGAGATTAAGGATGTCTCGGGCGGTCACGATGAGGCCGGTCGGGTAAAAGCTGAGCAGGTCCGCGGTCTGATCCGGCCATCCCAGGGTGGCGAACGGCCAGAGCGCCGACGAAAACCAGGTGTCGAGCACGTCCTTGTCCGCTTCCAGGTTGGGCGAGGCGCAGATCGCACACTCACTCGGCTCCTCAACCGCGGCGAACACGTGGCCGTTGGCGCAGGTGTAGACGGGAATTCGATGACCGAGCCACAGTTGGCGGCTGACGCACCAATCGCGAATACCACCCAGCCAGTCCAGGTACGTTTTCTCGAACCGCGCCGGGTGCCAGCGCACCTCACCCCGGCGACTGGCCTCGAGGCAGCGGGCGGCGAGCTCTCCCATGCGCAGGAACCACTGCTCGGAAATCTGCGGTTCGATGACGTCTTTGGTGCGGTCACAGTGCCCCACCTGGTGGAGATACGGCTCCCTCTTCAGGACCCGGCCCTGGGCATCCAGATCGGCCACGATGGCCTCCCGGCCGGCCGCCACCGTCAGGCCGTCATAGGGGAGTCCCGGAGCCTGGAGGAGTCCGTTCGGAAGGATGCAGGTGACCACGTCGAGCCCGTGACGCATGCCGATCTCCCAGTCCAGGGGGTCGTGCCCGGGGGTGACCTTGAGGGCGCCGCTACCAAAGCCGATCTCGACCGCCGCGTCGGCGATGATGGGAAGGCGCCGCCCGACCAGGGGCAACAGCGCAGTCCGCCCAACCAGAGATTGGAACCGAGCATCTTCCGGATTGACGGCGATGGCGGTGTCGGCCAGGATGGTCTCGGGTCGGACCGTGGCGATGACCACCTGGCCCCCACCCTCCAGGTCATAGGCCAGGTGATAGAGGATGTCCTCGCGCTCGATCCACTCCACCTCCAGATCGGAGATGGCCGACATGCAGGTGGGACACCAATTGACGATGCGCGGCCCACGGTAGAGCCAGCCCCGCTCGAAGTAGTGAACGAAGGCGGCCCGGACCGCCCTCGCATAGTCCTCGTCCATGGTGAATCGGAGGCGGGTGAAGTCGAGTGAGGCGCCCAGGTCCCGGAACTGGGAAATGATGGCGCGACCGACTCGCTCATACCAATCCTGAACCAGCTCGTCGAAGGCGGGACGGCCGATCTCCTCCTTGGACGTCCCCTCGCGGGCCAGTTGGCGCTCGATCACGTTCTGGGTGGCGATGGCGGCGTGGTCGGTTCCCGGTAACCACAGCACCTCGTGCCCGGTCATGCGATGGTGACGGGCCCAGATGTCCTGCAGTGTGGCGTTGGTGGCGTGGCCCATGTGCAGCTCGCCGGTGACATTGGGGGGAGGAACCGCGATCGAATACTTCGGGCGGGGGCTGGCGGGATCGGCCACAAAGAGCCGGGCCTGATCCCAGCGCGCAGACCATTCCGCCTCCACCCCCTTGGGCTCGAACGCGCTCGGCATCGGCGGCGGCGTGCTCAGCGCCTCCACGTCGTTTTCAGCATCACCCCCCTGGGCCTGGCTCCCGGTCACGTCCCGGCGGCTGGATTAAGGAGCCCCATTCGGGGTCGGTTTGGCATTCGCATACGGAGGGCTCTAAGTCTAGGGGGCAGGGCCGGGGCTCTTTGCCAGCCACCTGTCCAGGGCCAGCAGGAAGCCGCGGGGGTCGTCGCGATGGATCGAATGCCCGCTGCCGGGCACGGTCACGACCTCGAAACCGAGCTGCGTCAAGCGCTCCCGCACCGGCGCGGGCACGAGGTAGGTGGGATCGGCCAGGAGGACCAGGCTGGGGACCGCCAGGCGGTCCGGGCTGTAGGCCAGGTCCTGGCCGGTGAAGAAGCCGTCCGCGGTGGCGGGATCCCAGCGGGCGGCGGCCTCCACCTTGGCGTGCACGTCGGCGTCGCTCCAACGCGGGCTCTCGGCGCGCACTTCCTCCTCCGACCAGGTTCCCTCCCAGCGCAGGCCCATGGCGGCGAGGTCGTGCTGGTCGCCCTCGAGCACCCAGGCCGGATCCTCGTAGACGGCGGCCGATGGTCCAAGGCCGGCCACAGCTGCGGCCAGCAACACCCCGCCCAGAGAGTGGCCGAGCACGAGATCGGCTCCGGTCGGAAGCGACTCCAGCAGATCCTCGGTCCAGGCGGCTACCGAATAGGAACCTCGTGGGCTCCGCCCGTGGCCGCGCAGGTCAGGCGCCAGGACTCGATACCCGCGTCGATTGAGTTCGGGTGCTATCGAGTTCCAGGACCCCGAGTCGCTGACCAGGCCGTGTAGCAGGATGGCAAGTTTTGGACCACCCGGCCATTCCCGGAGGTGCAGTTTCACGCCGCTTTCGCCGCGGCTTCGGGGGCGCCCCTCATGCCGCGCCGGGTCCCAGGCCGGGCATCGTTTGACCTGCTCGCAGCGGCTTCAGCGGCCCCAGCCCGGCGAGAACAGGAGCCTCAGGCCGACTCGCCCACCGCCCGGACGGCATCGCCGTCGTCTCCGAACTCGAAGAGAGGTTCGGTCTGATCGTTGATGGAAGCGGCGCTGATGGTGCAGCGCTTGATGTCAGGGCGGGATGGAATCTCGAACATGGTGTTGAGGAGGACCTCCTCGATGATCGACTTCAGGGCGCGCGCCCCGGTACCCCGCCCGACCGCCTTGGCGGCGATGGCCAGCAGTGAGTCGGGCTCGAAGACCAGCTCCACGTTGTCCAGGTTGAAGAACTTCTGGTACTGCTTGACGAGGGCATTCTTGGGCTCGGTGAGGATCTGAACGATGTCCGACTCGTCGAGCGGGTGGAGGGTGACGGTGATCGGGAGGCGGCCGATGAACTCCGGGATGAAGCCGTACTTGAGGAGGTCCTCCGGCTGCAGGTGGGAGAAGATCTCAGCCCGCACCTGCTGGTCCACGGGGGCCTCGTTGGTGCCAAATCCGATGTGCCGCTTGCCGATTCGCTGCTCGATGATGCGCTCCATCCCGTCGAACGCTCCGCCACAGACGAAGAGGATGTTGGTGGTGTTGATCTGCAGGAAATCCTGGTGGGGATGCTTGCGTCCACCCTGCGGGGGCACGTTGGCGACGGTGCCCTCGAGAATCTTGAGCAGCGCCTGCTGGACTCCCTCGCCGGATACGTCGCGGGTTATGGAGGGGTTGTCGGATTTGCGCGCGATCTTGTCGATCTCGTCGATGTAGATGATGCCGCGCTCGGCCCGGCTGATGTCGAAATCGGCCGCCTGAATGAGGCGCAGAAGGATGTTCTCGACGTCCTCGCCGACGTATCCGGCCTCGGTCAGGCTGGTGGCGTCGGCGATGGCGAAGGGCACGTCGAGGATCTTGGCCAGCGTCTGCGCCAAATACGTCTTCCCGCATCCGGTCGGTCCCACCAGCAGGACGTTGGACTTGGAGAGTTCGACGTCTCCAACCAGCTTCGAGGCTGACACCCGCTTGTAGTGGTTGTAGACCTGAACCGCGAGCACCTTCTTGGCGTGCTCCTGGCCGATCACGTACTGATCCAGGGCCGACGATATGGTCTTGGGATTGGGAATGAAGCCGGTCTTCGGCTTCTTTGAGCCAGCCGACCGATTATCTTCCTCCAGCACCTCCTGGCAGAGGTCGATGCACTGATCGCAGATGTAGACGCCCGGTCCCGCGACCAGCTTCTTGACCTGGTCCTGACCCTTTCCGCAAAAAGAACAGCGCGTGTAGCGTCGGCGGTCGTCTCGGTCGTTCATTTGCTGAGCACCATAATCGAAGGACTAGGCGGTTGCGGGGGGTTTGCGCCGCAGGATCTCACTGGCAACACTGACACACTCGCTGCATATGTAAACGCCCGACCCGCCAATCAACATCAGCCGCGGGCCCCTGGGCTTGCCACAAAACGAGCAACTGGGCCGGTGGCGGACCACCTTGGCCGGCTCTCCTCGGCGGCCGAAGATCCCCATCTCACCCGCTACTTCTTCGAAGCAGCCGCCGGGGCCTTGTCCGCCGTCTGCTCCGGCGAGGTGATGATGCCGTCGATCAAACCGTACGCCTGGGCCTGCTCGGGGGTCAGGAAATAATCGCGCTCGGTGTCCTGCTGAACACGCTCCAGGGGCTGGTGACAATGCCTGGCCAGGATCGCGTTCAGAACCTCCCGGGTGCGCAGGATTTCCTGAGCATGGATCTGGATGTCGGTGGCCTGACCCTGGATCCCACCCGACCAGGGCTGGTGGATGAGGATGTTGGCATGGGGCAGGGCGAATCGATGACCGTCCGAGCCCCCGGCCAGGAGCACCGCGCCCATGGAGTATGCCATCCCGATGCAGATGGTGCTGACCACGGGGCGGATGAACTGCATGGTGTCGTAGATGGCAAGGCCGGCCGTGACCCCGCCACCGGGGCTGTTGACGTAGATCGCAATCTCCCGCTCGGGGTCTTCGCTCTGCAGGAACAGGAGTTGGGCGATGACCAGGTTGGCGATCTGATCATCGATCGGGGTGCCGATGAAAATGATGCGATCCTTGAGCAGGCGGGAGTAGATGTCGAAGGCCCGCTCGCCCCGGTTGGTGCTCTCCACCACCATCGGCACCATGTAGTTCATGATCGTCGCGGAATCCACCCGGCCATTGTAGGTTCGGTGCTTCAAACTCCCTCCTCCTCCGCGGCCGGGGGCGAATCGGGCCCGGGGGACCCGGGCCCGCTCACCTCGGGGCTCGGTTGGGCGCCCGTTGGGGCCACCTTGTCGATCAGCATCTCCAGCGTGCGAAGCCGGACCAGACGGTGGCGGAAATAATCGACGGCGACCGGGTTCGAGACCAGGTCGGCGGCCGCGAGCTCGCCCGCCTCGGGGGCCTCGGCCTCGATGTAGGAGGTGACCTCCGCGTCTGACACCTCAATCGCGAAGTCGGTACCGACCTGGCCCAGGACCAGGTCGGCTCGAACCCGATCCACGGCGTCCGACTGCATCTCGGATGCGACCTCAGCGCGGCCTTTACCGACGTATTCGAAGTACTTCTCCAAACGTACCCCCTGGCTCGCCAGCTGGTGTTCCAACTCGTGCAGTCGGGCGTCCACGTCGCGCTCCACCAGCGCCTCGGGGACCTCGAGTTGGGAGGCGTCCACGACCGCCTGCAGGACGGCCTGCTCGAGCTGGAGGCGGTCGGTCCGGTGGGCCTGCGCGACCAGGTCCTCGCGGACCGCTCGGCGCAGCGCCTCCTCGGTCTCCTGCTCCCCCCCGCTGAGCTGCTTGACCACCTCCAAGGAGAGCTCCGGCAGGTGCTTTTCCTTCACCCCCCGGACCGTCATGGTGAGCTGGGCGAGTTTTCCCTGGAGCTCGGGGTTGGCGTGATCGTCGGCCATTTTGACCTCCGCCTGCGCCGTTTCACCCACGTTTTTGCCCGGCAGCTGAGCGACCAGTTCGGGTATCAGGACCCCGGCCTCCAGCTGCACCTCCATCCCCCGCCGGCGCTCCGACTCCAGCTCCTGGCCATCGACCGCGACCTCCAGGTCAACCACCAGCACGTCGCCCATCTGGGCCTCGCGCTCGACCGGCTCGACCTCGGCCAGGCGCTCGCGGAGGGCGGTGATCCGCTCCTCGACCATCTTGTCGTCAACCTCGGTGGCGGGACGGGCAACCTGAATCTGGTCCAGGTCGGGCAGCGTCACCTGGGGTAGCACCGTCACCCGGGCGGTGAAGCGAGCCGGACGGCCGCGCTCGAATTCGGCGATCTCGACCTTGGGGTTGTCGATGGCGCTGATCGACTTCTCGCGCAGCGCCTGGGACACCACCTCGGGCACCAGCAGGTCGATGGCCTCCTCCCGCACCGCGCCCGATCCGAGCCTGGCTTCGACCAGCGCTCTTGGCGCCTTGCCGGGCCGGAAGCCCTCGATCTTGACCCGCTGCTGGAGCCGGGTCAGGACACGATCGAAGGCCCGATCGACCTCCGGGCTGGGCACCTCGATCTGGACGCCAATCAGGCTACCGGGCAGGTTCTCGGTGTCGATCTGGAGTTCGCTGGTGCTCACAAGTGGCGATTCTACCGATCCCCGCCAGGCCAACCTCGGGGCGCGCTCGGGGCCGAGCCGGGCGAGGACTATCCGCCTCCCCCGTGGCCCTGCCCGGGGGAGTTGGATACGGTCGGACCCTGGCCGGGGTTGTTGGGGATGGCGGTGCTGGAGGGAACCGGAGAGGGGCTGGGATTGTCGTTGGGAAGGTGGGCGATGTTGGTGGTGTCGGCCAGGAAATAGCTGCCGTCGGCCCCCTTAACGACGTCCGCGGGGGGCTGATACCAGTCGTTGGGAACGCCCTTCAGGGCAGTTTCCATGAACTGGTGCCAGGCCGGAGCGGCGACGTAAACGCCGTCCGATCCGGAGACCATGTAGTGGCTGTTGTCGAGGATGTCGCCAATCCAGACCACGCTCGCCAGATCGGGCGTGTAGCCGACCGTGAGCCCGTTCTTGAAGTCGTCGGTGGTACCGGTTTTGGCCGCCGCGGTGCGATCGCGGAGATGAAGGGGTCCGTTGAGGCCGAAGATCAGCGCCCGATTCTTATCGTTCGACATGATCTGGCTCATGATGAAAGCCACGCCCGGATCCAGCGCCTGGCGCGCGCCCCGGTTGGGGTCGGCCTGGTAGAGAACGTGCCCCTTGAGGTCGGTCACCTGGAGGATCGCCTCGGGCCGGTGGTAGACGCCGAGGTCGGCGTAGGTGGAGAGCGCCCCAACCTGCTCCAGCAGGGTCATCGGATAGCCGCCCAGGGTGAGGCTGGGCCCGAATGAGTAGACCGAGTCGTTGGTGGTGTAGTAGGCGCTGCCGTCGGCGTTGAGGTGTCCGAGTCGGGGCTGCAGGCCCAGGTTGCGCATGAACGCCACCACCGCCGGCACGCCGATCGAGAGCTCGGTCTTGACGGCGGGAATGTTGAGGGAGTTGAGGAAGGCCTCGCGCAGAGGCAGCGTGCCGTGGGTGCGGCGGTCGTAGTTGTAGACCCGGTAGGGGGCCAGACCCTGGCCCTGGGGGATGACGAGCGGGCTCGGTCCGTCCACGATCGGGGTGTCCATGGTCGCGGCCCGGGCGTTGATCACCGCTCCATACATGAAGGGCTTGACCGATGAGCCGAGGTTCAAGGGGACGTCGGCGACGTAGTTGTACTGACCCCCCGGGCCGTTGTAATCGGGCGATCCCACCATGGTCAGGATCTGTCCCGTCTTGGGATCCATGGAGACCAGCGCGGAGGAGAGCAGGCCGTTTTTATCGCGCCACTTGTTGGCGTTGAGGTTGTTGACCACGATCGTTTGGGCGGCCTGCTGGGAGGCGTAGTTGAGGGTCGTCTTGACCACCAGTTGCTGGCTGCCGACGGAGAGGCCGAGGGATTCCAGTTCCGACTTGACGTAGTCGACGAAGTGGGGGGCGAGGAAGGTGTTGACGGGGGAGAACACGGGCAGGCTTTCCTGGCTCGCCTGGAGCGACTCGGCGGGCGTGATGTAGCCGACCCTGACCATGGCGTCGAGGACCACCTTCTGGCGCTCCTTCGCGAGGTCGGGATGGGTTACCGGGCTCCACTCCGAAGGCGCCTGGGGGAGCCCCGCCAGCATCGACGCCTGGGCCAGATCGAGGTCCTTGGCGTCGCGGTGAAAGAAGGTCGTGGCGGCGGCCTGGATGCCGTATTGCTGGTCGCCGTAGTAGGTCTGATTGAGGTACAGCTCCATGATCTGGTCCTTGCTGTAGGTGCGAGCCAGCTCGCTGGCCAGTATCACCTCGCGGATCTTGCGGCTCACGGTCTGGTCGGGAGTCAAGAAGAGGCGCTTGGCCAGCTGCTGGGTGATGGTCGAGGCGCCGCTGACGATGGCCTGGGAGTGAAGGTCGGAGAGTGCGGCGCGAGCAATTCCCAGCACGTCAAAGCCCGGGTTGCTGTAGAAGTTCTTGTCCTCGACGGCCACGGTGGCCTTGACCAAGATCGGCGCCACCTGCTTCAAGCTGACGTTGATGCGCCGGTCGCCACCGTGCGAGAGATCGGCCAGCTGGGTGCCGTTACGGTCGTAGATCAACGTATCGCCGACAAAGTTGGCAGAGTCCAGGCCCTTGACCGAGGGCAGGCTGTTGACCAGCGACAGCACGTAGGCGTAGCCGAAGATGCCGACCACCACCACCACCGCCAGGGCCGCCCCCACGATGCGCAGCACGCCGCCGCGGTGGAGGCGCTGGCCCATCGGAGACCAGCGCGAGTGGAGGCGCGCGCGGGGCTTGCGGCCGGACCTGGTGTGGATGCGGGCGGGCGCCTTCATGATCGGCGGCGAAGGCCCCCGCGAGCGCCTTCGGCGGAGACCATCAGACCCGCTCCAGCACGACCAGGTGGGAGAGCCCGATGCGGTTCAGGGGCGTCCCCTCGGCCGCTTGCAAGACCCACCGCAGAATGCGCCCGGCCAGGCCCATGCGGAGGACCAGGTTGTCGTAGCCGCCGAAGATGACCGTCTCCCTGACGACGCGCAAGGGCAGTCCAGCCCAGACCGCGCGGAGCCGGCGGCGGCTGTAGGTCCGCACGTGGGGGGCGAGGCGGTTGCGGAGCGGATCGGGCAGGTAGTTGACGAGGGGGATGTTCCCGAAGTGGTAGCGGCCACGCCAGAAGACGCCGTGCTGCTCCACCGGATACCAGCGATTGGGACAAAAAAGAACGATCCGCCCCCCCTTCCGTAACACTCGTGCCATCTCCTGGACCGCCGCCCGGTCATCTTCGACGTGCTCGATAACCTCGTTGGAGAGAACAACGTCAAAGGCGCCGTCCGGATACGGAAGGTGCTCGGAGGCGCCGCAGACGAAGACCCGGAGACCGGTTTTGGCGGCCGCGGCCCGGACCCTGTCCAGCTCGTAATCGAGCCCGAAGGCGCTCGCTCCCAGACCCCGCAGCCGGGTGACGTAGGCACCCAGACCGCAGCCGTCGTCCAGGACCCGGAGGGAGGTCAAGCCGGGAACCGCGCGGCGGATCATCTCCAGGCGCCGCTCCTGCCCGGCTCGCCAGACGTAGGACGGCTCGCCGCGCTCGGCGGCCTTGGCCGACGGCGTCAGCTCGGCTCGGCCCCCGGCCCCGAGCGTTCGCCGCGGGCGATGACGCGGACGCTGCCCCGGCCGCGGGCAGGACGCCCGGAGCGGGCCCGGGGTGGGCCGGCCGCGGAGGCGGCGGGGATGACCAGATCCAGACCCGGTGTCAGGGTGCGGCGGCCGGCGTCTTCTGAGGCGGCGCGCAAGGCCCGCCGGCGAGGCCGGACGAGGAGCGCTGTGAGCAGGCCCAAGCCGCCGGCGGCGAGGCAAAACCCGATCCAAAATCGTCTACTCCCACCCATCCTCACCACCACCCTAACCGCTCGCCTTAGATTGCGGCCGCACGAAGACCTGGCCGGGGTCGACCAGGCGCTCCTGCCTCGTGCCCGAGAAATGAACGCGCAGGCCGGGCCGGCCGGGGGTGCCCAGATCCCATCCCGACAAGAAGCGCTGGTGCGATTCGGCCAGGTCGGTGGCCCAGGTGGTCTGGCGGCCGTCGGTCAGGGCGACGCTCTGGGCCTTGGCCCCCGCGAAACCCAGCTCCACCTGGCCACCCGTTTTCAGGGTGTAAATGTAATCCGAGAAGGCCCCCGCCTCGGCCGACTCGATGAAGTCGGTAAAGGCTGGGATGGCCCCGCTCCGCATCGCCTCCTTGACGTCACGGCGCGATTCGCGGCTCTGTTGGCGGTGGCGGCGACGAGCCTCGGTCAAGAGCACGTCGCGCTCGGTTCGCAGGGCCTGCAAATCCTCCTCCAGCGGGCGCATGCGGGCTCGAATCAGGTTTAATTGAGCCTCGAGATCGGCGTCGGCCAGGCTCTGCGCCCCATCGTCAGACATACCGCCACAGTACCCGTCCGGGGTCCTTGGTTTGTAAACGGCCCGCTTGACAAATTGCTACAATCGGGCCATGAGTGATCGCCGAGTCCAGATCCTTGCATTCTTGGAGGCGCACGTGAGCGCGCGCCTGGCCGAGTTGGCGGACCACCTCGGAATCACGCGCCAGGGTGCGCTTCGCCACCTCGAAGCCCTGCAGGACGCGGGTCTGGTGGAGCTGGCGACCAGCGAGCGGCACGGACCCGGCCGTCCCTACCACAGCTATCGACTCACGCCGACCGCTTCGGCTCACCTCCCCAACCAGCCCAAGATGCTGGTCGACGAGCTGGTTGAGTATTTGCAGATGGACGAGATGGATCGCTTTTTCGCCGCCCGCTCGGCCCGCCTGGAGGCGGAGTACGCGGGCCGCCTGGGCGGCTTCGAGGGACCCGAAAGGGCGCGGGAATTGGCCCGGCTGGCGACCGCGAGTGGGCATCTGACCGAGGTCGAGGAGGGTCCTGGCGGGACCATCATCAGGCATCACAACTGCCCCATCCAGGACGCCGCCACGCGGGGCCTACTTCCCTGCCAGCACGAACAGGACATGTATGGGCGCCTCTTGGGCGCCAAGGTTGAACGCGAGGGATGGCTGGGCCGCGGCGACGCCGCCTGCACGTACCACATCACCGCGAATGAGGGGACACGAATTGGCTGATTTTGAGATCGACAACCTGCGCGTGGGCGTGGACGGCCGCGAGATTCTGAAGGGCATCACCCTGGCCATCAACCGGGGCGAGGTGCACGCTGTGATGGGACCCAACGGCTCCGGCAAAAGCACCCTGTCCAACGCCCTGATGGGCCATCCCGGCTACCAGATTCTGGGTGGCAGGGCGACCTTCCTGGGCCAGGATCTGCTGCTCCTGACCCCCGACCAACGCGCGCGGCTCGGCCTCTACCTGGCCTTCCAGTACCCGACCACGGTGCCCGGAGTGACCATGGCCAACTTTCTCCGGTCGGCCCTCAACGCCAAGCGTGGCTACGACGGCAAGGACAAGTCCAAGGCCATCAGTCCGACTGAATTTCGAGCGCTTCTTAAGGAGCCGATGGAGACGCTGCGGATCGACAGCACCTTCCTTTCCCGCTACATCAACGACGGATTCTCAGGCGGAGAGAAAAAACGCGCTGAGATCCTGCAGATGGCGATCCTGCAGCCCCAACTGGCGATCTTGGACGAGACCGACTCGGGGCTTGACATCGACTCCATCAAGTACGTGGCCGAGGCCATCAACGAGATGCGGCGGCCGGGCCTGGGGGTGCTCATCATCACCCACTACACCCGCATCCTGGAGTTCGTGAAGCCCGACCGGGTCCACGTTCTGGTGGGCGGCGTGGTGGTTCGATCAGGGGGGGCGGAGGTGGCCGACGCCCTCGAGCAGACCGGTTATTCGGAGTGGGTCGATGAGCCGACCGTGGCGTCGGCAGGGGAGTACTAAACCATGGCAGTCAGTCCAACCATCAACGTTGGTGACGATTACAAGGAAAAGTACGGATTTTTCGATCCCGAGAAGTTCGTCTTCAAGGCGAAGCGGGGCTTGTCCGAGGAGATCGTGCGTGAGATCTCCTGGATGAAGGGCGAACCGGACTGGATGACCAAGATGCGCCTGCGCTCACTTGGGATCTTCCGCAAGAAGCCCATGCCAACCTGGGGCGCGGACCTCTCGGTGATCGACTTTGAGAACATCTTCTACTTTCTCAAGTCGACCGAGAAGCAGGCCCAGAACTGGGATGACGTGCCCTCCGACATCAAGCGGACATTCGATCGCCTGGGGGTGCCGCAGGCGGAGCGCAAGTTCCTGGCCGGGGTCGCCGCCCAGTACGAATCCGAGGTCGTCTACCACTCCCTCCACGACGAGCTCGCCAAGAAGGGCGTGATCTTCCTGGACACCGACACCGCCCTGCGCGAGCACCCCGAGTTCTTCACCGAATACTTCGGCACCATCATTCCGCCGGCGGACAACAAATTCTCCGCCCTCAACACCGCGGTGTGGTCGGGAGGGTCGTTCATCTACGTGCCCAAGGGGGTCAAGGTCGACATACCGCTGCAGGCCTACTTCCGGATCAACGCCGAGAACATGGGGCAGTTCGAACGGACCCTGATCATCTGCGACGAGGGCTCCTTCGTGCACTACATCGAGGGCTGCACCGCCCCCATCTACACCACCGACTCGCTCCACTCGGCGGTGGTCGAGATCGTCGTCAAGCGTGGCGCACGCTGCCGATACACCACGATTCAGAACTGGTCCACCAACGTCTTCAACCTGGTCACCAAGCGCGCCGTCTGCTACGCCGACGCGACCATGGAGTGGGTGGACGGAAACCTGGGATCGCAGATCACCATGAAGTACCCATCGGTCTACCTGATGGAGCCGGGCGCCCGCGGCGACGTGCTCTCGGTGGCCTTCGCGGGAGCCGGCCAGCACCAGGATGCGGGCGGAAAGATGGTCCACGTAGCACCCAACACCACCTCAACCATCACCTCCAAGTCGATCTCCAAGGGCGGGGGCCGGACCAGCTACCGGGGCCTGGTCAAGGTTCACCCGGGTGCGCATCACGTGAAGTCCTTCGTCAAGTGCGACGCGCTTCTTCTCGACGAGCACTCGATCTCCGACACCTACCCCTACATCGAGTGCGATGAGTCGCAGGTCAGCATCGGCCACGAGGCGACGGTGAGTAAGGTCTCCGACGAGCAGCTCTTCTACCTGGAAAGCCGAGGCATTCCTGCCGCCGAGGCGGAGACGATGATCGTGAACGGGTTCATCGAGCCCTTCACCAAGGAACTCCCGCTGGAATACGCGGTGGAGCTGAACCGGCTCATCCAGCTCGAGATGGAGGGATCTGTAGGCTGATGCCCTTCACCCCCGAGGCGGTCGAGGAGGTCGCCTCTCTCCACGCCGAACCGGAGTGGCTCCGCGCCCAGCGCCGGAGTGCCTTCCAGATCTACCAGAACCTGGATCTGCCCTCGCCAACCGACGAGGAGTGGCGGCGGACCGACATCAAGGGGCTGGATCTGGAGTCGTTCGCGGCCATCGAGGAAGCCCACGGTTCACCCGCGGTGGAAGCGATATCAGACCTCTCGGCGATTCTCCGCCAGCGCGGCAGCGAGCCCGGGGTGGTGGAGATGGACCCCGATCTGGCCGCCCGGGGTGTGATCTTCATGCCCCTCTCCCAGGCCGCCCGCGAGCAACCGGAACTGGTGCGTAAGCACCTCTTCAAGCAGGCGGTGGCGGAACGCGACAAGTTCTCGGCGCTGCACTGCGCGCTCTTCAGCGGCGGCAGCTTCCTCTTCGTCCCCCCCGGGCTGCGAATCGAGCGACCCATCGTCAGTCAGTACTGGTCGGGCGTGGGAGGGGCGGCGGTGCTACCCCACACCCTGATCGTTGCGGGCGAGGGGTCGGAGTTCAACTACGTCGACGAATTCCTGTCCCCGGAGCTGGAGCGACCGGCGCTGACCAGCGGCTCCAGCGAGATCTACCTGGGGCCGGGCGCCAACGTCAGCTACGTCTCCCTGCAGCGCTGGGGACGCCACGCATGGCAATTCGCCAACACCATGGCCCACCTGGAGCGGGAATCCCAACTGCGGGTCTTCAGCGTGGGTTTGGGCGGCCACTTTTCGCGCACCCGTGTCGAGGCTCGGATGGAGGGCCTGGGGTCGAGCGCCTTTCTGAAGGGACTCTTCTTTGGCAGCGCCGACCAGTTCTTCGATTTCCACACCCTGCAGCAGCATCAGGTCGGCAACACCACCTCGGATCTGCTCTTCAAGGGAGCCCTCAAGGATTCCGCCCGGAGCATTTATGCCGGATTGATCCGAATCGAAAAGGGTGCCACCCAGTCCAACGCCTATCAGGCCAACCGGAACCTGCTCTTGTCCGACCAGGCCAAGGCGCAATCGATCCCCATGCTCGAGATTCTGAACAACGAAGTCCGCTGCACCCACGGCGCCACCGTGGCCCCCGTCGAGCCGAGCCACCTCTTCTACCTGCAGAGCCGCGGCATCCCCGCCTCGGTGGCGGAGAGGATGCTGGTCCGGGGCTTCTTCTCGGAGGTCCTGGCCGGGATTCCGGTGGCCCAGGCTCGGGATCTCGTCGAGGCCGAACTGGAGGCCCGCATTGGCTAGTTACGGAGCCCCCGGCGGCGGCGCCAGAGGGGCCACGGAGTCCGGCCACGGCCAGCGCTAGCGCCGCCACCCTGGACGTGGGGGCGATCCGGCAGGACTTTCCCATTTTTTCGAGCGGCATCGCCTACCTCGATTCGGCCAACACAACCCAGCGCCCGCAGGTCGTGCTGGAGGCCATGCGGGCCTACTACACCGAGTACAACGCCAACATCCACCGCGGCGCCTACGCCATCTCCGAGATGGCGACGGAGCGCTTTGAGGGAGCCCGCCAGCGACTCGCCCAGTTCATCAACGCTCGGTCGCCAGACGAGATCATCTGGACCCGGGGCACGACCGAGAGCATCAATCTGGTCGCCTACAGCTGGGGCCGCGCCAACGTCCAGCGGGACGACCTGATCGTCCTCACGGTGATGGAGCACCACTCCAATCTGGTCCCCTGGCAGATCCTGGCCGCCGAGCGCGGGGCCCAGATCGAATACGTCGACATCGACGGCGCCGGTGAGCTCGACCTGGACGGCTTCGCCGCCCTGATGCGGCGTGAGCCCAAACTGGTCGCCTTCACCCAGGTCTCCAACACCCTGGGCTCGATCAATCCGGTCCAGGAACTGGTGGCCGCGGCGCGGGCGGCGGGAGCCGTGGTGCTCATCGACGGCGCCCAGGGTGCCCCCCACCTGGGCTTCGACGTGCAGGCCTCAGGCGCCGACTTCTATGCCTTCAGCGGACACAAGATGGCCGGTCCGACCGGTATCGGGGTGCTCTGGGGACGCAGGGAACTGCTCGCCTCGATGCCACCCTTCATGGCCGGTGGCGACATGATCCGCTCGGTCACCCTGAAGGGGACCACCTACGCCGATGCACCCCAGAAATTTGAGGCCGGGACGCAGGCCGTGGCCGAGGCCATCGGCCTGGGGGCGGCGGTCGAGTACTTGAGCGGCATCGGGCTGGCCAATATCCACCGCCACGAGCAGGATCTGACCGAGTACGCCATGGAGTCCCTCCAGGACCTGGGTGGCATTCGCATCTTCGGACCCCCCGCCGGGCGCCGTTCGGGGGTGGTCTCCTTCGATCTGGAGGGCATCCATCCCCACGACCTGGCCACCATCTTGGACCGCCACCAGGTCTGCATCCGGGCCGGCCACAACTGCACGCAGCCGCTGATGGAACGGCTGGGCGTCGCCGCCGTCGCCCGGGCTTCCTTCTACCTCTATACCGAGAAGGTGGAAATTGACCGCCTCCTGGAGGGGTTGAAGGACGCCAAGAGGATATTTGCATGATGGATGACCAGTTCTACCGGGAGTACATCCTGGATCACTACAAGAACCCACGCAACTTCGGCCACCTGGACCACGCCGACATCGCCCACGAGGAGGTGAATCCTCTGTGCGGGGACGTGATCGGGATGGAATTCGCGGTCAAGCAGGGCGTGATCGAGGACGTCCGCTTTTACGGCCGCGGATGCGCCATCTCGCAGGCTTCGGCATCGCTCTTGACCGAGCGCCTGAAGGGTATGACGCTGGAGGAGGCGCGCAAGCTGGGCAAGGACGACGTCGTGGAACAGCTCGGGATCGAGATTTCGGCGGCGCGCCTAAAGTGCGCGCTGCTCTCGTTGAAAGTGTTGAAGGTCGGTGCCTACGGGCTCGCCGACGTTGATTGAATGATGAAAGGAGGTCGGGGGTGAGCGACAGCGAGACCGGGTATCGAGACCTGCGGCTGGATGAGATCAGGCCTCTGATCGAGGGCGGCGACTACCAGGTGGTGGACGTGCGCGAGGGCTGGGAGCGCGATCAGGGCCACATCCCGGGATCCCGCCACGTGGTCTTGGCGTCCCTGCTCGCCAACCCCGGGGGGGCGAGCTTCCCGGACCGGACCATCTTCGTCTGTGAGGTTGGAGAGCGTTCGGCGGTGGCCTGCGAGATGGCGGTGGCGCTGGGCGTTCCCGAGGTCGTCAACTTTCGCGGCGGTCACCGCGCCTGGCGCGAGGCCGGACTGCCCATGGAAACGGGATTGTGATGAGGAGCAGGCCGGAATGAATCAGGAAGTGAAGGCCGCCGCCGAACCCACCGAGGACCAGGTGATCGCGGTTTTGCGCGAGGTTTTCGACCCCGAGATCCCGGTCAATATCGTGGACCTGGGACTGGTCTACGAGATCACCATCAATCCCGGGCGGATCGACGTCAGGATGACGCTGACCGCGCTCGGCTGCCCCATGGCGGCCGAGGTCATGGCCGACGTGCGCGACCACCTGCTGACCATCGCTGGCGTCCAGGACGCTGGCGTCGAGCTGGTCTACGACCCGCCCTGGTCGCCCTCGCTGATGACTGAGGACGCGCGCTGGGAACTGGGCCTGATCTAGGGTCCGGGCCCCGCGGCGATCGGGGGGGCGCGCCGGCGGGAGCGGAGGCGGCGGGAGCGGGCCCGTGTCGACAGATTGGCGAATGGCTAGAATTTTTCCTTGATGACGAGTGAATTCGTTCCTGGATTGGAAGGCGTGGTGGCCGCGCAGACCGAGATCTCCGAGGTCGATGGCCATCAGGGCCGCCTCATTTACAGAGGCGGCTACCTGATCGAGGAGCTGGCCCACTTGAGTTTCGAGGAGGTGGCTCACCTCCTCTGGACGGGCAGTCTGCCCAGTCCCCAACAGCTCTCCGAGCTGAAGACGCAGCTGGCCGCGGCGCGCAGCCTGAATGACGCCTCGCGGGCGGCCACCGCGGCGCTGGACCTGGGGGTTGACCCCATGGACGCCCTCCGCACCGGCCTCTCGGCGCACGGCGCCGGACCGGGCTGCCCCAAGCCGACGCTGGACCAGGCCATCGGCTTGGTGGCGGCGGTGCCCACCATCGTCGCCGCCTTCCGGCGTCGCCAGCAGGGTAAGGACGAAGTCGCTCCTCGCGCCGACCTCGATCACGCCGCCAACTTCCTGTGGATGATGACGGGCGAGGAGCCCAAACCCGAACAGGCGCGCTGGCTGGAGGCCTACCTCATCCTTCTCGCCGACCACGGACTCAACGCCTCGACCTTCGCGGCTCGGGTGGTGGCCTCGACCGGTGCCGACCTGACCTCGGCCATGGTGGGTGCCGTCGGCGCCCTCAAGGGGCCGGCCCACGGCGGCGCGGCAACCGCGGCCATGAAGATGCTGAACCAAGTCGGCGGCCCGGAGAAGGCTGAGGCCTTCGTCATCGACGTGCTCGACAAACACGGGCGGCTGATGGGATTCGGCCACCGGGTCTACCGCACCTACGATCCCCGCGCCACGATCCTGCGACAACTGGTTCAGAGCGCCAACCCAACCTTCTACGCCGTCGCCTCCAAGGTCGAGGAGGTGGCGCTGCGGGAATTGCTGGCCCGCCATCCCGAGCGGCCCAACGCCACCAACGTTGACTACTACTCGGCCGGGGTCTTGGCCGGGGCGGGGCTACCTCACGAATACTTCACCTGCGCCTTCGCCGCCTCGCGCATCGTGGGCTGGTCGGCGCACGTGCTCGAGTACATGGCCAAGGACGGCCGCATCCTGCGGCCAGCATCGCAATGGATTGGGCCCGATCCGAGTCAGCGCGTGGTGGCCAAGGCCTAACCTGCGTCCGACCCCGTACGAGCCCGGGGCGCCGCGGTGCCCCCAGGGGACGAGGGCGACGGTCGCCTCCCTTTGCCACCCGCATTAGGCGCTGGTGGGGGCGGTCCCTGCTGCGCGGTGGAGCTCAGGCCTCGGGGGATGGCGCCATCGCCGGGCGGGGCGCCGAGCGAACTCTGGACTGGGGCGGGGCGAGGTCCGGGTCGAGCGCCCCGGCCCGGCCCCAGAGCGCTTCGTAGCCCAGTATCAAGAGCCAGCCAGCGGTGAAGATGATGATTGGCTGGGGGCCCCAGGCTCCGCTCAGCAGGGCCGTCGCGCACCCGAAGCCCAACCACACCCATTGCCAGCGGGGCGGGTTGCAGTGGAGATAGAGCCAGAAGGCCACGACGAGGGCGAAGTAGTCCGGTTCGTGGTGATAATTTGAGGCCAGCACGCTGCCGACCAGGGCCGTGACGAACGGCATCGCCAGCGCTCGGGAGCGCAATCGCCAGGCGATCAGGAGCGTGAGAGCGCCCGCCGCAACCTCGATTCCAGTCGCCAGATTTCCGCTGCCGACGAAGATGGCCGGGGTCCAGACCTGATTGCCCAGGTTCTTGTTTTCCAGCCCCAGATCGGCCCGCCAGAGCGCGATTCCGCCCACCCCCAGGCTCACAACCGAGACCACCGCCCAGACCGCCGATGACGCCATCCAGGCCACACAGAGCCGACGCGCACCCCACAGGAACAGCGCGAAGGGGACCAGATAGGCGACCTGGGGCTTGAGAAACAGGAACGATAGGCAGATTCCAGCCAGGACCGGCCGCCCCCGCCTCAAGAGCCACCAGGCGAGTCCAGTCGCGAGGCCCACCAGCATCGCCACCTGGCCGTACCGGATGTTGATGAGGACGAGGTAGGTGGCCAGACCCGAAAGCACCACGGCGACCTTCTGGAGCCGGCCGCCGGGCACCACAATCAGGCCCACGGCCGCATAGGCGCCGACGATCAGAAGGCACCAGATCCAGTAGGCGATCGAGTACGGTAGCCAGGCCAGCGAGGCGACCAGCCAGGCCATGGGTGGCGGTGTCACAAATATGGTCTGCTCATCGAAGGGCTGCTTCGGGGGATGGATGAGCACGTATTGGGCGTGCTGCAGACCGATCGAGTAGATCGCCTGCGGGCCATGCGCCAGAAGGATGCGAGCGGCGCCAAAGTAAAGTGAAAAATCGGATGGGACCGGCGCCGTCGGAAAGGTTGGGAACCACTCCCGAAAGGAGATGAATGCGAGCCACCAAACAGAGATGACCGCCAGTGCGAACAGACCGTAGGCGCGGAGCGCGCCGGTGGTGGGGCGTGACATGAGGCGAAAAGCTTAACGGTAGATTCCGCCATCACCTGCTCTGGAGACCGACCCGCCCGCGCGGCCGGCTTCAAGGGTGAGCGGGCGCCGCCGCCCCTGAAGGCCACGCTTCCTGCTCTTCCCACTCCCCTCCCCCGCGGCTCGGGTGCGAGCGCGATTCATCGCCTGGCGGCTGCCGCTAGGTGAACGGCCTGACTAACCTATGGCCATGGCCGATGTTGAAATGGCACTCCTGATCTCGGTGCGGGACGAGCCCGGCTCGCTCTATCTGGTCGCCAAGACCATCTTCGAACACCGTGCCAACGTCACCTACATCGCCACCACCCGGGCCCCAGCCGAGACCCAGTTCGAACTGAGCGGCGTGCTGGATGCGGCGCGGTTAACGACCGACCTCGAAGCGCTCGGGGCTGTGCTCCGGGTCATTCCCGTCCCCTCCTTCAAGGAGGTGTTCGGCAAGCGGGTCATCGTCATCGGCGGCGGTGCGCAGGTGGGCATGGTGGCGCAGGGCGCGATCGCGGAGGCCGACCGCCACAACATCCGAGGCGAGCGAATTTCGGTCGACACCATCCCCCTGGTCGGGGAGGAGCAGCTGGCTGGGGCGGTGCGCGCCGTCTCCCGGCTCCACCGGGCCCAGATCCTGGTTCTGGCCGGGGCGCTGATGGGGGGTGATATCACGGCCGCGGTGCGCGAGGTCAAGGAGGCCGGGATCATCGTCCTCTCGACCAGCATGGCGGGTTCGGTGGTGGAGGCCGCCGATGTGGTCATCAGCGACCCGCTCGAGGCGGGGGTGATGGCGGTGATGCTGATCGCCGACACCGCCGCCTTCTCGATCGATCGGGTCCGCGGCCGCCGCTTTTAGGGCAAACCGCAGGCCTGTGCGCATCCTGTGGAATGCGGGGATAAGTGACCCCGACGAACCGTTCCACCGCGTTCGGCTCCAGCCTTGCGACCGGTCCCAAACGTCAGCGCTAATTCCTCGGGGCCGTGGCGTACGTTACGGGAAGCGAAGGGCAAGTACAAGGTCCGAAAATCGGTTCGCCGCCAGGCGACCTCCTGTAGCCGATGGAGGTCCCGGGGTTGGGACCTCCTGTAGCCGATGGAGGTCCCAACCCCGGTGTTTCGAGGCACAAAAAATGACCCCGACAGACCGACTCTCCGACTCCGGTACCAACCTTGCGGCCGGTTCCAGCGCCGTTGAACGCATCCCTCGGGGCCGTTAATGAGCATAGGTCAGGCGGGTTCGAGGCGCAAGGTCCATCTTTGTGCGGTCGCCAGGCGACGATCGGTAGCTTTCCAGACCCCGCCGCCTCAATCGGCCGAACGGAGCCCAAACTCGGCCAGGCGAACGTACGCCGCCCCCGAGGGCTCAAGCCGGCTCTCGAAGAGTCCGAAGTCGGTCACCGGCCAAGCGCCGAGGTCCGGTGGGCGTGGCAAGCGGGGCAGCGCCGGCCGGGACCGGCCCGGGGCCCGAGCCAGGGTCACGTGGGGGCGGAAGTGCTCTTCGGCCAGACCCAATCCGGCCTCCAGGCAGGCCCTTTGAACCTCATCCTGGAGCAAGGTCAGATCGTCCTTGCCGGAGCCCAGCCCGAGATGGATGCTGGCCACCGCCGAGCGCTCACCAAACCACCCCAGCCGGCCCCAGCCGAGCTCGAAGGGTTCGTGGCGCAGCGAACCCAGGTTCCGGCCCAGGCGGTCGATCTGGTGCCCCTGCAGGCGCCCCAGGAACCTCAATGTGAGGTGCAGGTTAGGCTCCCCCACCCAGCGCCAGCGGGGCTCCCGATGCGCGCAGGACTCGATGTAAGAGGCGAGTCGACGGCGCGCCGCGGTGGGCAACGAGAGGGCGACAAATACCCTACGACCGTCTGGGCCGTTCAGGCTCGGTCCCCGTCGGTGGGCCGCTCCTGGCCGGGGTCCCAGCCGGTGCCGCCGGCGACCATCAGACGACCCCGCCGCAGTGGCGCCTTGCCATACTTGCGGAGGTGCACAACCACTTGCTGGGCGGGGCGGTCGGCGGGCTTGCGGTTCTGGTCGGTATCGCCTGGGCGATCGGATCGCTGCGGCGCCGCGCCACGCGCGCCCTGGAGCCCCGTGAGTATGCGGAGATGGGGGGCGTGGTGTACACCATCTTTCAGATGTTCTTTGCGGTGGTGCTGGTCGGAATCGGGCTGATCATCATCGGATTGATGTTCGCCGGGCAATGAGGCGAGGGCGGACGGGGCTCCTTTAGCCCGCCTTGGCGGCCGAGGGTGAGGGCGAGGCGGCCGGCGGCCGGGAACTGGTGGGCAGGTCTTGGGGGCCGACGTGTCCGATCAGGGGGATGTGCTGGCCCAGGGAAAGAATCGGGCGGGCGAGACGAGACCCGACCAGCTGCGGCTGGAGGAAGTCCTGGTAGACCGTCTGCAGCTGGCTGAGCTGCGGGGATTGCGAGATCAGCGCGCCGCGGCCGGTGGCGGCCTGCTGGCGGAGTGTGGAGTATTCCTTGGCCCCCACCAGACCGCGCGTGATGGGATTCGATTGGAGCTGGTCTTCCATGGCCTGTATCTGGGCCAGGCTCAGACTGGCTGCGGTCAGGGTCGGTGCAAAAGCCCGATTCAGCGTCACCAGCACGGACAGGGCGAGGTAGCAGGCCAGCACGGCCACGGCCGCGTGGACGAAGACGCCGAGCAGCCCGTCCACGCCTCGGACCAACGGGGTGCGGTGGATCAATCCTCCGATCACCCCCCCCAAATAGCCCACGATGACGGCCACGATCAGGCCCGCGAAGATCTCCGTGATGGCGTTGGTGTGGACCACCAGCGAAATGAGATGGCTGAATCCGGTGCGGTTGTGGAGGAGGATCAGAATCGCCCCGAAGAAAAAGATCTCTGCCAGGAGGGGCTGAACCACCCCGCGTTGGAAGCCGAGCATGACGGCCACCAGTACGACCAGGGCGATAACGATGTCGATCGCCATCTGCCGCGGCCTAGCGCAGGGCCGGTTTCAAGACCCTGGCTGCGAAATGGCGCTGAGCTTCCACCACTAGGTAGCCAACGAACATGACGACGATTCCCAGCGCCTCACCCAGGGGCTGGACGGCGTAGACGCCAGCGGTTTGAGCCAGGCTGTGGGTGACCGCGGTGGCGAAGGCCCCGCCGGCGATCAGCGCCAACCCCAGCACCAGGCCGCCCGGCGAACCCCGATTCCAGGCTAACCACGCCGACCACGCGGCGCCGCCGACCAGGGCGATGGAACCCAGGATGTTGGTCACCGGGGCCAGGATGATGGCCGGACTGCCGATGGTCCCGCGCGGCGGGATGGCGTGTTGGAGATGGGCGGTGTCCACCGCCGACAGGAGCACCCCGGGGACGGCGATGACGGTGAAGATGCCCATGCAGACGGCGGCCACGGGACCGATTCGGCGCGGAGACATGAGCAAGAGGGTGCCAACCCCGAGCCAGCCGACGTTGAGGACCCCGCCGAAGAGGTAGTAGCCGTGGTAGGTGAAACCAGTCCAGCCCCTCCCCACTCCAGAGGTCTCGAATCCGGCGGCGACCGCGAACATGGCCAGCGCCGCCCCCCAGCCGAGCTGGTAGGCGCGGCGCCGATGCCAATACTGCTTCAAGACCACCGCCGAGAAGGCGGCCGCGATGATGCCGGCCGCGAGGGGGATGACAAACAAATCAGCTCAAATCTTAACCCGCGCGCTTCACCCGGCCCAGCTCCCGGATCCCGCCGATGCGGCCGACGACCTCACCCTTCGGGAAAAAACTGGCACCTCGCAATTGCGCACCGGTTAGACTCGCATTCACCGCCTTGGCTCGCACGATTTCCATCGCCAATCAGAAGGGAGGCGTGGGCAAGACCACCACCGCCGTCAACCTGGGCGCAGCCCTGGCCGAGAAGGGTCAGCGCGTGCTTCTCGTCGACCTTGACCCACAGGCCCATCTGACCATCAACATGGGCACCAAGTCCCCCGACGACCTGGAGCACACCATCTACGACCTTCTGGTCGATCTGGCCGTGAACGTGTCGGACGTCGTGGCGACAAATGAGGACATCGGGCTCCATTTCATCCCCGCCAACATCGAGCTGGCCGGCGCAGAGACCCAGCTCATGATGGAAATCGGCCGCGAGGGCATCCTAAAAGAGAAGCTGGCGAACGTTCAGCGCCGCTACGACTACATCCTGATCGACTGCCCTCCTGCCCTGAGCCTGATCACCATCAACGCCTTCGTCGCCTCCGACGACGTCATTATTCCGCTGCAGTGCGAATATTTCGCCATGAAGGGTATGCAACAGCTTCAGCGCACGGTCGACCGGGTCCGCGCCAAGCTCAACCCGAAGCTCAAGGTGGCCGGCATCCTACCGACCATTTTCAAGGCCCGCACCCTGCATTCCCAGGAGGTGCTGCAATTGGTCAAAGACAGCTATGGGGCGCTGGTTTACGACTTTGTTGTCAAGGACTCCATCCGCTTTGCGGAGTCGCCCTATGCCGCCACCTCCATCCTGCAGTACGCGCCCAGCTCAGAAGGTGCCGGCGCCTATCGGCAACTCGCCGATGCGGTCATTGAATCCAATCACCAATGAGGTGGACTGAGGATGAGTAAGTTCAAGCGTGTGTCGTTGGCCGGATCGGAGGAGCTGTTCCGACCCA
Source organism: Candidatus Acidiferrales bacterium (assembly GCA_035532785.1). GTDB lineage: Bacteria > Chloroflexota > Dormibacteria > Dormibacterales > Dormibacteraceae > DATKQJ01. The sequence goes on along the minus strand of DATKQJ010000024.1, from coordinate 10,186 downwards.
CCCGTCCCGAGTTGGTCCCGGACGTTCCCGACACCATCACCGAAATGGTCGACCGCCGCCCGGCCGAACAGCACTACCGCACCCTGCACCTGACGTCCGAGGAGGTTGAGCTCCTGCTGGAGGCGATCCAGGCGGCCAAATATCCCGACCGCGCCCGCTCCAAACTGCCACTCGACACCTTCGAGCGCTACGACGGCCTGCGCGCCAAGCTCCAAGGCACCCGCGACGCCTGAGGGCGCCGTCGCCTGACCCGGAGCCGGCGCCTGCGGCCTCGGCTGGCGACGGGTGTGGGTTGAGGCGAGGTCAGGACCCAGAGCGGCTGGTGGCCAGGCTTGCGGCGACGCTAGCGCCGGCGGCGTCGACGCAGCACGTAGCCGCCCGTCCAGTAGAGCAGGATCAGGGCGACCACAGCGGACATGCCCGACGCCCACCAATGCACCGTCTTGGTTTTAACAGAATCACGGGTGCCGCCGCTTTTTTGGTATTCCTATGACGTGTCGCGGTTGGGAATCGTCCGCATCAAGGGAGACCGCGAGGTCAATGGCTACGTCGTTTCCTGCGCCGCGACCAAGGAGGCGATCGTCATCGACCCGATCGAGCCGGTGGACAAGATCGTCAGCGAGATCGGAGATTTGAAGGTGCGCTGGATACTGGCCAGCCACGGCCATCCCGGGCACCTGGCTGGAAAGGACGAGATCCAGGCGCGGCTGGGCGGCACGACGGCTATGCACGTGACCGACGCCAAGACCTTTCTGCGCTCCGCCGACCGCTACCTCGATCCCGAAGAGCACCTTCAGTTCGGCGAGTTTGAGCTGCGGGTCCTGCACACGCCCGGGCACACGCCGGGCAGCCTCTGCTTCCTGGTCGGCAACCATCTGTTCACCGGCGATACGCTGCTCGCCGGCGGCGTCGGCAAGCAATCTCCCGGCGCCGACCTTCGACGCCAATTGTTCTCCATCCTGAACGCGATCGCCCCCCTGCCGCCGGCAACCGCCATCTACCCGGGTCACGGCGCGGTGACCAGCCTCGAGCGCGAGCTGCGAGACAATCCCGCCTTTCGCGGTCTGCCGCCGCGCTGACCGGGCGCGACCGGCGGCCTCAGGAATGGGGCCGGACCATCCTCCCCCAACCTGCCGGCCCGCAAGGACGCCCGTCCTGCGCTACCAACTGCCCGCGCGAGAACACCGCGCGCACCGCAAAACCGAAGCGCTGATCCATAAGCGCGCCGTGGCGTTGCCGCGACTGCATGGCCTCGACGCTGGCGACTGTCTCCGGTCCTGGTTCGACCAGCGTCAGGTCGGCATCCGAACCCGGCCCGAGGCGGCCCTTTTGGGGCCACAGGCCGAGCCGGCGGGCTGGCTCGACGCTGGCCCAGGCAGCCGCCCGCCAGGCGTCACCCTGTCGTTGCGCAATCTCGAGGCAGCTCAGGTAGAGGGTTTGGACCCCGGGGCTGCCGGGGTGGGCGTCGGCCAGCGAGGCCTGCAGCTTCTCGGCGTCGGTGTGCGGCGCGTGGTCGGTGGCCACGATGGAGATCTCGCCGGCGAGCAGGCCCTGGAGCAGGGCGGCGCGGTCGGCTTCGGTTCGAATGGGTGGATTCATCTTCATCAGCGCACCCAACCGCGGATAATCCGCCGCGCTCAAGTGAAGATACTGGGGACACGTCTCGAGGCTCAGGTCCGCGCCGTCGGAGCGGGCCAGGAGGGCCGCCCGCAGCCCGCTGGCGCTGGACAGATGGGCGATGTGGACCTTGAGAGCGGTCCGGCTCGAGATGAGGCCCAGGGCCGAGATCGCCATCGCCTCAGCCAGGTCGGGCCGCCCGGCCAGGATGTCTTCATAGTCCTTGATGGGTCGGGCGAACTCCCGTAGCATCTGGGCGTCCTCGGCGTGGACGGCGAGCAGAGCATCCATGCCGACCAGGGCCGGAGCCAGTCGGGCCAGCGATCCGTAGTCGGGTGGCGCCTCCAGATCGGGGGCGGCGGAATCGGCTGAGTAGCGGACCGAGCCATCCGAGGAGCGGAAGGCGTAACCCAGGTAAGCCTTGAGGCCCACCGCACCAGCGGCCAGCAGGTCCGCCAGGGCTTCGGGGCTGGAGGTGGAACGCACTAGCCCCCAGAGCCCGAAATCAACCCGCGCTCGAGCCTGGACCAGGGCCGCCTTGTCGCGCAGCAGGTGGGCGGAGGCGACGGCCGGAACCGTGTTGGGCATGTCGACCACGGTCGTGATCCCGCCCGCCGCAGCCGCCGCCGTGAGCGAGTCGAAATCCTCCTTGTCGGGAAATCCAGGGTCGCGGCTGTGCACGTGGGCATCGATTCCGCCCGGCATCACCCACCAGCCTTCGGCCTCGAACACCTCCGCGTCCGCGGGCGCCTCCAGGCCGGGATCCAGGACCGCCTCGATGAGATCCCCCGATATCAGTATCTGAGCTCGGCGCGGGCCGTCCTCGGTCAGGACCGTGCCGCCCCGGATCAGCCGCCTCAATCTTGGGGTAGGTCGCGGCGGTGCAGCAGCGCTCGCAGAGGAATGCCCAGCTGGGCCAGGTTCTCCGCCGCCCCCTCCTCGCGGTCGAGGACGGCCAGCAAGGTGAGGACTCTGCCTCCCGCCTCCCTCACCCTCTCCACGGCGGCGATGGCGGCCCCGCCCGTGGTCAGGACATCCTCAACCACGGTGACCCGGTCCCCGGGCTGCAGCACGCCCTCCAGGGACTTCTCGGTGCCGTAGCCCTTGGCCTCTTTGCGGACCAGAACCAGGGGCAGGTCGAGCTCCATTGACACCGCACCACCGAGCAGAACGGCGCCGAGTTCGGGCGCCGCCAGACGGTCGGTGTCGGAGGGAACCAGCTCCGCCAGGCGGTGGCCGACACGGCGCAGAATCGAGGGCTGGGTTTCAAACAGGTACTTGTCGAAGTAGTAAGTGGAGTGGCGCCCCGAGCGCAGTACGAAGTCACCGCGCAGGTAGGCCACCTCCACCATGTCGCGCGCCAAGCGGACGAGGTCTTGATCAATCTCAGACATCCGCAAGCTCCTGAATCAGGTGGATGACCATTTCCGTAGCCCGATGAAATTGGTCCAGGTTCATCCGTTCGTTGGGCGAGTGCAGGGCGTCGCCGGGAAGTCCGAACCCGGTCACCAGCAGATTCGCGTGGAGGGTCTCCTGGAAGTCGTTGGTAACGGGGATCGATCCTCCCTCGCGGGTCAACACCGACGGCGTCCCGAAGGCGCTCGCAAATGCCCTGGAGGCGGCCGCGATGCCCGGATGGGCGGTGTCGACGAGGACCGGTGAGGCCGCGTTCAGGAGCGTCACGCGAGCCCTGGTGCCGGCGGTGGCCAGGACCTGGACACGCTCTGTGAGCTGGTCAAACACGACCTGCGGCTGCTGGCCCGGCACCAGCCGCAGGGAGACCTTGGCGGTGGCCCGGGCCGGGATCACGGTCTTGGATCCCTCGCCCACGAACCCGCCCATGACTCCGTGCACGTCCAGCGTCGGCCTGGACCAGCGGCGCTCCAGGGGACTGTATCCGGGTTCGCCCGGGAGATCGGCCAACCCCAGCTCGCGCAACGTCTCCGACTCATCCAGGGGCAACGCGGCCCAGCTCGCCACTTCCTCCGGGCCGGGGTCGAGCACCGCCTCGTAAAGGCCGGGGATCTGGATCCGACCATCGCGGTCCTTGAGACCGGCGATGATGTGGGCGAGCGAGTTGAAAGGGTTGGGCGCCACCCCGCCATAGATTCCCGAGTGCAGGTCCACCTCAGCTCCGCTCACCTCGATCTCCACGTAGACCAGGCCGCGCAGGCCCGTGATCAGGTTGGGCAGTCCGGGAGCAACGAAGCTCCCGTCCGCGATCAGTACGTAGTCGCTGGCCAGCTGCTCAGCATGGGCATGGAGCAGGTTGGGCAGACCCCGCCCGGCAACCTCCTCCTCGCCCTCGATCAGAAAGCGCAGGTTGAGCGGAGGCCCGCCGGCGCCCAGCCAGTGCTCGACCGCCTTCAGTCCGCACAGGTGCTGGCCCTTGTTGTCGCTGGCACCGCGGGCATAGATGAAACCATCCCTGACGGTGGGCTCAAAGGGCGGCGACAGCCACTCCTCGAGCGGATCTGGAGGCTGGACGTCGTAGTGCCCGTAGATGGTCAGTGTGGGAGCCCCCGGGCGGCCGATCCATTCTCCAACCACCACCGGATGCCCGCCCGGCCCGGAATCGACCAGATCGGCGTCCAGACCCATCTTCGTCAGTCGGTCGAGGAGCCAGCGGGCGGCGCGCTCACATTCGGCGCGGTTCTCGGAGAGCGCTGACACGGACGGTATCGAAAGCAGTTCGACGAAGTCCGCCTCCGCCTGCGCCCGGCCCGCCCGGGCCAGTTCGAGTGCCCTATCCAGCATCAAGGTTGAACTCTAATTCACCTCGACCATCCAAGATCCGGGCGCCCCCGCCGCCGCCCGGGATCAGGGCCCAGCGGACGGTGAGCCGGGGATCGGGCCGGAGCAGCCACGTCTGGCTGAGGCATGATTGGGCCGATGCCCAAAGGGGCAACAAAATGAAGCAGTCCAAAATTGTCATCGGAATCCTTCGGTTCACCCTCCACGCGCCCGACAGTGAGTCGCTCAAGGCGCGGCGGCAGGTGACCGCGGGCCTCCTGGCGCGACTGCGCCGCCGCTTTCCGGCAGCGGTGGCCGAGGTCGGGGAGATGGATCTGTGGCAGAAGATGGAGGTGGCGGCAGCGGTGGTCAGCACTGACGGGAGACACGCCGAGGGGGTCATGGCGGGAATGATCGAATTTCTCGAGAAGAACGCCGCCGAGACCGTTCTGAGTGACGTCTCGACGGAATTGGTGAGGGTGTGACATCGCCCCCCTGGGGGTGCCATCGGCGCGCCGACAGCACGCTGCCCGACGGCTTCGACGAAAGTCGGGCGCTGCTGCGCCGCGGATCGTTGCCGGAGGTTTTGCTGCGCGGCGGAGCCGGACCGGCCCTCGTGGCCGGCGATTCGGTAATCACCCACGGCCAGCTTCGAGCCACGGTCGGAGCCCTGGCCGGGGGTCTGCTCGGCCGCGGAGTACATGCCAACGACCGCGTGGCCATATTTGCCGAGCGCAGGCTGGAGTGGATCTTGGGCTACCTGGCGGTGCTTCGACTGGGGGCCATCGCGGTTCCCATCAATCCCGCCTACACGCTGCGCGAGTTGGAGCAGATCCTGATCGACGCCGAGCCGTCCGCGGTCATCTGCGATGCCGCCCGGGCGGGGCTGGTGACCCAGGTCCAGCCCCGAGTTCCAAGCTTGGCGGCGGTGATCGATTTGGAGGACCTGCCGCGCGCGCCGGAGCCAGGTTGGCCGGATCGAGGGCCCGAAGACCCGGCTCTGATCATGTATACGTCGGGCACCACCGGCCAGCCACGGGGGGTGCTGCTCGATCACGGCAACCTGCTCTCCCAGGCCCGGGGGGTGGTCGAAGCGTGGCGCTGGGAGCCGTCCGATCGCCTCATCCACTCGCTCCCCCTCTTCCACGTTCACGGACTGGTCATGGGGCTCACCGGCACGCTCGTGGCCGGCGCCAGCTTGGAATTGGTCAACTGGAATCCAGCCGCGGTGGTGGGCGCCCTGGGTGCCGGTGGGACCATGTTCTTTGCCGTACCAGCCATGTACCAGAGACTGTGTGCTTACCTCGAGCTCGAACCCGCCGACCTGAGCTCGGTTCGGCTTTTCGTGAGCGGCTCGGCGCCCCTCCCACCCTCGCTCTTCGGACGTTGCGTGGAACTGCTGGGACAGGCTCCCTTGGAGCGCTACGGCCTGACCGAGGCCGGTATCGTCATCTCCAACCCCTACGACGGGCCCCGCCGGCCGGGACGGGTCGGCCACCCCCTGCCAGGGGTGGAGGTACGGCTGGCGGAAAATGGCGAGGTCCAGGTCCGCGGCGGCCAGGTCTTCAGCTCCTACTGGCGGCCCCGGGCCGACGCGGCCGTGCGCGTGGTCGAGGGGTGGCTCGGGACCCAGGACCTGGGCGAGATCGATGAGAGCGGATCGCTCGCCATCCACGGCCGACTCCGAGACCTGATCATCAGTGGTGGCTTCAACGTCCATCCGCGGGAGGTGGAGGTGGTGCTGGAGGAGCACCCCGGCGTGCGCGAGGTGGCGGTGGCGGGTGTCCGATCCGAGCGATGGGGGGAGGCGGTGACCGCCTACGTGGTGGCGGAGGGGACGGTGGAGACAACTGACCTCATGGTCCATTGCCGCGAGCGCCTGGCCCCCTACAAGTGCCCGCAGCAGATCAGATTCGTCGCCGCCATTCCGCGCAACGCCATGGGTAAGGTGATGCGGGAGAAGCTGGAAGCTGCCGCTCTCGCCTAGGATCCACAAGATCAGCTCGACCGCCGACCGCCTGGACGAATTTCGCCGCTCGCTGCCCTGGCCGCTCGACCCCTTCCAGGAGGAGGCGATCCGCAAGCTGGATGACGCCCACGGAATCCTTGTCAGCGCTCCCACCTCGAGCGGAAAGACGGTGATCGCCGACTACTGCTGTTTCAGCGCCTTGCGAGAGGGCCTGGGCGTCATCTACACCACACCTCTGAAGGCCCTCTCCAATCAGAAATATCGCGACCTCAAGGGCCAGTACGGAGAATCCCAGGTGGGTCTGGTCACGGGCGAAAACACCATCAACGGGGACGCCCCGATCGTGGTCATGACGACCGAGATCCTGCGCAACATCCTCTATGACGACCTGCCCCGGCTGGACCACGTGGCGTGGGTGATTCTCGATGAGGTCCACTACATCGACGATTTCCCGCGCGGATCGGTCTGGGAGGAGATCGTGATCCAGGCTCCTTCCCACATCAAGTTCGTGGGCCTTTCGGCGACCATCGGCAACCACGAGGAACTGGCCCAGTGGATGTCCGAGAACCGGGGCCCGGTGGCGACCGTGTCGCACCTCGAGAGGCCCACGCGTCTGACCCTTTGGCTCTCCCTGCAAAACCGCTTCCTGCGACTTTTCGGCGACGACGACGCGGTTGACGACGAGACCTGGACGCAGTCCGTCCAGGATGACGAGCAGGTCCAGCGCCAACCCGGTTACCGGCACCTCCCGGCCAACGACCTGCTGGCCGTGGTCGCCGCCCTGAAGCAGCGCCGGATGCTGCCGGCGATCTATTTCATCTTCTCCCGGCGGGGCTGCCGCGAGGCGTTGCAGAGGTGCTCCTACCACGAGTTGGACCTGACCACCGAGGCCGAGAAGGCGGCCATCCAGGAGCGCGTGGACCAGCGCCTGGCGCAGCTCAGCGACCCCGGCGAACTGGCCCTCTTTCACCAGATGGTAGACGCCCGAATGATGTCTCGCGGGCTCGCGGTTCACCATGCCGGCCTGCTCCCCTATCACAAGGAATTGGTGGAGGAGCTGTTCACCGCCGGCCTGATCAAGGTCGTCTTCGCGACCGAGACCCTCTCGCTGGGCATCAACATGCCGGCCAAGGCGGTCGTGGTCTCGTCGTTCACGAAATTCGACGGCCTCAACTTCGCGACGCTGACGACCGGAGAGCTGACCCAACTGATGGGTCGCGCCGGTCGCCGTGGAATCGACCTAAGCGGAGATGGTGTGATTCTGAAGGAGCCGGACGTGCCCGCCGCGGTCATCTACGAGGTGGCGATGGGCGAGAGCCTGGTCGTCGAATCCAAGTTCCTACCCACCTACAACATGGCCCTGAATCTGCTTCGGATCTACACCCCCGAGGAGGCTGAGTCCCTAATGGCGCGCTCCTTCGGCCAATTTCAAAAGCGCAATTCGGAGGCCCAGACGAGGATTCGCCTGGCCAATCTGCGGACCCGACTGGCGGACCTCGAATCGAGCTGGGATTGCCAGCGATGCCGACCCTCGGATCTGGCCGAGTACTACCGAATCGAGGACCGCCTGCGCGCCATCCGAATTGAGATTCGACGCCTGCGTCGCGAAGCCGTACCGGTGCCCCGCAGAGGACGAGGGCAGGGAGGCTATCGCGGCCTGCCGCACGGAGCCGCCGGAAAGCACCTTCACCTGCTCGATCAGGAGCGAAGGCAACAGACCGATCGTCAGCGCAAGCTCAAGGTCGTGGGATGCCCCAGGTTTGGCGAACACATTGCCCGGCATTCCGAACAGCGCCGCCTGGAGTTGGCGGCGGTGGCGGCCGAAAAGCGCCTCCTCGAAGCCTCGGACGAGTACGTCCGCAAGCTTCGCCGCATCCGTTGGATCTTGACCGAGACTGGATTCTTGGAGGGGGATCGGCCCAGCGAGAAGGGCATGCTGGCCTCGCGCGTCTACGGCGAGAATTCGCTCCTGGTCATCGAAGCGGTCTGGAACGGATGGTTTGATGGGCTCGAGGCAGCCGAACTGTGCGCCTGCCTGGTCATGCTCACCGCCGAGGACCGCGGCGGACGCGACCGGGCTCCGCGAGGCCCCCGCCGCCACCCAACCCCCGCCATCGCCCAGTCCGCGCGCCTGCTCCGCCATCTTCACCTCCGCTTCGCCGATCTGGAAGCCGACATGGGGGAGACCGGATTGCGCCCACCGTCTCATGATTACGTCGATTTTGCCCACCGCTGGGCGCTGCAAGAACCCATGGATGCCATTCCGCTACCTGCCGGAGTGGACATCGGTGACGCCATTCGCAGCATGAAGAATCTCTACTCGCTGATCCGGCAGTTGGAATTCGCCCTGCGCCAGACCACGTCCGCCCTCCACCCGCTCGTCAGGGCGGCCGTGGCGGCGATGGAAAGGGACGTGATCAAGCGGCCATGAGCTGTGGTTCGCGCCCGCACCACGCTCCGGCGCACGCGGTGGCGGCAGCCGGGCCCCGGCGCCGCGGGGATCAGCAGCCCCGGCCGGCGCTCACTGGGATTGGGTACGAGGGCCGCCCGTCGGCCTGCTTCGAAGCGGGCAGCTTACGATAGGCGCCGATGGAGAGCGCGACCCCCAAGACGGCCGACAAGATCCTGGAGCGGATCTTCCAGCCCACCACTAAGCCCACCGCCCTCGACCAGGCTGAGGAAACGCTGCGCCATCCCAAGCGGATTGTCTACGTCGCAACCTCCAATCGAAACTACTACTGGAGGGGCCACCTGCAGAAGTTCGTACTCGATTCGGGCCTGGTTCCGCTCAGTCCTTTCATGCTCTTCGATTACTACCTCCTGCACACGGTGCCCAAGAACATCGTGCGCGAGGCGATGAACAACCTGCTCGCGCGCAGCGACGAGGTCTGGGTCTTCGGAGCCCTCTCCCTGGGAGTCAAAGTCCAAATCGGGATCGCCAAACGAATGCAGAAGTCGGTTCGCTATTTCGACATCTCAGACCTACCTTCGGCGGTCCTTCCGATCTCTGAGGAGACGGCTGAAGAAGAGCTCCGAGACTAGTTACTTCCCCCGGAAAAAGCGAGCGTGAAGCTGGGACCCTCGCAGGCGCTGTCGCAGGCATCGTTCTGGCAACAATGAGGCCGTCGCCCCGTCGGCGACGGCCATGGTTTCTTTCAGGAACAGGGAGGCGATCAGTTCGGCGGGCCGGGACCCGCGAGCTTGGCCGGTAGACCGGCAACGGTATCGAGGTTGTAGGCGAGGGCTGTCCAGCTCGCCCGGATCTTGGCCCCAGTTTCGCCTTTCAACCGCGAGCGGCGGCCACCGTACTCCCGCTTGAGATGTGCAATCCGGCCCTCGCATCCAACCCGATGAGAGGCGAGTCGCCGCTGGGTTCGGCGTGAACCCTCGTTCTGATAACTGCCGGCGACGAAAACCTTGCTGCCCAGCTCAGCCATGGCCGCGTGAGTGGCCTTGGTGGCGAACCCTCGGTCGAAGACGGCCTCAGTTGGTTTCAGATCGAGCGCCATAATCTCGGCCACCGTTGCCGGGAACAGGCTGTCCTCGTGCGCGCTACCGACCGCCACCGAGGCCAAAGCCCGCGCGCCCTCGACCGTCCTCTTATGAGTTTTTCCGGGGAAAGTAGCTAGCAGGCAGCTGCGGGCACGCCGAAGTGCCGGGCACGGTCAACCACGGCCGGAGAGCACCAGGTAGGCCCCCAACACCGCCAGCGTGTTCTGACTGGCGTGCATGACAAAGGTGTTGAAGGTCGAACCCGTGCGCTGATAGACGATGACCGCGGCCAGCCCAAAGATGAAGAGCAGGGGCAGCAAAGGAGGTGTCAGGTGGGCCCCGGCGAAGGCCGCCGCCGCCACCGCCCCGGCCACC
>DATKQJ010000023.1:0-62873 GCA_035532785.1 Candidatus Acidiferrales bacterium | reverse complement strand
AGGCGTTGCCCATCGCCTACCACCAGCGCGACTCCCTGGCCGCCGCCAGGCGCCCTCGTGCTTGCGGGCGGCTGCGGTCAGACCCGCGTTCTGACCGCAGCGGCGCCCCCACCTTGGGCAACGGCCGGCTTCACTGGCGCGCCGCTCGTGCCATGGGCATTGTCCGACTCAGGTCAATCGCTTGCCTACCTGTTTGCGAAGCAGCTGGTGGCCGGCGTCCGCGAGGACGGAACGTCGAACAAAGTGCTGTGGGTAATGAAGGGCATGGGAACGCTGCGCGTAACTGCGCATCCTGCGGCGGGCGCGGTACCGAGCATCGAGATTGGTGGACAGATGACGAACGTGAACCAGTTGCCGACCCCCGTTGATCTACCGGCGGCCGGGTGTTGGTCGTTCGACCTTTCGTGGGGCAAGACGGCGGACCACATGAGTCTTCAGGTGCTTCCCCAAGGCCCTTTGCTCAATTAGACCAACGCCGGCCCAGGGTTCCAAGGGATCCCGTTCTGGGTGCTGCGAGCCGGTGACGGTCGAGCGAGTCGACATCACCGAGGACCAGTCCACCGTGGAGAGGATGGCATCGGTCCACGAGCTGATCGTGGGCATCGGCTCATAGCCCGATCGGCTTCCCGACCAGCGCGATCGCGGGGTTCGCGTTACGGAACGTACGGCCCACCACTCCTGACATAACGCGAACCGGTCCGGCGGGCAGCCGGTAGGTCGGGAAGATGGCGTCTCGGCTCTCGCCGACTCGAATCTCGGCAACGAGTGCCTGAAGCAGAGCCTTGCGCTGGCCAGCGGTGCCCTCGGCCATCGCTTCGCGGATCGCGTCCTCGGCGTCGCTGAGGACGGCGGGGGTCGGCAGGTGGACGGCCTCCGCGTCTATCGTCTCGGCCAGCTCCTCCCGCCGTCGGCATAGGCCCGCGAGCTTCTCCTCTATTGCCTATCCCCTCAACTCCGAGCTGCGAATGTCGGGCCTGCGAGAGTGCCGGTTTCGAAGGCGTTGAAGTACCGCGCGAGCGACTCCTCGCCCTTCTGGATGGCGGCGTCAACGCTGCGCAACTCGCCTCGAACGCTGGGCGCAGAAGCCTCCGCTTTCACGCGAGCGCCCCGAACCGCTGACTCGACGAGGTCAGTGTCCGCGTAGGTCGCAAGTATTGACTCCAGCGCGGCTTGATCGAGAGCGTCCGCTGGCAGCCGGTCGGCCTGGCAGCCGTTGGCGCCCGTAGCGGTTGCGCGAGAAGCAGGTGTAGTAGCGATAGGCGGCTTTGCGCCCGTGGGCGACTGTCCCCAGGTAGCGGTTTGCCGCACTGGCCGCACCGGATGAGGCCGCTCAGCAGGTACTCCGTGCCTCTGCTGCGACGCTTCCCGGCAACCTCACCGCGCTCAGCGAGTAGCCGGTCGGCTGCTTCAAAGAGGCTCGGCTCGATGAGCGCTTCGTACTGAGCCTCGTGGCTCGCTCCGCGGAAGGCGATGCGGCCGACCTGCACCGGGTTGCGCAGCACATCGAAGACGGTGACCTGACTCCACGGTCGCCCGAGCCGCGTCCTATGACCGTGACTGTTGAGCCAGTTGGCGACCGCTCGCGTGCCGAGGCGCTTGTTCACGTAGAGGTCGAAGATCGTCCGGACAATCGTGGCCTCGGTTGTGGTTCGCTCCTACAAGCTGCTGGTCAAAGTCGAGCGAGCATTCCGCAGCTTCAAATCCCTCGATCTTCAGGTGCGTCCGCTGCATCACTACAGCGACGACCGGGTGGCGCCCACATCCTGCTCTGCATGCTCGCCTATTACGTGCGCTGGCACCTCGAGCAGGCCTGGTCAGAGCTGCTCTTCAAAGACGAAGAACCACCGCTGGCGGACGACCCAGTGGTCCCCGCCCGGCGCTCTGCCGGTGCTCTTCGCAAGGCCAGCACCCAGCAGTTGGCCGACGGCAGTCCCGTACACAGCTGGCGGACTCTGCTGGTCGCTCTTCGCAGCCTGACCCGCAACCGCGTCCTGCCCAAGGGTGCCCCCGACGCCGCAGCCTTCGAGATGGTGGCGACGGCTACCCCCCTCCAGGCCCAGGCGCTCGCCCTCATCGCCGCCTTTCAGCCGTAGTCAGAACGCGGCCGCCTCAGTTGAGCTCAGCTGAACTCGCCCAGGCCCTCGAACTTCCGGTTAGGGAGCACAACCCAATAACCCCACGCCAGCGCGTCGGCCGTTTGGCTCAGGGGGCCATCAGCTAGGCGTTAAGAACTTGACCAATTCGCACGGCGATGAGCTTTTTTACGAGCTCCTTGGGAAGTGGTTCGTCGACGGGAAACCGGAGCGTCCCCGCATTGGTGTCGTAACCGGCCAACTCAGCTGATAACTCTGCCAGAACCGATCCGCTGTGCGGGAAGTAACTGAGGTGATTCTTGAACGCCGCGAATCCGGCAATCATCTTGCCGTGCAGCTTGAAGCCGGGCATACCGTACGAGATGCACTCCTCGGCTCCCGGGCTGATCGCGGCGATACTCTGACGGAGTGCCATCAAGGTGCTCCGCCCGGGTTCCTCCACTGCTGCCAGGTACGTGTCAACCTCGCCCTTTGACACGTCCGCATTGTCGGTCAGCGATGCGACTGGGTCAAGCACGGGTCGATTTGGAATTTGCCGAAAATGCCTACGCTGGAGGGCCCGCCGATCGCCCCCGACCGGCACATGCCGGGATGTAACCGGAACGCCAAGGCAGCCTGCACGAGGCCATCCTCGGCCGCCGCCATTTAGATCCTTGGCCGGCACACCACCCGCCCCGACTTCCCGCGACGTCTGACACTTTCGGGGGTCCTTCGCGGGCTGTCAGGTGCGGCCCGCTTGGTCCGGTCGTGGCGGATCGAACCGGGCATGCGCCAATGGCCGGCGACTATGCTAGCGGCGAGACTCGGGCCATGACGGCTGGCCCAGTGGTTTTTGCACCAGAGATGAAGCGGGGGGTTAGAAAAGCATGCCAACGGTTCTCTACACGGTCAAATCGACCATCAGCAAGCAGAACGAGGCTGCCTATAACAAGTGGTACAACGAGGACCACATCCCTCAATTCTTGGCCTATCCAGGGGTGGTCAGCGCCCATCGCTTTCGGTCCATCCTGGGCGAGGACACCTACCAATACATAGCGCTCTATGAGTTCCAAGATGAGCGAACACTTCGGGAAATGTTGGATTCGGCGCAAATGAAGGACTTGAAGGCCGACTTCGACCGGCGATTCCCCGAGAGCAAGCGTTCCAGCGCAGCTTACGAACAGGTTTGGCCTTAGTCGCGGACGCCAGCGAGAAGGTGGGCCTTGGGGTGGCGGCGCCGCCCAACTGCTGCAGAGGTCATCTCTGGGGCTGAGCGACTCGCCCAGGGTCTGCGCGGCCGGTCTGCAGGGCCTTAGGGGAGCCGATCGGGCGCCGGGGGGAGCGGGGATTCGGGACGACACCGCTTCGCCTAGGCGGGTACGCATTCGACCGGTGTGAGGCGGCAGTGGACGCGACGCTGGGGACGGACCACGGCCAGATGTCTTTTGTGGGCCAGTCCCGTGGGCACGCGCAACCTGCTGGTCGATTGGCGGCCGTAGATGTGCCAGAGCGGCGGGAGGACTCAACGACACCCCAATGGGGAACTGTCAGATGTGCTAGCTTGGCCGAACCCGCCAGCACCATCGGAGGTATCCGCAGAGCATGGTTCGTAACGACAACCACTACATGGTCCACATCGACGAGGTCCCGCCCAAGAGCGTCTCGGTCCAGCAGGGCTGGAACAAGATGGACATTCGATTTCCGCTTCCAGTGGATATCGCGCGGTCCGGCGGAGTGGCGCTGTTCCGGGCGGTTTTTGCACCCGGCGCCGAGCACCGAGCGCACGTGCACCCCAACGCCGACGAGTTCTACTACGTGATCCGGGGCCGGGCAGCGGTGGGTAACGGGACCGAGGAGCGTGAGGTCGAAGCGGGGACCATCGACTTCGTACCCAAGGGAAAGATCCACTGGCTGCGCAATCTCGACCCGAACGGTGAGGTAGAGGTGTTGGGCGGTTACCTCGGCGTTGGCAGCCTCGAAGAGGCTGGATACGAGTACGTAGGACAGCCGGCTGGGCAGAGTTCGGTCTAGCGGGATCTTGGAGGTCGCCAGGATCGCTGGCCCCCCGGGCAACGTACCTGGCGCCTTGGAGGCCGCGTAAATGAGCGCGAACGTCCTGGGCAAGCGGATCGCGGTAGTGGGCGCGGGGGCGTCCGGCGTGATCTCGGCCAAGGTGCTACTGGGGGCTGGCTTCAAAGACGTCGTGGTGTTTGAAGCTGGCAGTCAGGTCGGAGGGCTTTGGGTCTACGACAACGACAGCGGGGCCAGCGTCGCCTATCGCAATCTGCACATCAACACCGACATCGTTGTGGCGCGACTTTCCGACTTCGACTTTGAGCCGGGGACCTCGGACTATCCCCATCACACCGAAATGAGAGCCTACCTCGACCGATATGCGGACCACTTTGGTGTGCGGCCGAAGATTCGGTTCCGGACTCGAGTCACCGACGTGTCACCCATCGACGGGGGCGGCTGGCGAGTGGTTGCCGATGGAGGCGAGCCGGAGCGATTCGACGCGGTCGTGATTGCGACCGGTCACCTCAATGAGCCCCGATGGCCGGAGTTGCCGGGGGTGTTCGCCGGAGGCTACATGCACTCCGCTCAATACCGCCAGCCCAACGCCCACGCAGACGAGCGCGTGTGCATCATGGGGATCGGCAATTCGGCCTGTGACATCGCGTGCGATCTGGCGCTAATCGCCCAACGGGTCGTTGTTTCGACTCGGACGGGGACTCTGATCTGGCCCAAATGGGCCTTCGGTTTCCCGCTGACCAGGCTGCAGACGCGCTTCGAGTGGCCCTTCCTTCCGCCCCGGGTCCGGACCTGGCTCTACAAGACCGCCAGCCGCCTCATCGTCTGGATGATCTTCGGGTCGATGAAGCAATACGGCATAACCCTCCCCGCCAAGAGGACGCATCCGACCAGCAATCAGTTTTTCCTCTCCCACGTGAAGTACCGCCGAATCACGGTGAAGCCGGGCATCGAGGCGATCGATGGGTCCCGGATCACCTTCACGGACGGTACCTGGGAGGAGTTCGACAGCCTCATCGCGGCCACCGGCTACACCGTGCGATTCCCCTTCTTCAAGCCTGAGTTGTTGAATCTGGAGGACACCAAACTCCCCTTCTACAAGCGGGTGGTGCCGGTGAAGTATCGCGGACTCTACTTCATCGGTTACTTCAATCTGGACTCCGGCCTCCCTCCGGTCTTCGAGCGCCAGGCGCAGTGGGTGGCCGATCTGGAGCTCGGACGCTGCGTACTGCCTCCGCCTGAAGAGATGGAGGCGGATATCGAACTGCGCCAGAGAGAGTTGGCGGACAAGTACCTGGATCGACCCCGCCTGAACCTCGAAGAGGAGTTCATGCGCTACAAGGCGGCCATCGCCGCCGAGCGCAGACGCCGCCCCCGCTCCGGCGCGATGGCCAGTTGATGACCTGGAGGATACTGCCGCTCTGTGTCGGCGTGCTCAAGGGACGCCCCAAGGAGGCGATCACGTTTCGGCGAGGCACCGGCCAGCGGGTTGATCTGGCCTGCCTTTGCTGGCTTCTGGAGGGAGGTGGGGAGGCGATCGTGATCGACACCGGACCGGGATCCGCCGCCCTGACCGCCGCCGTACACTCTGTGGAGCTTGAGGAGCGGCAGCGCTTGGCCGATCAACTCGCCGCCCACGGAGTGGATGCGAACCAAGTCCGCACCGTGATCCTGACCCACCTGCACTGGGACCACTGCTACGGCAACCACCTATTTCCCAACGCCGAACTGGTGGTACAGGAGGAGGAGATACGGTACTCGGTCTATCCCCTTCCCTGCGACCACCTCCTCTATGAGTTTGGGAGCGGAGCCCCCTTCCTCGGCGACCTATCACGCATGCGGGCCGTTTCGGGGGCCATGGAGCTGCTCCCCGGAGTTTCGCTGATCCCAACGCCCGGACACAGCCCCGGCCACCAGAGCGTGCTCGTCACCACCGCGGAGGGGAACTACCTCATCGCCGGAGACCAGTACGACCTCTACGAGAACCTCCACGACATGATTCCCTCGGGGCCCACCGTCGACCTAGCCAGCTGGTATCGCTCCTTCGAGACGGTGAGGCGACTGGGGGCCGTCGTCCTGCCCGGACATGACATGGCCGTGCTCAATCGCCAGGTCTACGGCTGACCAGTTTCATGCCCCGAGTTCCAATCCCCAACCCCGGGGGCCTTCCCGGTGCTCCGGTCGCATCGCTGGTGGGCAGATGAACGATTCGTCCGACCTGCCCCTGAGCGGGATTACGGTCATCGATTGCGGGCAGGTGATCGCCGGGCCGAGCATCGGGATGCTCCTCGGCGACTTCGGAGCTGAGGTCATAAAGGTCGAGAACCCCAAGGGAGGCGACCAAATCCGAAACTTCGGCTACCAGAAGAATGGCGTCTCCCTGCACTCCAAGCTCTTCTCGCGCAACAAGAAGTCGATCACGCTCAATCTCCACGACGGCGAGGGCCAGGGGCTTTTCTGCCGTCTGATGCAAGCCACCCGGCCCGACATTCTGATTGAGAGCTTTCGCCCCGGCACCATGGAGCGATGGAACCTCGGGTTTGACAGGCTGCGAGAGATCTGCCCGGGTCTGGTCATGATCCGCGTCTCCGGATTCGGCCAGTTCGGACCCTATCGGGAGAGACCCGGATTTGGAACCCTGGCCGAGGCCATGAGCGGCTTCGCCCACGTCACCGGCGAGGAGGATGGGCCGCCAACACTGCCCCCTTTCGCCCTCGCCGACGGCATCGCCGCACTTTACGCCACGGTGGGGGCGATGATCTGTCTCTACCAGCGCGATGCCAAGGGCAGGGGTCGCGGCCAATATCTCGATGTCAGTCTGCTCGAACCCATCTTCAACCTGCTCGGGCCCTACCTGGTCGAGTACGACCAGTTGGGAATGGTGCCCAAGCGCCAGGGGAACCGAACCTCATCCGCGCCTCGGAATACCTACCGCACTCGCGACGGACGCTGGATCGCCCTGGCCGGTTCCACCCAGTCCGTCGCGATTCGAGTCTTCGAGGCAATCGGGCGGCCAGATTTGATCCTCGATCCGCGTTTCCATGACAATCGCTCGCGCGTGGCCAACGTTGAGGCCCTTGACGCCATCGTGGGCGCCTGGGTGGCCGAACGAACCCAGGAGGAGGCGATCCGGGTTCTGGTCGCGGCGGAGGTGGCAGTGGCTCCGATCTGGGACATTCGTGATCTTGCGTCCGACCCCCACCTCGCGGCGCGTGAGTCGATTGTGGCGGTGGAGGACGCGGAACTGGGTCAAATCCGCATGCCCGGGGTGCTGCCGCGGCTGAGCGAGACGCCGGGGCGGGTGAGGCACGCCGGTCCGCGTCTGGGTGAACACAACCAGGCCATCTACCGGGACCGCATGGGCCTCTCCGATGAGGAGATCTCATCGCTGCTGAGCCAAGGGGTCATCTAGATTCGACCTCGGCGCTGACGGGTGGGCGCTGTCCGAGCGCGGACGGTTGTACTGCCGAACTGGGTCGGCGGCTGATGGTCTCGGGCCTGGCCCTCGACTTCAATGTCGTGTTGGCCTAGGCCAGTCCAGTTCCGGCTTGCCCGAGATCGTCAGCTTGCCGGCCCTGGCGCTGACCACGATCCAATCAGTCGGGGTCAGACCTCCACGCGCGGCCGGCCGAGGAGGTCCCGAGTTTGCCACCCGACGTGGGCTCGGCCGCGCATGTCGTCATGCCTGGCCCGGTGCCGGCGACCAACCAATCAGTCGGGCCGGGTTATCGGCCAGGATGGCGTTCTTCTCGGTCTCGGTGAGGCAGTCCAGCCCCCGCACCCAATGGGCGGCGTCGCCCAGAACCATCGGGGCCGGGTAGTCGCTGCCGAGGACGACCTTATCGATGCCCACCTGATCGATGAGGAATCGAAGCGTTGCCCCCGAGAAGGTGCAGCAGTCGTAGTAGAAGCTGCTCAGGTATGAGCTCGGAGCCCGGTGCATCGGCGCGGAGCTCCCCTCATGATCGAGCGGCGGCACGAAGCCGCGCGTCGCGTCCGCTCCCTCCTCCAGCACCCCCGCCGCCTTGTCCATCCGGCTGGCGCCGAAGGCCGTGTAGCCGCCGGCGTGAGCGAGCAGTAGCTTGAGCCCGGGGTATCTATCCACCACCCCTCCCAGGACGAGGGCGCCAAACGTGAGAGTCCGCTCGGTCAGGTTTCCGACCGAGTTGCCGAGGAAGAATCGCTCGATCCTGGATTTCACCACGGTGCCGCCGCTCTGGTGGAAAAAGAGCAATGCGCCGAGGCTCTCGGCGGCCTCAAAAAAAGGGCGAAACTGCGGTTCGTCATAGGTGTGGCCGTTGACGTGATCGCCGATGATCACGCCCTTGAAATTGAGCTGCTGCATCAGTCGGTCCAACTCGACGATCGCGGCGGGCACGTCCTGCAGGGGCAGCGTACCGATGCCGACGAACACGTCCGGATGCTGCGCAACCATGTCGGCGATGTCATCGTTGCATTCGCGCGCTATCGCCTGGGTGGTCTTCAGATCCCTGTCGTATTGAAAGAAGCCCACGTTGGGGGACAGGGCCTGCCCGTCCACGCCAAGAGCCTTCATCTGCGCGAGACGGTCCTCGACGCCGAGCCGAAAGCCTGGGAACTGGAGCTCGCCGACGTGTGATCGGAGTCCGTACCACTCGCCACGGCTTTGGATGGCGGCCTTGAAGCGGTCCGGAGTGACGTGCGCGTGAAGATCGATGACCGGCACCAAGTCCTCCTAATCCTGAATCCATCCGCCCCGGCCGCGGCTGCGCTGGGCGCCGACCGCAGGATTTCCGGCGCCGGGCAGAAGTCTAGCATCCGCTCAGCGATCCTTGAGCTGACGCCACGGGACCAGACCTCCCGGGCCATCAAAGCTGGCGCCCACGCCTTGCCGCCGCTATTCCGTGCCGCCGATTGTTGGACTCGCGCTGATGCCTGGCTGAGGGATCCGGCCTTAGGGCCGGATTTTCAGCTTTCTTGTCCTGCTCCTCGTGATAGAGGCTGCGGATGAGGTCGTATTTGGGGTTCGGGAGGCGGCCTGGCCCCTGATCCGCAGTGATTTCGCACTGAGCTAGGCTCAGATCGGATTCCTGCTGGGCATGCCCAGCGTGGTCGCTGCCGCGATCGAGCCGGCATTGGGTCTGGTCGCCGACATCTGATCATGATCATCGGGGGCCTCGCCTTTGTCGCCGGGCTCGGCACCGCCGCCCTGGCGCCAGGATTCGCTTGGCTCCTTCTCGGTTTCATGGTCATCTCTCCCGCTTCGTGGGCCTTCGTGGGCCTCGCCCAGGCGTCGCTAATGGACCTTCAGCCGGGGCGCCATGAGGTGAACGTCGCACGCTGGCCGGCTCGGTCGGCGCCGTCCTCGGCCCGCTCGCTCTCGCCGCGGCGCTGACGGTGGGGTTCGGGTGGCGGGGGGTGTTGGTTGGAATCGCGCTTCTCATGGTGCCCCTGGTTGGGTGGGCGCGATCGGCGCCACAGGCCCCCGCGCTCCGATCACGTCGGTGGGCACGCCTGGGGTGTACTTTGGCGTGTGACAAATGAGTGAAGAGACCTACCTCCGATTGGGCGTGTCCATCTGGTCCAGCGACGGCAAGCACGTCGGCGATCTCGAAGCGATGATCGCGCAGCAGGAAGGCTTCCAGCCTGAGGCGCTCATCGTTCAGGAGAGCAAATGGTTCACCGGTCACGTTCTGACACCCGGCTCCTCACTTTTGGTGGACGAGGTCGTGGTTCGGATGAGCGAAGTTGGAAAGGTCACCCGCGATCGCATCGACCTGCTCATCACCGCGGATCAGGTGCGGCGGCTGCCCCCCTACCTCAAGTACCACTACCGGCCGTTGAGTCGAGGCGAGGCGTTGATGCAGGTGGTGGCGGTGGGAAGCAGTGGGATCACCATCCCTGGACTCGAGCAAACCGCGGACAAGGCCGCCGACGCAATTGAGATTGGTCGTGGCGAGAACCTGATGGCACCTGGGGGGAAGAAGTTGGGTCAGGTCAAAGAGGTACTCCTGGAGGGGGACGTACTGATCGGCGTCGTGCTCCAGCCCGGGGGCTTTTTCAAGCACGAGGTGATCTTCCCTCGGCGTCTCCTTCAGCGCGGTGACGACCTGGCCCTTTTCACCAACCTTTCGCCTGAGGATCTCGCGAGTTTGGAGCCGTTCTTGCCCGTCGCTGAGGGCTGATCGCCAACCGGCGGCCGGCTGGAGTCGTTGCGGCTCCCGATTTCGGCGCATTCGTCAAAGGCCGGTGGCGCCACTTCGGTGGCCGCATCTGCCGCAACGTTGAGCGGAGCGCCACAAGAGCGTCGAATCCGGACTCCCGCGGACCCCTTAGCCACCCCCTTCGGGGCAGGTCTGAAGGGGATCGGCCCCAGGCGCTCGGCCCAAGCACAACCCGGTCCCGGGCGTGTTCCGCGGTTTGGGCGCGGCGCTGGCCGCGATTCAGCCGGCCGCGCTAGAGGAACACGGTTTGCGGAGCGTGTGCCGCGCTCGCGACGTTGGCTGGCCCCCGCTCAGGTTTTAATATCGTGACTCTTCAACCAGGCGGAGGCCACCTGGCTGGGATCGGCGTGGTTGATCGCCACCTTGGCATTCATCGCAATGAGTGCTGAGGTGGTGAGCTTTGATGAGACGTTGTTCAAGACGGTGGTGGCGACGCCCCGCAGCACACTGGTCCGACCGATCGGCACGAGATCGTCGGCCGCCTCGAGGTGCTTGTTGTCGGTCAGCACCACCAGACCGTGGCTGCTGATGGTTGCGTCAGAGGAGAAAACCTCTCCCACCTGAACCGTGCCGCTGTCGAGTGCCGCATACGTGGCCGGCCCGTCCAGATCCAAGAGCTGGGTGGATTTGAATTTGATGCCATAGACCCGGCTCAGACCGGGTGCGCAGAGGGCATTGGTCGGACAGTCCGGTGGGGCGCCGAAGACGAGCTTGTTCGAGACCCGTGCCAGGTCGGACAGCGTTTTGAGGTTGTACTGCTTGGCGATCGCCTTTAACGGCGAAGGCGTTGGTGTCGAGGGCACTCGACGGTGTCAGCGCTTCCAAGCCTTTCGGTGTGAGGAAGGTGTTCAGTTTGGCGTTGTTGGTGGCCGCGTCACCACCGGCCAAGCCGGCATTCTTGTCCTGATACTCGAGGTCACTGGCGGTGTACCCGGGATAGAGGTCGATCTGCCGACTTTCCAGCGCCGGCTCCACCACCGCTCGAGTGCCGAGGTTCAACTTGTAACTGACGGTGTAGCCGGCTCCGCCCAGGGCCTCGCCGTAGACGTAGGCCATGATCGAACTCTCTGGGAAAGCGAAGCCGGCCACCGTGATGTTGCCCTTCCCGGCCTTCGGCGGAGAGGATCCGCAGGCGGCCAGCGCGATTCCGAGTACGACCGCCATCGGGGACCAGAGCCATCGTCTATTGAAGTTCAATTCCCGATTCCCTCCTGTGCCGATATGGTGGACTGGCCTCGGCCCATCCGCAGTAACGTGATTGAGTTCTTCGGCCTCAGGCCTCGAGGGGTCACCATCCACTGCAGGGCCGCCAGCGCAAATTCTGCCGCGCCGGCCATGATGGCAACCAAGACGGCACCGGCGAAAACCTGCGCGTCATCGCGCTGGTACAGACCATCCACGATATAGCGCCCGAGCCCTCCCCATGCTACAAGTGCAGCCAACGTGGCCGTCGCCACCACCTGCACGCCGGCGTTGCGGACCCCGGCCATGATCAGGGGCGTGGCGTTGGGGATCTCGACCCGCGTCAGTATCCTGATTTCGCTCATGCCCAGCCCGCGCCCGGCATCTGTCAATTCCGGACTTACCTGGCTGATCCCGGTCACCGCGTTGGTCAGGATGGGCGGTATGGCTAGCGCCACCAGCGCCAGGAAGGCGGGCTTGGCCCCGATACCGACAAGTTGCAGAGCGATCACGAGGATCGCGAAGGACGGGATGGCGCGCCCGAGGTTGGACACGTTCACAGTCAGCAGCGCACCCTTGCCCCAGTGTCCAATCAGAAGTCCCAGGGGCAGTGCCAGGGCGACAGCGGTGGCCGTGGCCGCCAGCGACATCAGGGCATGTTCCTCGACCCGAACCGGGACTCCGTCAGGGCCCGACCAGTGAGTAGGATCAGAAAACCAGTGCAGGGTTGCGCCGAATACGCTCACGCCCGGCTCCAGGGAGCCAGCGAGTGCAGGATCTCAGCCAGCCCCAGGTCGGCCAGAACGGCCAGCGCGACCGACCCCAGCGTCCCCACCAGAAGGGGAGTGCGAAAGTCTTCGACCAGACCCTGCAAAATGAGTTGGCCCAGACCTCCCAGGCCCAGCAGTGCGGTTATGGTGACCAGACCTACGGTGGTGACGGTGGCCACCCGGAGACCGGAGATGATGGCTGGAATCGCCAGCGGCAATTCCACCCGGATCAGTCGAGCCCGAGGGCGGTAGCCCATTCCACGCGCAGCATCCAGAACCTCGGCTGGCACCCCATCGAGGCCAACCACAATATTCCGGATCAATATGAGAAGCGTGTAACTGACAAGTCCCACCTCTGCGGTCACGATGGACAACCCGGTGAATGGAATCAGGAGGGCGAACAGTGCCAGTGAGGGAACGGTATAGAGTGCACCGGCAATGCCCAGCACAAGTCCCCGCAGGGGTGGGTGGCGGTGGGCCAGAACGCCCAGCGGCAGGGACAGGCTGAGGCCGACACCGACGGCCACGCCGGTGAGTTCAAGGTGCTGAAGGGTCGCCTGGAGCACGTCTCCCCAGTGGCGGCCGAGCCAGTCCCATTGCACCCACGGCTGCGCGGTCAGGTGCCCCATCACACAAATGTAGGAGGTGCCTTGGCGTGCTGACGCTGGATCGCGTGACCAAGCGTTGGGCGCAGGGGCAGGTGGCGGTGAACGAGCTTTCTTTGGAGATCAAGTCGGGCGAGACCTGTGTGCTCGTCGGACCCTCCGGATGTGGCAAGACGACCACACTTCGAATGATCAACCGGCTGGTGGAGCCGACCTCGGGGCGCATCCTTCATGACGACGAGGACGTGACTCGCATAGATCCTGTGCTCTTGCGACTGCGGATGGGCTACGTGATTCAGCAGGTTGGGCTCTTCCCCCACCTGACCGTGGCCCAGAACGTGGCCACCGTGCCACGGCTCTTGGGTTGGGATAAGGCGCGCATCAAAAAGCGTGTCATGGAACTCCTGGAGCTGATCGAGTTGGATCCTGCCGAATTTGGTGGGCGCTACCCATCCCAGCTATCAGGAGGCCAGCGGCAACGGGTCGGGGTGGCCCGGGCCCTGGGTGCCGATCCACCAATTCTGCTCATGGATGAGCCCTTTGGGGCAATCGACAGAATCACCCGCGATCGGCTGCAGAACGAATTCCTCCGGATCCAGCGGGTGATGCGCAAGACGGTCGTCTTCGTCACCCACGACATCGATGAGGCGGTCAAGATGGGCGATCGAATCGCCATCCTGCGGCAGGGTGGGGTGCTGGAGCAATACCAGTCCCCGGCTGAAATTCTGGGCAACCCTCACACCGCTTTTGTGGCCGAATTCCTGGGTCCCGATCGGGCCCTGAAGCGGCTGGCGGTGGTACCCATTCAGCAGGCCCGACTGGAGCCGGCGAGTCCGGCTTCGGACGGCCTGCCGCGCCTGCGGCCCGACCAATCGCTCGGGTCGGCCCTGTCCAGCATGCTGCTTGGCGGCACCGACCGCGTTCTGATCCATCAGGACGGGCGCGAATTGGGGATTCTCACGGTGCCCGCGATCATGGCCGCTTCGGTCGAAGAGTCGAACTCCCAGGCCCGCTCCCCGCATTGAGGGCTGCAGGCGGCGCGACCGGCGGCGGTCGCGTCGGAGCCGAAGCATTCCGGCCCCGGGCCGCCCTGCTGGCGACCATTTTGGGCTCGGCCATGGTCTTCTTGGACGGCACGGTGGTCAACGTCGCGCTGCCTCGCATCGGCCGTGAATTGCCCGCTCACCTGCTCGGTGTCCTCGAGGCCCAGACCTACGTCTACAACGCCTACCTCCTGACCCTGGCCTCGCTGCTGGTGTTGGCGGGCGCGATATCGGACCGGTTCGGTCGGCGCCGAATCTTCCTGCTGGGGGTGATCGGCTTCGCCGCCGCGTCGGTGCTGTGCGGGCTGGCCGTGAACATGGAGATGCTGATCGTCTCCCGAATGTTGCAGGGCGCGGCCGGAGCGCTTTTGGTTCCGGGTTCGCTGGCCATCCTGAGAGGCCAGTTCCAGCGTGACGCACAAGGGCGTGCGATCGGGATGTGGACCATGGGGACGAGCGCGGTTACGGTGCTGGGCCCCCTGCTGGGAGGGATCCTGGTTGATGTCGCCAGTTGGCGCCTGGTTTTCTTGATCAACGTCCCTCTGGCGGCTGCTGCCGTCGTGGCGGCGCGGGCAGGGGTGGCGGAGACGCCCCACGGACGCGGCCAACGGTTGGACTGGGCGGGGGCCGCGCTGGTCGCCCTGGCCTGTGGCGGCCTGGCGTTTGGGGCCATCTATGGAGAGGAAAGGGGTTGGCGCGGACCGGGGGGGGTAGCCCTGGTCACTCTGGGAGCGTGCGCGGTGGTCGGCCTGGCCTTGGAATTGCGGCGATCCAGCCATCCCCTGGTGCCGCGCGACCTCTTCCGTGCGCGGCCATTCACGGTCATCAACATCTCGACCTTCCTCATCTACGGGGGTCTGTACTCGCTCTTCTACTGGATTCCCCTATTCAGCCAGGGTGTGCTGGGGTACACCGCGACCGCGGCTGGCGCTATCGGATTGCCATCCAGCGTGGCCTTGATACTCCTTTCCACCGCCGCCGGGCGCTGGGCCGCCCGCCGGGGGCCGCGCTTCTTCCTCACCGTGGGGCCGCTGCTGATGGCCCTCGGGGCGAGCTACTTGGCCCTGGTGCCTTCGACCAGCCGCGCCTGGCGATTGGGATTCGGCCAGCTCAACAGCTTCATCCCGCCGACCGATTTTATGCTCCAGATCCTTCCCGGCATCGTTACCTATGGGGTCGGAATCGGGCTCATGGTGGCGCCCCTCACAGCCGCCCTGATGGCCTCGGTCTCGGAGGCGCACGCTGGTGTCGCGTCGGCCGTCAACAATGCGGTAGCCCGGGTTGGACCGCAGCTGATTCAGGCCGGACTTTTCTCGGCCGTCACCGCCGTATTCGTTGCCCAACTTGGCGTTCGAGGCCTTGGCTTGAGCCCCATGGTGCCGCCCGCCCAGGTGTCCCTTCGCGCCGCCGCGGCGAGCGCGGCGACGAGCGGCTTCCACCTCGTGGCCCTGATCTGCGCTGTCCTCTTTATCCTAGGGGCAGCGGTCAATCTGATCGGGCTAAGGGGCGCCCCTGAGCGGCTGCCCGCGCCGGTACCGGTCGGGCAGGGGTAGGTTTGGCCGCCGCCGCTGGACACGGCACCGTGTTAAACCGGATCAGGGAGACAGATGAAGCCTCGACGCAGAGTTCCGCGCCCGCGGGCCCGGCGCGGTGTTCAGCCGCGGCCACAGTTTGCGGGAGGAAGCGATGACTGAGATGGTGGACGTCGTCGTCGTCGGCATGGGACCGGGGGGAGAGGAAGTGGCCGGAGCCCTCGCCCAGGCCGGGCTTCGAGTGATCGGTGTCGAGCGCGAACTGGTCGGTGGAGAATGCCCCTACTGGGGGTGCGTGCCCTCGAAAATGATGATCCGATCGGGCGACCTGCTGGCGGAGGGCCGACGCATCCCGATCATGGCCGGGGGCTCCCGGGTGGATCCCGATTGGTCGATGGTGGCGAGGCGAATTCGAGCGGAGGCGACCGACGAGTGGGATGACAAGGTGGCGGTCGACCGCTTTCTCCGCAAGGGGGGCGAGTTCGTGCGCGGCAGCGCCCGATTGGTCGGCGGCTACCGGGTGGTGGCTGGCTCTCGGGAATTTGAAGCCTCGCGCGCCATTGTGCTCAACGTGGGTACGACGTCCACGATTCCACCCATTCCAGGTCTGGCCGGGCTCCGCTACTGGACCAACCGCGAGGCCATCGCCGCCCAGTCGCTGCCGACCTCGCTCGCGGTGCTAGGCGGGGGAGCGATTGGAGTCGAACTGGCCCAAGCCTTTGCTCGCTTCAACGTCGGTGTCACCATCATCGAGGCCGCACCTCGGCTGCTCGCCACTGAGGAGCCCGAGGCCGGCGACCTCCTGGCTGACGTGCTGCGCGAGGAGGGTATCGACGTTCGATTGGGAACACGGGCTGAATCGGTGGCGGCAGCTGGCGCGGGAGTCGCAATCCGGCTGAGTTCAGGAGCCACGCTTTCGGTGGATCGGCTTCTGGTGTCGGTTGGGCGACACCCCAATATCGACGGCTTGGGCCTCGAGGAGGGGGGTGGCAGTCTCGAGCAGGGCCACATCGGGGTGGACAACCACATGCGCGCCGGCGAGCGTCTCTGGGCGGTGGGCGACGCGACCGGCCACGGCGCTTTCACGCACGTGTCCATGTATCAGGCCAGGATTGCCGTCGCGGACATCCTGGGAAGGCCCCACGCCGAGGCCGACTACCACGCCCTGCCTCGAGTCACCTTCACGGATCCCGAGATCGGGGCGGCGGGCCTCACCGAGGCTCAGGCCCGAGCCTCCGGGATCAGGGTCAAGACCGGGGTCGCCGACCAGTCGAAGACGGCGCGGGGGTGGATCCACAAGGCCGGCAATCGGGGCCTCATCAAGCTGGTCGAAGATGTCGACCGGGGACACCTCGTGGGAGCCACCGCGATGAGCCCGGCGGGCGGCGAGATCCTCGGCCTCCTGACTTTGGCGGTACAGGCCCGGGTCCCAACCGGGCAACTTCGCGAGATGATCTACGCCTATCCGACCTTCCATCGCGGAATGGAAGATGCTCTCGCCGACCTGGCCTCGAGCTAGAGCCGGGCGACGCGAGCTCCATGGTGTGGTTGAGGCGGAATATCATGATCGGGAGGCCAAAGTCGGCCCAACCGGATGGGACCGCCCATCGATGACGGCGTAATCAGGGTGAGGAATTGTTGAGTACCGCTACGGCGACGGTGGTTTCAGTCAACGTGGGTATGCCCGAGCAGAGGGGCCAGGAGGGTGATCCGGACGTGCTCCGCCGGCCCTGGTTTTCGTCCATCTTCAAATCGCCGATCGACCACCCGGTCCGGCTCGGACTGATCAACCTCGAAGGGGACTCACAGGGCGATAGGAAGGTCCATGGTGGAGTGGATCGGTCGGTAAACGTGTATCCCGCCGAGCACTACCCTTATTGGCGGTCGGAACTGGGCCTGCCGGACCTGGCCTATTCGGTGTTTGGGGAGAACTTCACAACCATCGGCCAAACGGAGAACTCCGTTTGCATTGGCGACATCTACACCGTGGGCGAAGCCGTTGTCCAGGTGACCCAGCCGCGTCTTCCATGCTGGAAGCTGGCTCGGCGCTTCCACATCAAGGACCTGGCTGTACGGTGGCGGGTCACCGGTCGGGTGGGCTGGCATTTGCGCACCCTTCAGGAGGGCGCGGTCAGCCCCAACCAGGAGATGGTGCTGGAGGAACGCCCACACCCCGAGTGGACCATCGAGCGGGCCTTTGCCGTCATCGTCAACTCGAAGAAGGACCGAGCGTCGGCGCTCAGTCTGGCCGCCTGCCCCGCGCTGTCCGACTACCAGCGACGGGCCCTGGGCGATCCCAGCTCGGTGGCCGATCGCGTTGAAGTAGAATCCGCCGCCCTCGTGAGTGACTCGGGTGTGCCTCCGACCAGCGACTGAGCTGCCCCGATCGGCGCCCGGCAGGGTCGGACAGGATCGCCACCTTGGGTTATGGTGGTATGGACCGATAACCATACGGCGGCAATATCAAGTCGTTGCCGACCGCTGTCAGCGGGCTGCGTCGTGAGTTAGCAACCTTCATCGAAGGAGTGTGGGTGGAATACCCAGAGGCGGTCCGTGTCGCGCCGCCAGGTAGTCGGAGCTTTGGATTTGGGGATTTTCTGCGCCTGCCTCGGTTCGTTCGTGACGAGGCGGTGCGTTGGGTCCCGGTCGGCGAAATGCGCGCCGCATGGAATGGCGACCTCGACGCACAGCATCGAATTGTGCGCGCCATGTTCTGGCCCCTTGTGTATCATCTTGCGCCCGAGCGGTGGGATCAGCTCGCCCGAGCTGAGCCCGTCCATCCGTCCGTCCTGAATGCATTGCCCCTACCTGTTCGGAGCGTTCTGGAGGTCGGAGCGGGGAGCGGAAGGCTGACCGGGGAACTTCTCGGCCAGGCCGACATGGTGGTCGCGGTGGAGCCCTCCGCCGGCTTGCGGGCTGCGCTTTCGAGGCGGCATCCCGCCGCGATGGTGGTGGCCGGAATGCGCCACCGGCTGCCGATCAGCACCGGGTGGGCGGACCTGACTGTGGCGTGCGCGAGCCTGGGTCCAGAGGTGCTGGCCCTAGTGGAGATCGAGCGCTGCACCAAGCCCGGCGGCATCGTGGCCATCATCAGTCCGGAAAGCCCGGAGTGGTTTGCCCGACGGGGCTACAACTGGGAGCGGTTTGACCCCACCCAGGCCCCGCATCCGGCGCGCGATCCGGCTCTGGAGGCGTTCTTCGGCCCCCTCCAATCCCCGCGCGATCTGCTCACGCGCCGGGTGGGCGACGAGGAATCAGCCGCCGCCGGTGAGCGCGGGCACCGATCGAGGACCGGCTCGCGGCTTGACGACCAATCCATCCCCTGGTCCGAGGCCGGATAAGCGCGGGACTGGAGGTCGAGCCAAGCCCCCTCCGCGCCCGCTTTCTCGCTTCGGGCCGGCGCCAACCGGCGTCCGTACTTCGGAATGCAGACGCGCGGGGGCGCCAGACCCCTGGTCAGGATTGGTCCGGCGCTTTTTCCTCCGCCTCTGCGCCGCTCTCGACAATGTCGCCAGTCGTGAAGAGGATGCCTTGGGCGATCTCTCTCCACACCGGCTCTCGGCGGAGCAGGAATTCCAGATCCATGCTGAAGTGTTTGAACTCTTCCTTCTGTGCCTCGCGCATGATGGCTCGAGCGATGTGGTCGGTCTCAACCGACATTCTCTGCTCATACCATCCGATGGCCTCGCTCTCCTCGGTCATCGACGTGATCATGCGGGCGTAGGTGCGCACTTCCGGCGTCAGCTCGGATGCCGGTTCGTGATATTGACTAAATCCCATTGCTATCCCTTCTCCTTCCGCCACTGGCGAGGCTCGGATGACTCCGCACGGGTCGACTCGGCGTCCAACGATCCCCGAGCCCGCCCGCTGATCAGGCGCCGAATCACATTCGCGGCGATGGCCGATCCCAAGGCGGTCCCCAACGACTCGCTGAATCGAAGGCCCATCTTCAGTCCAGGGCCCGATGGTTCGATCGGCCTGGTAGGTCGATGGCGGCCGCGCCGATCGGCAACCCGTTTTGTCGCCGCCAGCAACCCGTTGCGCAGCGGGGACGACAATCGCTCGGTCAGGCCGGTCCGGCGCGAGACACGCCTGCGCACCGTCACCGCTACGGCGACGGCCCCAACCGCCAGCCCGGCAGCGGATACGACCAACCCCACCCTTGCCAACTGCTGCGCTCGCCTCCTGGTCCGGCGGCGGAGTACGAGGACCTTCTCCTCCGCATTCGCTCTGGTGGCGTTCAGCTCTTGCTCGATGTCATCAGTCGAATCGCCCATTGCTTGCCCTCCCTCAATGCACCCATCGTCTTCCGGGGCCAACCGAGGCGAAGCCTCGACCGGCCGACGAGCGCCAGAACCGCCGCCGCCAGAAGGTAGATCGCACCCCAGATCACCGCCACCTGCCAGTGCCACGGCAGACCAACCACAAGTATCACCGGAATCACCACAAGCAGGATGATGGTGGCCAGCGTCGCGGCCAGACCAAAGCAGGCGGCCGCCACGGCGTTGGACATGGCCACCTCGCGCAACTCCGCCTTGGCCAGTTGGATCTGAAGGTCCACCACCCGCCGCAGATCATCTGCCAGGTCACCAACGATGGCGATCGATGAGGGTACGGGCGCAGATTCCTTCATTTGGATTATCCATCATCACTGTAGCCGAAAGTTACGGGGGTGCTATCAATGCCAATGGTGCTCGGCGCTGGTCTGGATGACGTCGACGGCGGCGAATTGGCAGTTCCCAGCGAGGCACGGTTCATCCGCCTGCCGAAACGTGCCGGGTGCCGTTTGGAACAGAATTACGTCCACGCATACGTCGGCTAGGCCAGTGTTCCGAGGAGGACGATCGATGGAAAAGAAATACTTCAACCCAGATGGGCTCTGGAAGCCTCCGATTTACACCCAGGTCATCACCACCCGCGGAGGGGCCTTGGTGACGATTGCGGGCCAGACGGCTTACGACGAGGAAGGCAAGATCGCTGACCCCACCAACCTCGAGGCCCAGATCGAGAAGGCCTACTCAAACGTGGAGGTTGCACTCAAGGCCGCTGGTGGCGGGTGGTCCGACGTGGTCAAGATGGTGAGTTATGTGGTCGGCTACCAGCCTGCTCACCGCACCCTGGTGAGCCAGGTGCGAAGCCGATTCTTCAACGGGACCCCTCCCGCGACGACTCTGATCGGGGTTCAATCGCTGGCCCTGCCCGAGGTGCTGTACGAGGTCGACGTGACCGCCGTCATCGAGTGACGAAGGGAGTTCCCGACCCTTGGTCTCCAACCACGGGTCGGATGCGTGGGTGCATCGCGCTCGGGGAGCGATGCACCCGTGATCCCCGAACCGGTCGTTCTGGCAGCGCCCGGGCCATCCCCCATGGCCAGACCAACGCACCATGATCGTCCGGCCCCAAGAGCTGGGTGGGCGTCGTCGTTAGGTCGAATCAGTTCCTGTGGAATTCGCATCCGGACCCGGGCTGACGGGATTCGGAAACTGCAGGACATTGATCTCCAGGCCGAAAACCGTGATCAGGCCGAGCACGTAGAAGAAGAGCATGACGATGAAGAGAAGCCCGAAGGTCTTGCCATATTGGTTCATGCTTCCGCCCGCCAGGTGTAGGTAAATCGGGAACGCCAACACCAACGCCTCAAACGCACATCCTGCGATCACGGCCCCGGGCCACACCTGACTCAGGCGCTGCGCACGGTTCGGCACCACGTAGTAGAGGAGCAGGAAGATGAGTGATCCTGCGAACGCCCCGATCACAATCTGAGTCACGACGGCGCTGTCGCCGACGAGCCATCGCGGCAGTCCCGGCAGGTGTGCCGCTGCAGGCAAGAAGGCGGCGGTGCCGAGCGCCATCCCCGCCAGGACCACGAACAGGAACATGACCCCGACTCCGACCAGCCGCTGACGCAGGAAGGATCGCATTGGAACGCCGTAGGCGAGGTCGAAGGACTGTTCCATGGCGCCGATGAGGTTGGAGCCGGACCATATGAATCCGAGCACTCCGAGGAGCGCAAACAGACCCGTCTTGGTTTGTACCTTTTGCAGCGCGTCCAGTGCCTGTGACTGCGCCACCGGGTCCGGGATCATGGTGACCACGGCGCGATAGACGGCATCCGAAGTCACCCCCACCCGGGACAGTACCAGCCCCAGAACGGTGGCGATCAGTAGAGCGATCGGAAAGATCGACTGGAGCGCGTTCCAGGCGATTGACACCGCTTGCGTGGGCCCATTGTCGGTGCCGAATTTGTCGATCAATCGGCCCGGAAAGGTGGTTGACGCCGACCTGGCCAGGGATTCGACTCGCTTCGTCAGGCGCTGGCGGGCGGCCGACCCACGAACGGGCAGGCGAGGGTCTCCGGGGTGGGGCCCAGAAGTTGGCTTCGCGTTGCGATGTTGTACCCGGCGCTGGGCTCGCCGCGGTGGGTTCGAGCCACCTGAAGGCGACCGATTCATGACAACGATCATCACCCAAACTCGGCTCCGCCTGCCTGTGCGCAAACCCGATAGGCTGAACGCGCCCATGGCTGTTCCAGGCTCGTCCCGCTGGTCGACCGCGCTCTTGGCTCCGCTCACGATCCTGGCCTGGCTGGCGGTGGTGCTGGTCGCCGGCTGGCTCCTGAGCCACGTAACGCGAGCCCTGATGACGATTGTATTTAGCGCTGTTATCGCCTACGCCCTCACCCCTCTGGTCCGCCGCCTGAATCGTTTTGTACCCCGAGCAGTGGCGGTCGCGATCGCCTTCCTGATGGGTTTTGCGGTGGTGTTCGGATTGCTGGGGATCGTCGTGGTGACGGCCGCCACGCAGGTCCAGACCCTGGTCGCGCGCCTGCCGGCGTACGCCAGCGAAGCCCGTCAACTGGAGCCCCAGGTTTTGGGTGTCGTGAAACCCTGGGGCATCACCATCACCAAGGAGCAATTGACGTCAACGGAGACCGGACTGGTCCACGCCCTTCAGGGCGCCGGCGAGCATTTGGCGGGTGGCGCAGCGGGGGTCATAGCCTCGACGGCGGGGACGATTCTGGACACGGTATTGGTGTTGATATTGAGCATCTACCTAACCGTCAATGGTCCGGCGATCGGGCGCTGGCTGCGGCGCGAGGCTCCCCCCGGTGCGCAGCGCCGGACGGTCACGGGCATGGTCCTGATCGTCAATCAGGTGGTCGGAGGCTACGTTCGCGGGACCCTGACCATGGCCCTGCTGGTAGGCGTCCTGGTGGGCGTGGGAATGGCGGCCCTGAGGGTCAACTATGCCGTACTGCTGGGTGTTCTGGCCTTCTTCATGGAATTCATTCCCATCGTTGGAGTGCTCGTATCCGGCCTCCTGTGCGTGCTGATCGCCCTCTTCCAAGGCTGGATCCTGGGCCTGATTGTGCTGGGCTATTTCGTCATCGTTCACATCATCGAGGGCGACGTTGTGGGTCCGCGTGTGATGGGCCGGGCCATCGGGATCCATCCTGCCGTGGCGTTGGTGGCGCTCGTCGCTGGAACGGAGCTTTTTGGGATCTGGGGAGCCCTTTTCGGGGCCCCGCTGGCGGGCCTACTGCAGGCCACGGCCACGGTGCTGTGGACCGAGTACAAGCAGGTTCAGACTCCCCAAGCTCCAGCCTCTCCCGCTCCATCCCGGGTTGAGCGATCTCAGCCTGGGGGCGAACGCAGCGCCCGGCGCACCAGGTGATCCCGCCCCCTTCACAGCTGGAGCGGTGGCTTGTCGAATCGGTCCGGGCCGCGCCTATCGATTTCGGCGCTGGTGGAGATTTCAGACTTTTGCCGCCCCTCGGCGCACCGACCAGTACCGTTTCCGTGACGAACAAGCGGCTCGGCGGCGTAGCCGCAGCTGAGGACCTAGGCTCAGACTTCGCTTTCCGAGGACGCTAGGAGCGGACTGGCGACGCTGTGGGGCGTTGCGCCGAGGCCTTGGGCTCCGGGTGCGCTTCGGTCCTCAATCTCCCAGCCGTGATCGACGACGTGCCAGGCAATGCGGCGCAGGGCGTAGGGCGCCGGCCATCTCCCAGCTGTTGGCGTCTTCAGGTCTGCGGGGCGGATCTGCAAACGGGACAGAAGTGCCGTCCTTATAGGCGATTGAGCAGACGGGTCCACGCGGTCCGAACGCGAGGTGTCGATGCCGATTCTGCGGGCGTATACGGACTCGGCCGCCAACACGTGTCGGGCGATGTCGTCGCGGTCCCGCCCTCCCCCACGCGGGCCCTTACGTAATTCGGCGGGGGCCAGGCTGAGCACCCGATCGAACCACGTCCAAATCGCCCGGAGCAGTGACTCGTCGCGGGCGATCTGCTCGGGCGACTGGGTCTCGAAATCCCTCGGAAGCGCCTTGCTGGGAGCGCCGAAGTCCGTCGTCGTGTCACCGAGGAGGCGGTCGACGACAGTGATGCGCTGCCCCATCTCGCGATCAAACCCCAGCCCGGCCAGATCGGCGATGGGACCGTAGCGCGGCGCAGCCGCGGCCAGAGCGGCCAGAGCCGCCGCCTCCGTCTTAGCCGAGCGGGCCCAGCCCGGCCAGGCGATCGAGCAGGCAAATACTCTTTTTGCGCCGCTTTCGAGGTAGATCGGTTCGCGGACGCGATCACTGTCCCGCATCGTCTCGGATGATCATGGCACCGGACTCGGCGCCGACGCCGGCCGGCCATTGATTGGGTTCGCCCAACGGGCAGGGCGTGCACCGGAAATGCAACTATTTGGAAATCGAAACTCCTGGCCCGGGCCGTCCCATGCCGCACCTAGCGCACCTAGCGTTGAGGACCCTGACGGCCGGATTGGTGCTGCAGCTGGCGTTTGGGTTGGTCTTCGCCTGGGGCAGTTTTGTGCCCTTCGTCAGGTCGGAGTGGCACTGGTCGCCGATCCTGATCGGCGCCGTATTCTCGGGCACGCCATTCGGCTACGGGGTGGGGACGTTGGTCGGCGGCCGACTCGCCGATCGCCTCCCCGCCCGACAGATCTGTTGGCTGGGCGTGGCCGTGCTCGCAGTCGGCTTTGGCATCGCCTTCATCTTCCCGACCGGCTTCACGTTCGTGGTGTTCTATTCCGCCCTGGCCCTCGGGTTCGGAGGCGGCATGGCTCTCACCGGGGCGGTGGCCGTCGCCTCCCGCGTGCTGCCGCAGAGCATCGGAATGGTGGGAGGAGGTCTGACCGCGGCCTACGCAACCTCGGTCATTTTCGAGGCTCCCCTCGTTGCTCTGCTGGCGCCCCGTATCGGGTGGTTCCTGACCCTCCGGCTGCTGGGACTGGGAATGGCGGCGGTGGCAGCGCTGGTCCTGCTCTGGATGCCGCCGATACCCGCTCGCATCCACTCCTCTCCTGATCCGCCCTCGAGTCAGATTCAACTGATCAGGCGAACCACGGTCTGGACCAGCATGCTGATGCTCTTCTCGAGCGCCACCCTCGGCTCCTATGCCGCCATCGACCTCGTGTCGCACGCCCAGGCCGTTCACCTCCCATCGTGGGTCGGGACCGGCGCGCTGGTTGGGCTGGCCCTGTCCAATGTTGCCAGCCGCCTTCTCGGCGGCTTCTTCGCCGACCGTGCTGGCGCGGATCGCGTTCTGGCCACGGTGCTTCTGTTCGTTCTTCTCGGGGCGGCGCTCATGGTGTTCTTGGGATCGACCACCGTGGGCGTGTTGGGGGCGGGATTGGCGGCCGGTGTGCCGGTGGGCGGAGGACCGGGCCTGATGTCCAAGCTGGCCGCCAACTCAGCGCCGGAATCACCCCACTCCGTCTTCGGCATCCTGTTCGCCAGCTTCGCATCGGGCGCCCTGATCGGGCCCTTGATCGGAGAGGCCATCGGCGGATCCGGCGCCTGGATGGTGGTGGCGGCACCGGCATTTGGGGGCTTGGCCGTGTTCTGGCTCCGGGTCCGGATGCGTCGATCCGGGGTCCTACAAACTGCCTGAGGCGCCGGCAACCATGCCCTAGTCAGACCTCAATCAGGCTCACGTCGAGGTGGGCAGGGCGCGGTGATATGAGTCTGGATCGGGGGCCGGTGGAGGTGCCCCCGGCTCTCGCCGACGAACGGAATCGGGTATAGCGGTAAGCCGGGCGGGGCTGCCAAGAACGTCCCGACGCAAATGTGGGTAGCTTCAGGCTCTCGGTCCTGAAGTGCGGGACGCGCTTTCTAGGCGCCCCGCGCAGCCCGGCGCTGGGAAGTTCTAAACACTCGCGCCCGATACCTTCATCAACTTGTTAAGGCTGGATTCGGCCTGGCGCCGAGGAGGCCAGGAGTGCAAAAAGCGCGATCGCACCCACCGTTGCAAGCATGGCTGACCAGATCACGTAACCGACCACGCTTCGTATCCGCGCGTTTCTCCTTGCTGCCCGCAGCCGACCCAACCGGGACTGCAGACTCGATCGGCCCTCCTGGACCCGGCCCTTCGGGCGACCGCCGCCAAAGCCGGGGGCAAGCACCAGACCGTCCACGTCGAGGCCAATCTCGGTGGCGGGGCTCAAGCGGTTTCGTGGGCGGGCGGAAAGCATGGGACACAATCCCCTTCCAAGTTATCTCCAGTAGACCATAAGCTGATATGTAGACTATCATATCGGCATCTGGGCGCGTACTAGTTGTTTGGGCCCCTCCCGTCCAACGGCGGCGGCTCAGCCTTTGTTCGGCAACATGAACACGAGGAGTTAGACCATGTATCAGGAGAATCCATCGGCGCCTCCGACGAACGATATGAGTGACCCTAACGGCTATCCGGCCGATGGGCATGGAACTGTGACCAGGGAAAGCGCGGTAACCAGGACTCGGGCCAGTTCGATGTGGCCAAATCTGATCTACACGGTCTTTTCGGTGATCGTGGCCATCATCGCAATCAGGGTCATCATGAAATTGTTTCGGGCCGATCCTTCCGCCCCCTTCGCCCAGTTTTTCTACGGGCTGACGCAGCCGCTGGTGGCCCCCTTCAGGGGTCTATTTCCCAACCCAGCCCTGGGTGGAGGGGTGCAGCTGGAGATCAATTCGCTGTTTGCGATCGTCATCTACGCTCTGATCGGGTGGGTGCTGGTGCGGCTTTTCATGCTGGCCCGCAGTCGCTCAACGGCAACATCCATCGACCGGGTGGGGCCGCGAGCGGGCTGAGCCCCGTCGGCCGAATCACAACTGGCCCGGCCCAGGGGCATCAGTTCGATGCTTCGGGGCCGTGGCCCGATCGATCGCGGCCTGGTCCTCGAGCGACAGGGTCGGTCTCGATGGGTTGCATCGGCCCCGCCCCTTGGCCCCGGGGGCCGTTCGGCCGTCCCCTGGATGGGATTGACGTCAGGCCACGACCAGGTGGTCGGCGACCAATTCGGCCAGGTGCGCCACCCGGACCTTGCCCTTCGCGCGCCCGGCGGCGGAGCGGAGCTGCGCGATGCAGCCAGGGTTGTCCGAGGTCAGTATCGAGGCCTGCGTGCTGGCCAGGTCCTGCATCTTCCATTCCCCCATTCGCGCTGCGACCTGGGGCCAATCGAGGCTGAAGGTGCCTCCAAAGCCGCAGCAATTGGCGGTGTGTGGGAGTTCCACCACCTCGTAGCCCGCCAGCACCAGCACCTGGCGGGGCTCCTCCTCGAGCCCCAATTGGCGGAGGCTCTGGCAGGAGTCGTGATAGGCGACCCGCTCGCGCGGGCGATCGGGGTCGATGAGTTGGGGCCTGGTCGTGAGCAATTCCAGCAGCCATCGGGTCGAATCCCGAAGGCGCGCGACGACGATCGAATGCTGCTCCGAGGCGCTGCCCCAGGAGACCGAGTCAGTGCACAGCGCACCGTAGCAAGACGCCGACGGGGTCAGAATTGGCCCGCTCGACGCGGCGAGGACCTGGACCAGCTCCCGTGCCAGTCGGGCTCCGTGCTCAGGGTCGCCGGCATTGGCGGAGATGAGGCCGCAACACCACTGCGCGCCGGATGCCTCCACTCGATATCCGGCTGCGCGAGCGATCTTGACCAGGGCATGCGAGGCTTCAGGGGTTACACGATCGCCCATGCAGGAACTGAACAGAGTCAGTGGCGAACCCTCACCGCCGGGGCGGAAGTCACGCTGAAAGGTCCTCGCGGCCAGGGGAAGCGGTCCCATCGAGAGCAGATTGGAGATCGGTGACGCCAGGTTGAGAGCTCGCTTGGCAAGCTCGGGCCGCGACCACAGGTCCAGCAGGACCCGCTTCCGGACCGTCTTTGATGCCCGTTGTCGGTGCTCTAGGATCTGGCTCGGAAGCGGTATCCCAACCGGGCAGACCTCCTCGCAGGCGTTGCACTGCGTACACAGGGATTGGGGCAGATCGATCGATTCCTTTCCGTGGTGGAAGGGACTGACCACGAGCCCGATCGGTCCGGTGTAGATGTGCCCGAACTGGTGCCCACCCACCGCCATGAATGACGGGCAGGCGTTCGAGCAGGCCCCGCAGCGAATGCAGGTCATGGCCTCGGCGAAGATCGGGCTCTCGAGCATCTTCGAGCGGCCGTTGTCGAGCACCACGCAGTGCATCTCTTTGGGGCCATGGGCCCCGGTCACGGGAACGAATCCTATATCTGAGGACCGTGATGGGCCGGTGATCCAGTTCACGTAGCTGGTCATGACCTGCCCCGTGGCCGATCTCGGCAACATTCTCAGGATGGCCACGGCATCATCGAGTGAGGCCACCAGTTTGTCCAGCCCGAACAGGGCAATGTGGACCCGGGGCAGCGTAACGGTCAGATCCGCGTTGCCTTCGTTGGTGACGATCATCACGGTCCCGGTTTCCGCGATGGCTGCGTTGGCGCCCGAGATGCCCACCGCAGCGGCAATGAACTTTTCGCGCAGGCGCTCCCTGACGGTGGCCATGATGGCATCTCGGTCCGCATCCGACCCAAGCTCCGAAGCCCAGTCCTGAAGCGTCAGATGAACCGCGGGAGCGATCATGTGCGAGGGTCGTTCATGGCGCCTTTGGACGATGTATTCGCCCAAATCCGTCTCCACCACATCCATGCCGAGGGATTCGAGGTGCCGGTTCAGTTCTATTTCTTCGCTCGTCATGGACTTCGACTTGGTGACGATTCCGGCACCAGCGGCTTGGCAGATTTGGCCGATGATGCTGGTCGCCTCGTCGGCGTCGTGAGCCAGATGAAATACTCCGCCCGCCCCCTCGAGACGAGTTCGGAATTGATCTAGGAGCTCCGGAATTCGCTCCAGATTGGCACCTCGGCGCCTCATCAGGTCGGCGCGTCCGCGCTCGAAATCGAAGCTTTCAAAGGCGGCAGTGCGGCGATCTCTGAGCCCGACCATGGCGTCCTTCAGAGCCCCTTGGAGCGGAACGTCTTGGAGCGCCTCATCGACCCGGCGTCGGAAATGGGTCCGGCGCTCGCCAGCCGCGGTGCGGCGATCAGTCACGGCAGCCCGCCCAGGCGGCGGGGGAAGTCAGGTCCGGTCGCTGCCGCACGGCCTGCCCTTGCTGGTCTGACCATGCCGCCATCAAGGTCATGGGATGGCGCTGACGCCGTTGGCGGGCTCTGGCCGCACCACCTCAACCGCGCCCGAGGCTGGGCGCTCCGGGGACGCGGGCCTGGCCTTCGGGCACCGATGTCGACCATCAGAGGTCAGGGTGCCACATCGGAGGTCGATTGGGTGACCCTTGACGCCGCCGATGCCCGCATGGGCCCGACCGTTCCGGATCGCATCCGATCCCAGCCGCAGACCGCGCCGCTCGACCCGGCGGCGGCCCGGCGAGCCTGCGGACAGTTCACCTCCGCCTTCTCCCCTCGTCGGCCCTGAGCTCAATTGGAGCGGCGGCCAGGCGACTGACCAAACGGGTCGGAATCTCCCGGGAGTCGCGCCGACGCCACTTCTATCGCCGCGGTCCCGAAACGCCGGCGCGAGAAGGGATACCATCCGTCCTGTGGAGTTGGGCCGATTTGGCGTCTGGACCTCGGCGCTAGACGTTCAGCCGGCGACCGCGGCCCGAGGGCTGGCGGCGGAAATCGAGTCCCTGGGCTTCGGGTCGGTCTGGTTCCCAGAGGCGCTAAGGCGTGAAGCATTCGCCAATGCCAGCCTGCTACTGGGTGCAACCAGTCGGATCGTGGTCGCGACCGGAATCGCCAACATCTATGCCCGTGACGCCTTCACCACCGCCGCCGGCTGGAGGACCCTGACCGAGGCCTACCCGGAACGGTTCCTGCTGGGGCTGGGTGTGAGCCACATCCCCTCGGTCGAGGGCATCCGGGGACACACCTACGGTCCACCAGTAGCCACCATGTCCAGATACCTCGACGCCATGGCCGCCGCTCCCTACCAGGGCGCTCCACCCAGTACCGATCTGCAGCTGGTGCTGGCGGCGCTGGGTCCCAAGATGCTGCAACTGGCGGCCACGCGCAGCCTCGGGGCTCATTCGTATTTCGTCCCGGTCGCCCACACGCGGGCGGCGCGCGAAATCATGGGTCCGGCGGCCTTCTTGGCGGTTGAACAGGCGGTGGTGCTGGAGACCGACGCCGCCCGTGCCCGGGCGATCGCGCGCGCCCACACCAGCAACTACCTACGGCTCCAAAATTACGCCAACAATCTCCGCCGGCTGGGCTTCGCAGAGGTTGACATGGGCGATGGGGGCAGCGACGTGGTGGTTGATGCCCTGGTCGCCTGGGGCGAGCTTGACCAGATCACCGCCCGCCTCCACGCGCACTTGGAGGCGGGCGCCGACCATGTCTGCATCCAGGTGCTCGGTGCGGATCCCCAGCAGCCCCCAGCGGATCAATGGCGGCGGCTGGCCGCGTGCCTGTTATGAGCCGACGAGCAGTCCTATCGCCGCCACACTCATGACCGCCGTGGCAGCCCAGGTAAGGGACTTGCTGCGGCGACCGCTGACCCGCGCGGCCATGACGGCCCTTGTCGGAGCCAAGTAAGACGATCAGGATCAAAGAGCGGGGGAGCATAGCCATCGAGGATGGCGTTGGTTGTCGTCATACAGTCCATAGCAAGCGATAGCCAAACTGGCTGCCGACCTGCGCGTAGCCCTGCCGGGAGTCCGATGAAGCCACCAGGCAGCGACGCCTTTTAACATCCCTGCAGGGTGGCCAACCCCACGCCGGTGGAATGGTAATGTCAGCGCAGAAAGATACGGCGACGTTCACACGAGGTTATGCGCATGGCAACTCAGAAGGCGGATTACAAGCTCTACACCGATACGACCGAGATCGATTTCATGGGCAAGCGCCTGCGGGTGATGGACCTGACCCGGGAGATATCTCCCGACATCCCGGTATACCCAGGCCACATGAAGGTGGCAGTGTGGCCCCATATGACCCACGCCGAATCCCACCTACGCCTTGGGGATTCGCCCTTTCGCGGATATGCGGTCAACGGCATCTCGATGTGCGACCACGATTCGACCCACATGGACGCGATATTTCACTTCAACCCCGATCGTCCCGACCTCACCATCGAGCAGTTTCCGATTGACAAGTGTTTCACCTCAGCCTGCTGGATCGACCTCTCCGCGGCCGCTCCGCGGACCAATATCACTCTGACACAGGTCAAGGCGGCCATGGCCGCCGCCGGAATCGAGGCCCTTCCTCGGGGCGGCAGTCTGCTCTATTACACGGGGGCGGCAAAGCTGTGGGATGACCACCTGGCCTTTGTCAGCCAGTACCCGGGCCTGGATTCGGAAGCATCTCGCTTCATACTCGACTCGGGAGTGGTGAACATCCTCACCGATGCGGTCTCGACCGACAATCCAGCGGATCTCTCGTACCCAAACCACACCGCCTGTGCGGAGTACCTAATCAACCACACCGAGATTGTCAACAACATCGACCGGATTCCCATGCATCAGGGTTTTGGCGTCATGGTCATCCCGCTCCGCTTCGTCGGCGGCACTGGGTCTCCGGTCAGGGTCCTGGCTCTCTGGGATTTGTAGGCACGAGGCAGCGTCGCAAGCGGTCGGGTCCGGTCACTCCTCACCGCCACCTGCGTGCCGTGGCGTTTGATGAGTCCCTGCACCGTTGTGGCGGGGTGTTCACAGCGGGCGTGAGACCCCGCTCCACCCTTCGGGTCGATGCGGCGGCCTGGATCGAGGTCCGAGCGAGGGCATGGCGCCACCGTCAGAACGGCAGCTGCGATATGAGCAGCCGTACGCCCACCACGGCCAGCGCCAGCGCCAGCAGCCGGATGATCATCGGCCCGCCCACTCGTCGGGAGAGGCGTGCGCCCATCGGCGCCCCCACCAGTACCCCCGCCGCCAATGCCAGGGTTACCCTGGCCGCCGAGCCGAAGTCACCACGGAGAATGTGGGTGGTGGTCCCCGTCCCGGCCATGAAAATGAGCACGAAGTGGGAGGTGGCGGTGGCGATGTGCTCGGGGAAGGCGAAGAAGGTCGCCAGCATGGGGACGTGGATGATTCCCCCGCCAATCCCCAGCAGGCTCGAAAAGAAGCCCACCACGACGCTGAAGAGCATCGCCAATCCGAGGTTGAACCGGTAGTGATACGAGGTCTTGTCGGCATCGACCACGGTTCGCGTCACACTGAAGCGCGAGTTTGCCAGCAGGGGTAGATGCCGGCGTGGCCTGGCGATCAGGAACGACGCTACGACGACCAACGCCACGCCCATGATGACGTCGAAGGCCGCCCTCGGGATGGCCCCCACCAAAATGGCGCCGAGCACCGCTCCGGGCAGCGTCGCCAGGGCCAGCAGGAACCCGCTTCGGTAGTCGGCACGCCGCATCCGGTAGTAGCTGGCTGATCCTGATGCTGCGTTGGCGAAGACCACCGCGAGCGAGACCGAGGTGATTTGCGAGGCCGGCTGGTGGGGATAGATCAGAAGCAGAATCGGTACCAACACGAAACCCCCGCCCGCCCCGATCAGGGTTCCATACGATCCGACGACCACACCCAAGAGCACAAGTCCCAGGTAGGCGATGGGAGCGGAGGCGCTGATCAGTCAGGGCCCTGCCAACAGGGGCTGGGCCGCCGCCCTGCGTGCGCCGCGCCCCTGGGATTCACCGCAGGACCAATGCTAGCCGACGTCACCCTCGCGGCGACGCCGCTCAGGGTCCGTCAGTGCCTTTCAGTTTGAATACGGCTCGGCACCGGATTGAGACAGGACGGGGTTGTGCCAGCCGCCATCAGCGGCGATCAAGTCGCGCGCGGC
This sequence comes from Candidatus Acidiferrales bacterium, assembly GCA_035532785.1. Taxonomy (GTDB): domain Bacteria; phylum Chloroflexota; class Dormibacteria; order Dormibacterales; family Dormibacteraceae; genus DATKQJ01. The sequence continues at coordinate 30,348 of DATKQJ010000023.1, read as the reverse complement.
GGCCGGCCCCCAACTCCCCGGCCGATAGGGGAGCACCGGCTGATGATCTCTGAGCACCGGATCAACCGCTGCCCAGGCGGCCTCGACCGCGTCCTCTCGGGCGAACTGAGTAGCGTCGCCGGCGAGGGCATCGGCGAGCAGCCGCTCATAGGGTGGCTCCTCCCCTGGATGGTCGTCCTGCAGGTAGAGCTCCCGCTGGTGTCCGACCAGTTCTTTGCCGACCCGCTTGACCCGTGCCCCCATGGCAATGGCGCTGCCCGGCTGCAGCCGGAAGCGCAGGTAGTTTGATCGCTCACCTGCGTTGGCGAAGTCGGCGAACAATCGTTGCGGCGGCGCTTTGAATCGAACCATAACCTCGGCCGCCGTCTCTGCCAGACACTTGCCTGACCGCAGGTAAAAGGGGACGCCGGCCCAGCGCCAGGAGTCGACCTGCAGGCGAAGTGCGCAGTAGGTCTCCACGTCCGAATCCTTGGCCACCCCCGGCTCGGAGCGGTACCCATTGAACTGGCCGCGGATCAGCTGGTCGGATTTCAGGGGTCGGATGGCCTGGAGAACTTTCGCCTTCTCGTTTCGGATCGCGTCCGACCTGATGGCCGAAGGCGGCTCCATGGCGAGCAGGGCCACGATCTGCAGAAGGTGGTTTTGGATCACGTCGCGCAGGCATCCGGTGGTCTCGTAGAAACCGCCTCGACCCTGAACTCCGAAGGCTTCAGCCAGAGTGATCTGGATGCTCGCCACGTGGGCGCGGTTCCAGACCGGCTCCAGGAACGAATTCGCGAAACGGAAATAGACGATGTTCTCGATTGCTTCCTTGCCCAAGAAGTGGTCGATGCGCATGATGGCCGATTCGGGAAAGAAGGAGTGGGCAACCCGGTTCAGGCGGCGAGCCGATGCTAGGTCGTGGCCGAACGGTTTTTCGATGGTGATACGAGCGTCGTCGGTGAGTCCGACCGCCGCCAGTCCTCTGATCACGGTGGTGAAGAGGTCGGGGGGAATGGCCAGATAGTGGGTGGGTCGGGTGGCACCATTCAACGCCGTCTTGAGGAGGTCAAACGTGCCCTCGTCGCCGTAGTCACCGTCCACGTATCGAAGTAGCGAGGACAACCGGCTGAAGGCCCGCTTGTCGTCGATCCCTCCCCCGAACTTCTCGATGCCGTCGGCCATTCGGCCCTTGAGTTGATCAAGACTCCAACCGGAGAATGAAACCCCCACCACCGGAACCGTGAGCTCGCCCCGCTTGACCATCGCGTAGAGGGCCGGAAAGATCTTCTTGTGAGCCAGGTCTCCGGACGCTCCGAAGAAGACCAGCGCGTCCGACGCGCTACCATGCGAGGCCGCCGAGGGGATCGGCTTACGCCTCATGGCTTCCTTTCGTCATGGCCGCCAAACTGCTTTCGCATCGCCGAGAGCAGCCGATCGGCGTAATCGGCATCGCCTCGCGATTCGAATCGAGAGTAGAGAGCCGCGCTGATGACCGGAGCCGGGACGCCTTCATCGATGGCCGCCAGCACCGTCCAGCGCCCTTCGCCGGAATCGGACACGTGCCCGGAGAACTCTTCCAGGTGGGTATCTCCGCTGAGTGCCTCGGCGGTCAGATCGAGCAACCAGGAGGCCACCACGCTGCCCCGGCGCCAGACCTCCGCCACCGCCGAAATGTCGATGTCGTACTTGTAGAAGTCGGGGTCCCGAAGGGGGGTCGTCTCGGCATCACTCCGCTGTGCCACGTTTCCGAAGTTGGCATTTTTGAGGACGTTGAGGCCCTCTGCGTAGGCCGCCATGAGCCCGTATTCGATGCCGTTGTGAACCATCTTCACGAAGTGTCCCGCCCCGTTCGATCCACAGTGCAGGTAGCCCTCTTCGGCCGAAGCCGGAACACCCTGCCGACCCGGCGTTCGGGGTGCCGCTTGGATGCCGGGCGCGATGCTCTTGAAGACCGGGTCGAGGCGCGCCACGACCTCCGTTTCGCCTCCGATCATGAGGCAGAAACCGCGCTCGAGGCCGAACACACCACCGCTGGTCCCGCAATCCACGTGATGAATCCCCCGCTCCTTGAGGGATCGCGCCCGCTCGATATCGTCCCGGTAGTAGCTGTTGCCCCCGTCGATGATTGTGTCGTCCTGGTCAAGCAGGTCGGACAGCTCACTAATCGTGTCCCCCGATACGCCCGCCGGCAGCATGATCCAGATCGATCGGGGTCGGGCCATCATCGCCACCAGGTGAGCAATTGATGATGCGCCCACGATCCCCGACTCTGATAGCTGCTCCACCGCGGTTGGGTTGACGTCGAACACCACGCACTCATGGTGGTCCCGCACCAGGCGTTTGGCGAGGTTAGAGCCCATGCGGCCCAGGCCGATCATCCCAATTTGCATCTGCCATCTCCAGTCCATGGCGACCAAGTCATCGCCCGCAGGCCCTCCATCACAGGCCAGCGCCCATCCCCCGGCCAGGGCGCTGAAGAGACAGTCGCGCGCCGCGAGGGCCGGCGGCGGCGACGACCTGGAATCAACGTAACGCAACAGCCTCACTGAAGCGACATCGCCGCGTCCGCCGGTGGCCAGGCGTCGATTCGAACCGGCGGCTGCCTGTGCCGCCCCCGGGGAATGCGCAGACAGGCCCGATTACCGTTTCGAAACCCAGGTCCCAACGCCACCCGGTGGTGCGTTGGCGTCAGCCCAGCGCAGCATCCAGGGACTCAAGCACCAGATCCAACTCGCCCCGGGAGATGATCAGCGGCGGCTGGAGGCGGACCACGTTCCCGTACAGCCCTCCCACTCCCACCAGGACTCCTTGCTCCCGACACGCCGCCCGAACTCGAATCGCCGCAGCGGCGTCGGGTTCCTTGCCGGTGCGGTCTTTGACCAGCTCCAAGGCCACCATCAGACCCAGCCCCCGGACCTCCCCAACCGACTCGTGTCGAGCCGCCAGTTCTCGCAACTGGTCCATCAGCCAACTGCCCGTGTCGGCCGCTTGTGCCGGTAGCTGCTGGGACTCCAGCACCTCGATCGTGGCCAGCCCGGCCGCGCAGGAGACGGGGTTGCCTCCGAAGGTTGAGAAGTGTTCGCCCGGTCGGAGGGAATCGGCGATGGCTGGCTCGGCGATCGCCGCGCCCAAAGGAAACCCGCCCGCCATCGCCTTGGCCACCGTCATGATCTGCGGCTCAACCCCGTAATGCTCAATTCCGAACATCCGGCCGGTGCGCCCGAATCCGGTCTGGACCTCGTCCACCACGAGCAGAATCTGGTGGAGGTCGAGAATCTGTTTCAAGCGCCGGAAGTAGCCGGGGTGAGGAACGATGAGCCCGCCCTCACCCAACACCGGTTCGGCCAGCATGGCGGCTACCTCGCCCGAGGTTTGCATCGTGATCACGTCTTCCACCGCGTCGGCGCAGGCGAGATTGCAGTCCCCCCGGCAGAAGCGGCAGCGATACTCGTATGGGGCGGGCGCGAAAGCCACCCCGGGCAGGTAGGGCGTACCGCGTCGCCGGCGGCTGGCGTTTCCGGTTACCGAAAGGGTCGCGTTGGTGCGACCGTGAAAGCCGGCCTGGAGGGCGATGAACTCGGATTTGCCAGTTGCCGCCTTGGCCAGGCGAAGTGCCATCTCATTGGCCTCCGCCCCGCTGTTGGTGAAGAATGACTTGCGAAGTCGGCCAGGGGAGATGCGCGCCAGCTGCTCGGCCAGATCGGCCACCACCGGCACCCTGTAGAGGTAGGAACCGCAGTGCACGAGCCGCTGCATCTGCTCTTGGGCGGCGGCCAGAATCGCATCCTGCGAGTGACCGACGTTCATGACCGACACGCCCGCAAAACAGTCGATGTAGGTGCGCCCGTCGGCCCCCAGCAGGTGAGCCGCTCGGGCCCCGACCACGGTCAGGTCTTCGACCTGACCGATTGGGCTCAGGGTCACGAACTGGTTGTATTTCTCCGCCGTCGAGAGCTGATCGTGCTGCTCCACCTACCGACAATCCTCCCAGTTCAGGCTCCCAATCGCCGGGGCTGCTCGGGGCCTTCCGTCACAGGCGCCGGGCTCCCCGGCGTTGGGCCCCGTGTTGGAGCGCTTTCCCGGCTCCCGCTCACCAGGAACAAGAACAAGAACAGGTTAAGCGCGCTGCGTGGTTGAGGCTCGATTGGGGGCCGGACAATACCTCGGCGCGCCAGCTGGGGCTAGGGCGGCGTACCGGGGGCGGGGCTGGACATTACCATCACTTCTGGAGTCGGCGGCCGCACTCCGCGGCGACGGGGTCGAAAGGAGAGTGGGCGGCAATACGACCAACTCGTTTGCAAACGCGGGTCAGCACCTGCGCGGGTGGAGGTGACAAGTGATAACCAACCTGGTTGGAGGACGCTGGCTGGAGGCCCATGCCGATCAGTCGCTGCCCGTTTTCGACCCGGCCACAGGATCGGAGATAGATCGGGTACCCCTCTCGGGGGCGGCCGATGTCGACCTCGCCGTGAGCGCTGCCGGCGAGGCCTTCAAGGCCTGGTCGCACACCTCGGTGATGGAGCGGGTCCGGCTCATGTTCGCGTATAAGGCGCTGCTCGAAACGCACTTCGAGGAACTATCGGAGATGGTCACGCGTGTGCACGGCAAGACCCTCAACGAGTCGCGCGGTGAGGTTCGACGCGGCATCGAGGTGGTCGATTTTGCCTGCGGGGCCCCGACCCTGCTTCAGGGCCGAACCCTGCGCAACGTTTCCACCGACGTCGACCAAGACCTCTACCGATTCCCGGTCGGAGTCTGCGCAGGAATCCCACCCTTCAATTTCCCGGTCATGATCCCGCTTTGGATGATGCCCATCGCTGTGGTGGCCGGCAACACCTTCGTTCTGAAGCCGTCAGAGCGGACCCCCCTGCCGGCGGTTCGGCTGGCGCAGCTCTTCTTGGAAGCCGGTTTCCCCGAAGGGGTTCTCAATCTGGTCCACGGCGGCAAGGAGTCGGTGGACGCGCTGCTCAGGCACCCCGGCGTCAACGCCATCTCCTTTGTCGGCTCGGAACCAGTGGCTCGGTACGTGTACACCACCGCTGCCGCTTACGGCAAGCGGGTCCAGGCCCTGGGAGGAGCCAAGAACCACCTCGTCATCATGCCCGACGTGGACTTCGAAACCGCCGCTCCCGCAATTCTCAACTCAGCCTTTGGGAATGCCGGCGAGCGCTGCCTGGCGGGCAGCGTAGCGGTCATGGTGGGCGGAGCGGGCGACTCGGTCGTCGGTCCGCTGGTGGAGAGGGCGGCTGCCCTGCGGCTCGGCCCGGGTGACCAGCCCAACGTGGACGTGGGTCCCCTGATTCGTTCTGAACACCGGGATCGCGTGGCTCAATATGTGGCCCGAGGCGAATCCGAGGGGGCGAAGGTCTTGCTCGATGGGCGCACCCGCGTCTCTGGACCCGGCTACTTTTTCGGTCCCACCATCCTGGATGGCGTTTCCGACCCGATGGCGATCGGCCGGGAAGAGATATTCGGGCCGGTCTTGTCGGTTTCGCACGTCTCCACTCTAGAGGAGGCAATCAGCCAGTCCAACCGCTCGGCGTTGGGCAATATGGCGGTCATTTTCACCACCTCTGGAGTTGCCGCCAGGGAGTTTCGCGAACACGTCGAAGCGGGCATGGTTGGCATCAACGTCCCGGTCGCCCAGCCCTTCGCGTTCTTTCCATTCTCGGGCTGGAAGGGATCCTTCTATGGCGACCTTCACGCCCACGGAACCGATGGGTTTGAGTTCTACACCCGAAAGAAGGTGGTGGTCAGTAGGTGGTGATCGCATGCCTGGTATGTGCCGGCGCTCGGGGCGATGGAGCACCTCAACCTGGCGGTCGCACCCAACAGTGTTGGGGCTCTGGCCGCGGCGCGCGGGCGGGGAGGATGGTGACCCCCCTTGATGGGTTGGCGTCGCCGCCTCCCCGGTTGCCGTCATGATTGCCGCCGCCGCGGACAGCAGGTCGGTGTCCCTCGACCTTGCCATGCTCGCCCTCCGGGCGGTGGTCGGACTCTACCTGTTTGGCCACGGCGCCCAAAAGCTATTCGGTTGGTTTGGAGGCAGCGGTTTGAGCGGGTCCGTCGCCATGGTCGAGCGTCTGGGGTTCAGGCCGGCGCGCTTTTGGGGCGTCAACGCAGCCTTGGGGGAGGCGGGAGGCGGGCTCCTGATCCTGCTCGGACTGCTCACCCCGCTCGGATCAATCGCGGCCGGTGCGGCCATGCTGACCGCCGTCAGCAGTGTCCATTGGAGCAAGGGGGTCTGGGCGGCCAAGGGCGGTTTTGAGTTGCCTCTCACCAATCTGGCCGTGGTCTGTGCGATCGCCCTGGTCGGGCCTGGCGCCTACTCGCTCGATCGGTGGCTGGGAGTCTCACTACCCGAACCGGCCACGCTCGGTGCGGTTGGTGGGGTGGTCTTGATCGTGACCCTGGCCGGTCTGGTCACTCGAACACGGCCCCCAAGCGGGCCAAGCCGAACTTGAGCGCCGATTTCGCTCTCCACTCCCATCCTAAAAGCAGAGCCGCCGTTCCGAAGTGGAACCGGCGGCCCTTGGGGGGAAGGACTAGCTTCAGGGGCCTCTTTGATCAGCTCCTTGCGTACGCCTCGCTGGGCGATACCCTGATAACCCCCTTATCATACTCCAGGTCTCACCGATTTGCCTCTGTCCCGGTCCGCCCATCCTCTTGGCGCTGAATTCCAGGCGATCGCTACTATCTTTGCGGTCCGTACTACTGAAGGTTTGGGGGTTGGAATGATCGGTGGCTTGGAAGGGGTGGCCATTATCCGCCGGGAGTGGAATTATCGGCACTCTGGCGGGCTGCGGCGCTTGGAATATGATTTCACCGACGCGGGGTCGACGGCCCCCCTCAAGACGCATTCGGGAAAGTCCAGCCGCATCCTCATCATTGAGGATGACGAAGCCATTGCGGGGATGTATCGCCTCCAACTGGAGTTGGACGGCTACGCCGTAGGCGTGGTCGGCAGTGTCGAATCCGCCATCAAGGTGATCGAGGCCGGGGAGACCGATCTGATCCTGTTGGACATTGGATTGCCCGGGGCGGACGGGTTCGAACTCCTGGAATGGCTAGCAACGTCGGGTTCCACGGCGCCGGTGGTGCTGATATCCAATTACAGCACGCCCGACTTGATCGGGCGGGCTCAGCGTCTGGGGGTGGCTGACTACCGCGTCAAATCGAGCACAACTCCCTCGGAGCTGGCGCTGGCGGTGGCCGCGGTGTTGCGGAATGATATGGGTGGGAACAAACCGAAAACATGACCCAAGCCGTCGCTGCCGTCGCCGATTTGGTCGCGGCGGCCTTCCTGGGCCTGGCGGGCGTCGCCGCCGCGGACTGGTGGAAGGAGCGGGCACGGGCGCGGGCCCTGCTGGCCTTGGCGCTGGGCCAGCTGGCGCTGGTGGCCGTCCTGGGACGGCTCGAGCAGGCGAGCGGCTATCGCGGCTTTCCGGTGATGGTGGTCAGCGTCCTGGCCTTTCTCGGCTCGGGCTACTGCGTGCTCCTCTTCCGGCACTCGATTCTTCCTCTGCCCCGGCTCGGGCTCGCTTTGGCGGCGGCTCTTCTGGCCGTGTCGGTAGGGCTGGGCGTCGTTCTCGCGGTCCCCGGTCTGCTCGCGCTGCAGAGGGTCCTAAGCTGGGTCCTCGTCCTGACCTGGGTTGTGTACATCGGCGAACCCGTGATCCGCTTTTGGGTCTCGGCCGCCGGCCGACCCCGGGTCCAGCGCGCGCGCCTGCGCTTCCTCAGCGCGGGCCTGGCTGGCATCGCCCTCCTCCTGCTCTTCAGCATGGGGGAGACGAGGTTGGTCGGCACCCCGGCTATCTCGTTGGTCATCCAGCTGGCGGTACTGGCGGCGGTCCCAATCATTGGGGCCGGCCTACACCCGCCGACCTGGCTCCGACGGCAATGGCTGGCTGCGGAGGAGCCAAGATTTCGGCTTGCGATCCATGACCTGTTGCTCTTTTCTCCCGATACCTCGACCCTTGCCCGTCGGGCTTTGGACGGGGTCCTCCGTCTCGTCGGAGCCGACGCCGGGTTGATTTCGGATGAGCACCATGCGATTCTGGCCCGCCGCTCTTTAAGCGAGGTCGATGGAGCTGAAATCTTGGGACTGGGGGCGGGGCCGCACGCCCAGATCGTGGCCCTGAAAGGATCTCAGCGGGCGGTTGTGATCAGGTTCCCGCTGGACCGTGGAACCGCCATCCTGGCGGTGCTGACGGGACCCTTCACGCCCCTCTTCGGAGCCGATGAGGTGGAGTGGCTCAGCGCCTACGCCAGCTCTGTCAGCGCTGGCCTGGAGCGAGTTCGGGTAACCGAGCGGCTGTCCTCACTGGAAAGGAGCAAGACCCAATTTTTGAACCTTGCCTCGCACGAGTTGAGGGGACCGCTGACCGTGCTCCGCGGCTATCTCTCCATGATGGAAGCGGGCAGCCTATCCGATGGCAACCTGGGGCGGGCCCTGGAGGTCATGTTGAGCAAGGCCAACGACATGAACAATCTGGTCGACGAGATGCTGCAGGTGGCGCAATTGGAGGAGGGCGACCTCAAGTTGCAAGCCGAGGTCGTCGATTTACGCGACATCGTCTCCACGGCCTTGGACAGGGTGAGACCACTGATTGGGCCGGACCATCCCGTCGTCATCGCCCAGCCCGACCAGGAGGTCCAAGTCCGGGCCGATTCCGGCCGTCTGGAGATCGTAGTACGAAACCTGATTGACAACGCGGTCAAGTATTCTCCCCGAGGAGGAACGGTCAGCTGCCGGGTGGAGATCGATCCCCTTGCTGAGCGCGCCTTCATACACGTTCGAGATCACGGTATCGGAATCGAGGCCGCCGACAAGGAGGTGCTCTTCACCAAGTTCGGCCGCATAGTGAATTCACTCACCAGTGGCATCCCCGGAAGCGGACTCGGTCTCTATCTGGCCCGAGAGCTGGTCGCCATGCACGGCGGTGAGGTGTCGGTGGAGTCGACTCCTGGCGAGGGAAGCACCTTCAGCATCGCGCTGCCCACCCTGCACCACATTGGCGGGCTGGTACCAAACGGCCCTGCGGCGGCGACCGATCAAGCCCAAAGCGTGCCTTCTCCGAGCTAGAAGCGCTGCCGCGTCGGAGCTTGATGGCGGAATGAAACATGGGCGAGTGGCCTGCGGGGAGGAGGCGATAACGCAGCCGCTTGGGCTCCCAGCATTGTGCCTCGCCGCTCAGACATAGACGCTGGAAGAAGGTGATCAGGTCCTGGGCGGCGAGGACCAGCTCGAGCCAGGCCTGGTTGCCCACGAAGTCGTGGAAGGGTAGATTGCGAAGGTCGGCGTCCTTGCCCCCAAGTATCCAGCTCAGGAGGGCACCTGCTTTTGGTCGCCGGCCTACGCGGGGCGACCGCCTACTGAAATGTCGGGGCTGGTAACCCAGGGGGTGGTTGGGCGCACCGCCGGCGCTACGCTCTGGTCGTGATAAACGAGCAGATTGCACTTCTAAAAGGCCTCCGCGCGGTGCGTGAGTTCCGACCCGACCCGGTTTCCGACGAGGTCCTGGCCGAAATTCTCGAGGTCGCGCGCTGGACTGGCACCGCCTCCAACCTACAGGCCTGGGAGTTGGTCGTCGTCAGAGAGCGTGAGAGTCTGCAGGCGCTCTCCGAATGCGGCATTCGGCACCTGGCCACGGCCGCCGTCGGGCTGGTCATCGTGAGCCCCGGAGCCAACCCCGAGTTGGAGGCCTTTGACGACGGGCGTATCAGCGAGCGAATCATGCTTGCAGCTCGTGCCGAGGGGCTCGCGTCAGGGGTCGGATGGTTCAAGAACGGTGGTCGCGCCCGGGCCCGAGCCATTCTTGGCGCTCCCCCGAACACCATCCTGCGCACAGCTGTCTCGATCGGCTATGCGGCGGTTGGCGCCGAACACGGACGGAAGCGCAAGGCGTTGGCCGAGTTCGTTCATCAGGGGCGGTACTGAGCCGGGACGAGCCTCGCTCCTCAAATCACGCCCGCCTTCGATGGCGCTCGATGTGGGTCTCAGTACCCGGCGTCGAGGTCAACCTGGTTACGCAGCGCGGTGCCGCTTCGGTAGCGGTCGAGGTTCTCCAGAAAGAGACTCACCGTCCTCTCGTCGGCGTGCGTCGAGGCCCACGACGAATGGGGTGAAATGAGCACGTTGGGCATCGACCAGAGCCGGCTGGCCGCGGGCAGCGGTTCGGGGTCGGTGACGTCCAGGTAGGCTCCCGCGATCTGGCCCGATTCGAGGGCCGATTCCAGCGCCGTCTGGTCGATCAGCCCGCCTCGAGCGATGTTGAAGATCCACGCGTCACCTCGCATGGCGGCCAGTTCCCGGGTTCCGATCAGGTGCCCCGTCCTTGAGGTCAGCGGCACGGCGAGCACTATCCATTGAAACTCGCCCAGTCGGGGCTGCCACTGGTCTGGGCCGAGCAGGTCCGCCTCGTCGCCCTGGCGTCGACGGACCCCGGTCACCTCGACTCCGAAGGCACGTGCCCGGGCGGCGATGGCGCGGCCGATCAGTCCGTAGCCGATCACCAGCATGCGGCTGCCCTGGAGCTCAACCCGGGCGGGGGGCGCGGGCAGCCATTCGGCGCGATCCTGTGCGTGGACCAGCGCCGGCAGGTTCTTGGCCGCTGCCAAGACCGCCATCAGGACGTACTCGGAGATCGGAATGGCGCGCAGTCCGGCTCCGTTGGTGAGGCGGATTCGGCGTTGATTGAGGATTTCAAACGGAATCCACTCCACCCCGGTGGCTTCGGTCGTGACCCATCGAAGTCGTTCAAATCGGCGCAATGCGGCCTCGATCGATGCTTCGTCGACGTCCCGACTGAGCCAGATCACCTCCGCATCCGCACTACTCGCGATGAAATCCGACGCAGAGCTGTACCAGTTGACTTGGATGTCCGGAGCCAGTTCGCCCAGATGTCGCCTGAAATGGGAAGGGACTGAGATTCTCAAAGTGACTCGATCCTAACCCCCGCAACCCGGCCCCGGGCACGACCCGCACCGATGCCAGGCCTCCGTAACCATCCGCCGCGGCCCGCGGTGGCCCGCGGAAGGTCATCAATGCGTGCTCTACTCTATGTGCCAAATCAGAGCGCGGCGGACAGATCAGTGCGGAGGGCTACCAGCGTTGAACCGAGATGGCGACCGGACAAGGGTCCGCAAGAGTTCCGACAAGATCATCGCCGGCGTCGCGGCCGGGGTGGCGGAGTACGTCGACACGGACCCCATTTGGATCCGGATCCTCTTCGTTGTCCTGGCCCTGCCGGGAGGGATTGGCATCATCGTCTATCTGGTCCTCTGGTTTCTCATGCCGGGCCCGCTGGACGCGCCCGCCCAAGTCGAGTCCGGCGGTTCGGGCGGCGGATTTGATGCCCCGGCCGAAGGCGGTGGCGGCTCCCCGCCAGCGGCTTCCGCGGCCGCGTCGACAGCGACCGCGGAATCCAGGGTCGTCCACGGCCGCCGCCGCGGCCTGGGCCTAGGTCTATTTCTGGTCGCCGTTGGCTGTTGGTTTCTGCTCGACAACCTGGGTCTCATCAGCTGGTGGCAATGGAACATCGCCTGGCCGGTGGCGGTGATCCTGATCGGTTTGATCGTCATCTTCGCCAGGTTTCGCTGATCCCCGTCGGGGCATCCCGGCCGTTACCGCCGGGTTGACGACATCGTTGGTAGAAACTGATGGCGTCTGATGGCTTCACGGGCCCGTCACGAAGACGACCCCGGACGCCCTGGCGCCGGCTCCTGATCCCATTGGCAGGGGTTGGTGTGATCCTGGTCGTGCTCGGCTCCGCTAACTACTCGAGGCCACCACCGGCCCTGACGATGTCGGTGATTCTGCCCACTTCGATTACGGTCGGGGCCGCTCCCGAACTCCCCTGGCCGGAGGCAGCGGAGGCCGCGGTCGGCCTGCAATCGGTGGGTGTGCTCGCGGCCACGGCCAACGCCACGCCGCGACCCATCGCCAGCACCGCCAAGATCATGACCGCGCTCCTCACCGTGGAGGCGCATCCACTGACGTCGGCATCGACCACGCCCCAGCTGCTCATCAACGCGGGGGACGTGAGCGACTACCTGAGGTTCGCGGCCGAGGATGGCTCCGTCGTTCCGGTCGTGGAGGGCGAGACGATGAGCGAATACCAGGCGCTGCAGGCCCTGCTCATCCCATCGGGCAACAACATTGCGGATCTCCTCGCCCGTTGGTTGGCGGGGGATACGGCCAAGTTTGTTCAAGAGATGAACCTGCGGGCGCGTCAGATGGGGCTTTTGGGGACCACCTTCACCGATCCCAGTGGCTTCGATCCGGGGACAGTGAGCACGCCCTCGGATCTGGTCCGCCTGGCCCAGTCCGCGCTCAACGCGCCCGTCCTGGCGTCGATCGTGGCGCAGACCAGCGCCGTTCTACCCGTTGCCGGAATCGTCCGCAACGTGAACGGAGCGCTGGGGCGGGACGGCATCGTGGGGGTCAAGACCGGAAACACTCCCCAGGCCAAGGCGGTGTACGTTTTCGCCGCCCGTCAGACCCAGGATCCAAACCTGACCGTGATCGGGGCGATCGAGGGGTTGAACAGCCTCAGTCGCTGCTTTGCCGCCGCCGTCGATCTGGTCGATGCGGTGCGTCTGGCCCTGCGTCCGCAGGTCATCTTCAGCGCGGGCACGGTGGTGGGCAGCTATCGCAGTCTCTGGGGAGCGCAGACTTTGGTGGTGGCCGAGCACTCGATCAGCGCCAGGGTGTGGCCCGGAAGCCGCGCCACCGTCGCCCTCCGGGCGGGGCCTCTTGCCCCCGGCTCACCCGCTCACCAGACGGTCGGCGAGTTGAGCATTGCCTGGATGGGCACCAACGGCCACGCCGCCGTCATGACCAGGTCCGCGGTCAGCCCACCCAGCTGGCGCTGGCGCCTGCTCCGGAGGTCCTGAAGTGGATCGATCACACTGTGGCGGGCCTGAAACATGCCGCTCACCGGACGCGGTCAGTGGTGAGACGGGAGCCCACCTGGCGGGCGCTCCATGCAGATGATCGGCAACGGGACGTACGAGCTGGGCGTCGGGACGGTGGAGGCAGGCGGCGTCATGGTCACGGTCAGCCGCGGCAAGTTGCGCTCTGTGCAATTGCCCGCCAATAGCCTGATACGGCACTAGCCAGCCGCCCATGGGTGTCCTCTTCTACACCGACGCGAGCGGCTGGCTGGTGGCCGCAATGTTCGTTCTGAACGTGTGCATAGGGCTCTTTCGCCGTTCGAGCATCGAACAGCACTACGCCATCGGCTACGGCATCGCCGCTCTCGGCTTCCTGCACGCATCGATCGCGATGGACGGGCTGAACCTCGCCGGCTCCCAGCTCGGCGGGATCATCGTGGCGACCCTGGGAATGTTTGTCTCCTGGGGCCAGGTCGGATTGGGCGGTCGACTGAAGTCCTCCGGGGGCACCTCAATCGCCATCCGGCGCTTTCACCTCCTCACCGCCTCCATTCTTCTGGTGCTGGGGGGCTGGCACCTGCTCATCAACGGGGAGCACGTTCGGGCCCTGTTCGGACTCTGAGGTCCGCGGCTCGTCAGGAGCGGTCCGGAGCGCCATCGATCCGGAATGGAACTCCCCGGGCGTTGAAGTAGGAGATATCCGCCAGGCGCCGGAGGGTGAGCGGCCAGCGCCCCGAGGCCACCAGGCGTCCACGTCGAACCCACACCGTTCGCCCGCCAATGTCCGGCATCATGCCCTGCGGTCCGGCCGCAATCAGATCCCGTGCTGGCTCCCGCCCCGCCCGACGATCAAGTACGTTGCGAGCCAGGGGGTCGACGTGGCTTCTGGCCCAGACCATTGTCTTGGGGATCTGCGCAGCGTTCTGGTAGGCAGCCAGGTCGCCGTGGACGAATAGGCCGGGCTGGGCTGATTCTCCGTTCGCGCTCACGGGAACGAATCCGAGCCCATCGAGGACTCCGGCCGGGAGGCCGACGGGGGCACCGCGCAGAGGGGTTGCGACCACGACCAGATCGGCGGCCAGGGGACCCGAGGCCAGTTCCACCCGGCCTCGCTCGACCCCCAACACGGGCCCGTCCGACAGCCATCTGTTGCCATTCCCAGAGAGCCAGCTGACCACCCGTTTCGCCGCCCTCCGACCCAGGTGACCGGGTACCGCGCCGTCCATGTCGACCACGGTCAGCGCCACGTCGGGCCGGACCCGGGCGATCCAGCCGGCGTATTCGAGGCCCACCCCGAGCCTTTCCCCGCCCAAGAGCACGGTGATGCTTTTGAGGGACGTCGATTCCAGCGCCGTCGCCAGCCGCTCCGCATCCTGCAGCTCGCATGGAAAGAGGGCATTCTCGGTCGCCCCCGGGATGCGGCCGCGGTCGGCGGTCGAGCCGGCCGCCAGCAGGAGTTGCGCGTAGGGGACGATTTCGCCCGACTCGAGCCGAACCTGAGAGCCCTGCGCGTCCACCTCGGCCGTCCTCCCCAGTATCAATTTGAAACCGTGCCGTTGGGCCAGCGGCGGCAGCGGGATGAGCATCTGACTCAGCCGTTTGCGCTTGGCGGGCAGGTGGATGAGCCAGGGACGGTAGAGGAGATCCGGACTGGTGCTGATCAGGACCACTGGACATTCGGGCTGGAGCTGGCGCAGCCGGATTGCGCTCTCCAGGCCTGCGAATCCGCCGCCCACCACCACCACCGGACCCGACCGCGTCACACTCGCATCTCCCATGCCGCGGTCAGATTAGATTGATCAGAGAACAGGACGCTGCCCCGCTACGTGGCCCACGCGGGGGCGAGCCTTAGATGGACCAGGTCCAAACTGCGCGATCGCATCACGCGGACGGCATCGATGGGAGGGACAAGACCATGCGTGCGGATGAAATACGGGGGACGGTCGGAGGTGATGAATTGGAGCCGGACAGCATGCGCCGGGTCATCGTGGACGGGATACCCGTCTGTCTGGTTCGCACCGAGGACGGCCAATACTTTGCCATCCAGGACACCTGCACTCACGAGGAATTCTCCTTGAGTGAGGGCGAGCTATGGGGCTACGATGTCGAATGCCCCGCCCATGGCTCCCGTTTTGACGTCCGCACGGGCGCCGTCCGCAATCTCCCCGCGGTCAGCCCGGCCCGATCCTATCCGGTGACGCGGGTGGACGGAGAGTTCCACATTGACGTCAGCGCGGGCGTGAATTCGGACTGATCAACGCCAGCAGGCGCCGCACAAAGCGCTGTGCGCTGAGCGCCGACTGATATCGCCACAGGGCCAGCGTGGCGTCAAAGCCCGAGGTCAGGCGCGTGCGGCGGCGAAGGCCTTCAACCAGGGGGCCGAGGACTTCGATCTGGCGGTGCAGTAACTCTCGTGGATCGAGCTCCAGACGCTGGTGGAAGGCCAGTTTCAACATCAGCTGCGAGCGCACCTCGCGCAGGTGAAGGACTGGCTCCTTGAGCCAGATTTCGAACCGGCTGCGCCCCAGGTCGGTGGTGGTGTAGACGATTCTGGTGGGGCCGCGGTTGCCGGCCTGAGGACCCACCTGGACCACGAGCTGGAGGCGGTCCAACTCTCCCAGCGCGCGATACACCAGGGGCTTGGGGAGGGTCCAGATCTGTCCCCACTCGGCGCTCGGAGCCAAGGCCTTGGCGAGGCCGAAACCATGCTGATTTTGGGTTGCCAGAAGCCCCAGGACGGCCCATTCGCCGGTCGTCAACGGGGGAGCGCCCACGCCCCCCCGGGTAGTTATACTTGGACTACTCGGGGGTCGGGTGGGTGCGGGCTTTCCTGCGCCTGGCGGTGGGCTGGGCTCCACGGATCCAGCCTAGCGGACGGCCGTGCGCTTCGCGCGCGGGCCAGGTCCAAGGAAAGGGGAAGACAACTTGAGGTGGAGGACTCGGTGGGGCCTCATGGTGGTGCTGCCGCTGCTGATTCAAAGCGTGGCCTGCGGCTCTGCGCCCAAGCCTTCGGGGGACCAGAATTCACACCTGCGAGGGACGTTGACGGTCCTCGCTGCGGCCTCCCTGACCGCAGCCTTCACGGCTGAGGGGAGTGCCTTCGAGCGCCTTCATGCAGGCCTCCAGGTCCGCTTTGACTTTGCCGGCTCGTCCACGCTGGTGACGCAGGTCGAGCAAGGTGCCCGGGCGGACGTATTCGCATCCGCGGATGAGATCAACATGCAGCACCTGGCGATCGCCGGGCTGGTGTCGGGGGTCCCCAAGGTCTTCGCCCGCAACGGACTGGAGATCGTGGTCGGACCGGGCAATCCCAAGAAGATCGAATCCCTGTCGGACCTCGATCGAGCGGGCATCATCTACATCTCGGCGGCGCCGGGGGTACCGGCCGGCACTTACGCTGCCAAGATTCTGGCTGCAGCCCACGTGGCCGCGACCCCGAGGAGTCAGGAGGCAGACGTGAAGGCGGTGGTGACAAAGGTGCAGCTGGGCGAGGCGGACGCCGGAATCGTATACGTCACCGACGTCAGTGCGGCCGGGCGGGCGGTGAGCGGGGTCCCCATTCCCGCCTCTCAAAACCTGATCGCCAACTATCCGCTGGCCACGATCAAGGGCGCCCCCAACCCGCCCGCCGCGAGCGCCTTCGACCACTTCATACTGTCGCCCGCGGGACAGAGAACTATGGAGAAATTTGGTTTCGCGCCGGTCTAGGATCCAGCGGGACCGTATTCCACTTCCCCTGCTGGTGCCGTCGGTGGTGGCCATCGCCTTCTTCATGCTGCCGCTGGTGGGGCTGCTGGTGCGCTCCCCCTGGCCGGATTCGTGGCAAGAGCTCAGCGACCCCCAGACGCTGGACGCGGTCCGACTCTCCCTTTTCGCCTCGCTGACCTCGACCGCCGTGGCGATAGTTCTCGGGGTGCCGCTGGCCTGGCTCTACGCCCGGACCTCGTTTCCAGGCCGCAGCCTGCTCCGTGCCCTCACCACCCTGCCCATGGTGCTGCCTCCGGTGGTGGGTGGCATCGCGCTGCTGCTCGCCTTCGGCCGCAACGGCCTCCTCGGGGCATGGCTTGAAGCCGCCTTCGGAATCAGTCTCCCCTTCACCCCCGCCGCCGTGGTCATGTCCGAGACCTTCGTTGCCATGCCCCTCCTGGTGTTGACCGTGGAGTCGGGTTTGCGGTCGATGGACGGGCGTTTGGAGGATGCGGCCCGAACCCTGGGGGCGAGCCGCTGGACGGTCTTCAGGCGCGTCACGCTGCCACTGGTCGCGCCCTCGGTAGCAGCGGGGGCGGTGCTCTGCTGGGCGCGCGCGCTGGGCGAATTTGGTGCCACCATCACCTTTGCCGGCAACTTTCCCGGCCAGACCCAGACCATGCCGTTGGACATCTACATCGCCCTTCAGACCAATCCCGGTGCGTCCTTCATCCTGAGTTTGGCCATGCTGGCGATTTCGATCGTGGTCCTGATCGGGCTGGGCCGGCGCTGGCTGAGGCCGACATGAGCCTGACCGTGGACCTCGGCCTGCGCCTGGGATTGCTGGACCTGGCGGCCGCCTTTGAACTGGAGGCGAATCAATCGCTGGCCATAGTCGGCCCCAACGGCGCCGGTAAGACGACCCTGCTGCGCGCACTGGCCGGTCTGGAGCCGATCGCCAGCGGGCACATCGAACTCGACGGCCAGGTGCTGAACGACGCCGCCGCGGGCGTTCACGTCCTGCCCGAACATCGCCCGGTGGGGGTGGTCTTCCAGGACTACCTCCTCTTTCCCCACATGAGCGTGCTCGACAACATCGCCTTCGGACCCCGCTGCCGGGGTCTGGCGACCAGGGCCGCTCGTCAGTCAGCCTGGGCCTGGCTGGAGCGGCTGGGGCTCGCCGCCCACGCCGAGGAGCGTCCGGGGCGCCTGTCGGGTGGTCAACAGCAGAAGGTGGCGCTGGCCCGCGCCCTGGCCGGGGGTCCGCGACTGTTGCTCTTGGACGAACCAACGGCCGCTCTCGATGCCAGCGCCCGCGCCAGCGTGCGGCGGGAACTCATGGAGCACCTGGGCAACTTTGCGGGGATGCGGATTTTGATCACGCACGATCCACTCGAGGCGGTCACCATGTCCGACCGTCTGGTCGTGCTGGAGGGTGGACGCATCGTGCAGGCGGGCTCGGGCGAGGAGGTGACTCAGCGCCCCCGATCGGACTACGTGGCCGATCTGATCGGGGTCAACCTGCTGCGCGGTCTGGGCACGGATGACGGGATCGTGCTCGACGGGGGCGGCCAATTGTTTGCCGGCCGCGCCGAGCGTGGCCCGATCTTTGTCGTCATTCACCCCCGTGCGGTGGCCCTCTACCGGCTGCGACCCGAGGGCACGCCTCGCAACGTCTGGCCAGGGCGGGTCACCGCCGTCGATCTCCACGCGGAACGGGTTCGAGTCCGCGTCGAGGGATCGCCCCCGATCGTCGCGGAAATCACCCCGGAGTCGGTCCGTGCGCTCGACCTGGGCGCTGGGGGCGAGGTCTGGGTCTCCGTCAAAGCGAGCGAAATCTCGACCTATCCGCGTTGACCGCCGCGGCGGACCGGCGCCCCGCCCATCACTCCGGCGAGCGCTGGGCGCAGGTCGGGCAGAGTCCAATGAAGACCAGGCGGTGGGCCCGAACCTGGTAGCCGGTGCTGGACTGCACCGCTCTCGGGACGCCCTCCAACACGCATCCCGGCACCTCGGCCACCTGGCCGCACTGCTCACAGCGAACGTGCTCGTGGTGGTCGTCGTGGAGTTCGTAGTGGGCCCGGCCGTCGCCCAATTCCAGGCGATCGATGAGACCCTTGCCCTCCAAGCCGGAGACGGCGCGGAAGACGCTCGAGTAATCCGCCCCCCCGATTTGCGAGCGGACCGTCTGATGCAGATCATCGAGCGCCCAGGCGTGCCGGGCGTGGCTGGCGAAGACATCCCAGACGGCGTCGGTGACGGGACTGGGCCGGGGCACGAATCCAGTCTAACGGCAACCGCATGACAGTTGCGCAAGTCGCTTGTGCAATACTGTTGCGATGCTGCCGGCCGCTTCCAAATCCGCATCGCGCGCGCTGCTGGTCCTGCTCGTTGGGAGCTCGTGCCTGGGTCAGATCGCCTGCGGTGGCGGCGGCCAGCGAGCGGGCGGGCGCACGGGCCAGATCCAGGTCGTGGCGGCCGAGAATTTCTGGGCCGACCTGGCGCGCCAGGTCGGCGGCCAGCGAGCTTTGGTCCGCGACGTGCTGAGCGATCCCAACATCGACCCTCACGAGTACGAGAGCACGCCCGCTGACGCCAGAGCCTTCGCCGCCGCCGATCTGGTGATTCTGAACGGAGCCGGATACGATGCCTGGGCCAGCAAGCTCGTCGCCGCCAATCCCAATCCCGCCCGCCGGGTCCTCAACATCGCCCAGCTCCTGGGCCGGCGGGTTGGCGACAACCCCCATTTCTGGTACGACCCGTCCTACGTTTCGCGGGCGGTTCAGGCCATGGCTTCCGATCTGGAGCAGATCGACCCCGCCGGCCGGTCGTATTTCGAGTCGCGCGCAGCGGCGACCCTGGCCGCATTCGCTCCCGAGAACGAGCAGATCCGCCAGATTCGTGCCCAATTCGCAGGGCAGATGATCGGTTCCACCGAGAGCGTCTTCGTGCCCCTGGCCCGTGCGCTCGGGTTGAACCTGATCTCGTCCGCCTCCTTTATGAATGCGATGTCGGCCGGCACCGACCCGCCGGCCAGCGCCGTCATCGCCTTCCAGAATCAGATCTCGAGCCACCTCATCCGGCTACTCGTCTACAACCTCCAGACTCCGACCACCCTGGCCAGCCAGATGCGGGCGTTGGCGGAGCGGGAGGGGATCCCGGTGGTGGCGGTGACGGAGACGATGCCGCTGCGGTTCCCGAACTTCGAAGCCTGGCAGGGAGCCCAGCTGGGTGCGCTCGCCACCGCCCTGCAAACCGGGCCGAGGGCGGGTTGATCTTGCTTTGGCGGGCAGGTTGATGGGGGCGGAGGTCGCAATTGAGGCCCGCGACCTGGAGGCGGCCTACGGAACGCGGGTGATCTGGTCGGGGGTCAGCTTCAGCGTGCCGGCGGGGTCGTTCACCGCCGTCCTGGGCCCCAACGGGGCGGGCAAGTCGACACTGATCCGCATGCTGCTGGGGCAGTTGGCCCCGGCCACGGGGGAGCTGCGAGTCCTGGGGCGCCCGCCGCGACGCGGGAATGCCGAGATTGGATACGTTCCCCAGGGCCCCCTCTACGATCCCGAGCTGACCATTCGCGGCATCGACTTCGTTCGCCTGGGCGTCGATGGCCACCGCTTCGGTCCCTCCCTGAGCGGCGCTTCGGCCAGGGCGCGGGCGGACGAGGCGATCGCGGCGATGGGTGCCGAGGCTTTTTGCCGCGCGCCCCTGGGTGAGCTCTCCGGGGGTGAGCAGCAGCGGCTGCTGCTCGCCCAGGCACTGGCGGGCAGACCTCGGCTGCTGCTCATGGACGAACCCCTCTCCCACCTCGACGTACGCCACCAGGGCGCCATGGTGCGCCTCATCGCCCAGCTCGCGGTCTCACTCCACCTGACCGTGGTTCTGATCGCGCACGACGTCAACCCGCTCGCCGCCCATATCGACCAGGTGCTCTACGTAGCCGGCCAGAGGATGGCAATCGGGCCGCCTGACCAGATCATCACCTCCGCATCCCTATCGGCGATATATGGCGCCCCCATCGAGGTCTTGAGGGACAGCCGGGGCCGCGTCTTCGTGACCGGACTCGAAGAGGAGACCAGCCATCCTCACTGAGTATCCGCAAGCCTGGCTGGTCATCAGTAACAGCGCCCCCACCCTGAGCTGGAATCCTCTCAGCGACCTGGCCAACCTTCTCCAGTACCAATTCATGGTCAACGCTTTCGAGGCGGGCACTCTGGTGGCCATAATCGCCGGCGCCATCGGCTACTTCGTGGTCCTGCGTGGCTCCTCGTTCGCCGCCCACGCCCTCGGCCACATCGGATTTGCCGGGGCCACGGGCGCCGTGGTGGTGGGCGCCGCGCCCGTCCTGGGCCTGCTCGCGTTCACCGTCGGGGCCGGAATCGGGATCGGGCTTCTAGGCGGGCGGATTCGAGGGCGCGACGTCACCATCGGCATCGTCCTGGCCTGGACATTGGGCCTGGGGGTGCTGTTCATCTCCCTCTACAAGGGCTACGCGACCGAGGCCTACGCGCTCCTCTTCGGCGAGATCCTCGGCATCTCGACCCAGGACGTCGTCCTCAGTGCCATCGCCGCCGTGCTCAGCCTGACCGTTCTGGCGGTGATCTATCGGCCGCTGCTCTTCGCCTCGGTGGATGAGAATCTGGCTGCCGCCAAGGGGGTTCCGGTAACCGCGCTCTCGATCATCTTCATGGTCGTACTGGCGGTCGCCGTGACCGAATCCGTGCAGGCGGTGGGGGTGCTCCTGATCTTCGCCCTCCTGGTCACCCCGGCCGCGATCGCTTCCAGGCTCTCGCATCGCCCCGCGGTTGGGGTCATGTTCTGCATCGGGCTGGCGCTGCTCTTCACCTGGGCCGGGCTGGCGGTCTCCTTCTATTCCCCCCATCCGGTCAGCTTCTTCATCACCACGTTCGCGTTCGGCACCTACCTGGTGGTCCGATTCGCGACCTGGCGACGGCGCCGAAGCCGACCCAATCGGGCCGGATCCGTGCCGGCGGATCACCCTCCACTGGCGCCCAGGAGCGCGGCTTGAAGCGAGTTCCCATCGCACCCTGGCTCGGCGCCAGCCCACCGCCGCGGTCGGCTTTCGTGCAAGCTATTGCTAGCGGTCGCGGCTGGCCGTGGTCACCATGCTCAATCTGGTAATAACCGATCCCTTCCCGCCCGGGTTCCAGGTCGGGCCGTTTCAGGTCCGCTTCTACGGGATGGCGTACGCGATTGCCTTCATCGTCGGAACGCTAGTCGCCAGCCGCCAACTCGAACGTCGCGGAGTGCCTCGAGCTCGGTGCGAGAGCATCGCCTTCTGGACCATCATTTTTGGGTTGGTCGGGGCCCGGCTCTATTTCGTGGTCCAGTCCGGGTGGTATTGGTATCTGACTCATCCCCAGCACATCCTCGCCTTCTGGGAGGGAGGGATGGCCTTTTTCGGCGCCATCTTCGCGGCCTTGATCGTGCTTCTTTGGATGAGCCGGCGCCACCGACTCAATTTCTGGGACCTGCTCGACGCCGGCGTCCTCTTCGCCGCCGTGGGCCAGCCCATCGGGCGGATTGGGAACGTGCTCAATGGAGAAATCCTGGGTCCTCCCTCGAACCTGCCCTGGGCCATCCGCTACACCAACCCAGCCTCGATGGCTACACATCTGGGCGTCGCCTATCAGCCCGCCAACGTCTACGAAGCCGTCGCCACCCTCGCCATCCTGGCCGTCCTCCTCTACGTGCGCCGGCGCGGGGTACCGCCCGGTGTGCTCGGCCTGCTCTACGTGGTCATGTACCCGGTCTCCCAGCTGATCGTGTTCCACTGGCGGACCGACTATGAGACGCCCCCCCTCCTCTGGGGCTTGAAGCAGGCCCAGTTGACCGCGCTGGCGGTGCTGATCGTGGTGCTGCCTTTAATGGTGTGGATCTGGCTGCGGACCCGCAACCGCGGGGCCCGGCTGGAGGGGCCCACCGACCCTGGCGTCGGGACCCGATCGGCAGCCGCTGCCGCGAGTGAAATGGAAGCAACCGACCGCTGAATCCGTTGCACCAGGTGAGTAACCTCGAGGCAGGAGATTCGATGCAGAAAACAGATTCGGAGTGGCGAAGCGAACTGACCGCGACCCAATATCAGGTGCTCCGCGAGAAGGGCACGGAGTCGCCGTTCAGCGGTGAGTATTGGGCGGAGCAGACCGATGGCACCTATGCCTGTGCCGGATGCGGAGCTGTCCTTTTCGAGTCGCAGACCAAATTCGATGCTGGTTGTGGCTGGCCCAGCTTTTATCAACCGGTCGAGCGGGATGCGATCGAGGAAAGCAGGGATTCCAGCCACGGGATGGCTCGCACCGAGGTCACCTGCTCGAACTGTGGCGGACATCTGGGCCACGTCTTCAATGACGGGCCGCCGCCCACCGGACTGCGCTACTGCATCAACTCCGCCTCACTGAAGCTGGAGAAGGCCTAGCCCTGGTCTGGCCCCCAATCGTGGCCGGGGCTCCGCGGCGGGGCCGACCAACCGGGGCCGCTCAGTCACCGGCGGCGATGGCCGGCTTGCCGCTGCCGACCACCACCAGCCGCAGCCACATCCCGCTCGCCTGGCTACCCGACACCAGCGATGCGATGCGGAAGTTGCCGGTGACGGTGGGGGTGAAGGAAAAGGTTCCCGTTGCTCGAACGCCCAGTCCCACCGTGGGGTTGGCCGTCGACCAGCCCACCTGCAGGGGCGCGGTGGCGTTGGCGTCACGCACCACCGCGCACGAATTTGGCAGGGCGGTGTGGTTCTGGCACTGGACGGTGACGGTCCAGCCCACCGGGATCGTCACCTTCAGCTCGCCCCGCTCGTAGCCGTTGTAGTTGAACTCGTTGTCGGTGACCGGATAGCCGGCGATCAAGGTCAGGACGGCCGACCGGCTGGCGTCGTCGGTATGCAGGAAGGTGACCGGGTCGGGTTGGGTGCCGGGCCCGGATCCGGTGACCGGATTGCACGCCACGCCCAGCAGCAGCAACCCGATCAGAAGCGGATGGAGGCGCCCAAGGCGCCTCCCCAATGAGACCCGATGGTGGGGGCGAGGCGGACTCTGAGGGGTCAGTCGGGACGGACCGGACCACGAATTCGGGGCGGCGGCAGGGTTGGTGTCTGTAACCGCGCTAGCCCCCGGTCGGGTGCTGACCCGCGAGCGTCGAGTCGGTCGCCTCCTCGTCCGGCGCTGGGCCACCGCCGCTGTAGGCGTCATTAACCTGGACCGATTCCTCGCCTGGAGCTTGGTCGCTGGTCCCGCCCGTGTCAGAGCGTCGGTCGCGGGCCACCGGGCTCCGTCGACCTTTCCGATTGGGCATGTTCTGGCTTGCACCCACCTGAGGACCTCCTGAAGAGCACCGTCGACGGAATACCAATCCACATCCTATCGTGGCTCCGGGCGAGGCCGGCCGCAGCCCGTCATCCGCACCCCGGAGCCGTCGGCCTGACGTAGGTCGGCCAGGGTGCCCCCGGCTGCTCCCGGTAGCCGCCCGCCCTCAGATCGGTCGACCAGTTGCCCGGTCCGCTGGCGTAGACAACGATGCCCGCGCAACCGCTGCGGAGGGCATGGGCCAATGTTTGCGGAGCCCCGCGGACGCGCCAGAAGGCGCTGTTGGTGGCGATGTAGCGGGTGGCTGGCAGCAGGCCACTCTCGACGTAGAGCCAGGGCCGATCCCCGAGCACGGTCAGGCGCTGCGATGAGGAGCGGGCCAGGGTTCTCAACCACACCGCCTCGCCTGCATCGTGGGCGCCGTCGCCGGGGAAGAATGCTCGGTACCGCGTCTGGCTGGTCCGCCCGAGTTGAAATGAAAGCCAGTTGGCGTAGTACCCGGGCAGCTGGGAGTAGGCGAAGTTGTGGAGCATCGGGCTGGGCGGCGGATAGGAATGCAGGTAGGCGGTCTCGACCCCGGGAAGCCAGAGCAGCGCTTCGGCGGCGGCGGTCAGCAGCACCAGTCCGACCGGCGCCGCCAGCCTGCGCAAGCCGAGCCAAAAGAGCAACCCGGCCAGAGCCAGGGCCAGGGCGGGAATGGCCTCATGACAGTAATGGCTGAGCCCCCGTGGCGTGAGACTGGATCCGGCCAGGGTGGCCGGCAGCCAGACCACCAGTAGCCGGCCGCTCTGCCCCTGCATCCGGCGCCACGCCACCAGGCCCGCCAATCCGAGAATTGCCAGGCGCACCCACAGCGCCCAGAGCGAGCCGGCATTGGACCAGATCAGGTAGGCGTGAGCGGAGGGAAGCTCGATTCCGATGAAGGCCCCCAGGGATCCTTGAAAAAAAAGCCCGGCCAGGACGGCGCTGCCGCCCAGCACCGTTCCCGCCCCCACCAAAAGCAGCCGCCACCGCCGATGCGGCGCACTCAAGAGTGGTACCAGCAGCGCCAGTCCGTCGAGCGCGAACGAGGGCCGGATCATGACCGCGGCGCTGAATAACAGTCCGGCGAACAGGAGCCCGGGCCATCGCCCGCTGTGAGCCAGGAGCAGGGCACCCAGGAAGAAGGGCAGCGCGGCCAGCTCGACGTTGAGCAGGTCGCCATCCAGGGTGGGCAGGGAGAGCGCAAGCCCGGCCAGGGCGGCCGCCAAAAGGGCGGCCCCCGAAGACATCACCCTGAGCCCGATTCGGAAGGTGAGAAGGCAGCAGGCCAGGACCGCGACCAGGGAGGCCAGCTGCACGACCACGTGGTGCTGGCCGTCCCCCAGCTTCAGGAGCAGGGCATACAGCCAGTAGATCCCGGGCGGGCTGTTGTCATAAACGCCCGCGTAGAGCGGCGTGCCCCGGGAGATGGCACTCGCCACAGCGGTGAAAAAGCCATCGTCGGAGGACCACCGGGGTTCAGAGAGAAATGGCAGCCGGACCAGGGCGACGGCGATCAGGACCCCGATCAGAGCCCGCATCGGGTGCTTGGCAGTCTGGGGCCGCCCGAGCGTGGGCAGGTCGGACAGCACACGACTCATGGTGGGGCCCAAACCAAACACTCACTCGATCCTCGATTACAGGTTTCTGAGCTATCGATGACAGCTATCGTGTGAACCACCGTTAAATTGAACGGCATAGATGGAAACGCCACCGCGTCGTCAATACCTGACTGGACTGCTGCTCGGGCTGGCCGTGGCCGTGCTCCTATTCGTTCCTGGAATCGTGGCCAGCGTCATCTCCATGGCGCAGGGACACGAATTGGCGGCACCCGGACTGATCGGGGGGGCCACCGTGATCGTCTTCATCCTGGCCCTGCTCACCTTGCTGGTGCTCGTGGTTGTAAGCTGGCGCCCCGTCGCTACGCCGCCCGCCCAAACCGCTGATCCGGAGGCGGAACTGCGCTTGCGATTCGCTCGTGGTGAGATCAACGAGCGCGAATTCAAGCGCATGAGGGAGGTCCTGGGGGATGGCAACGTTTGACTTCCTGAGTCGTTCGCGACGGCTCGTGGCCGGGGTCCTGAGCGGTCTCCTGGCCGGATTGTTGGCCGCCTGGATCTACTTCGGCATCGCCGGCGTGACCGTGGCCCAGAGCGCCAGGATGCAGCCGCCAAACATCAAATCGGTATGCCAGCAACGCTACTACTGCATTCCCATCCAGCGCATCCCGCGGGCCCAGCCGAACCTGCCTGGGGGTTCCGCGCCCGCCCAATCTGGAGCTCCGAGCCAGTCCGGCTGAGCACCGGCAGGGTGGCCTGGGCGGACACAACACCCAGGCCGGGTTCGCGAAGGCGGCGCCCTTTAAACGCACCGGGCAGTGAGCCTTCGCGAGGCGATCGAACGTTTGAGCGGGGAGACGCGCCGCACGGTCTGGCTGACCAAATTGTTGTTGCCGATCAGGGTCCATTCGCAGGGCCCACTTCCCGGTCAAGGCGCTGACGTGGGCGAAGGCCACCGCCCAAGAACCGCCCGCGGGGGGGTGAACAGGGTCTCGGGCTAGCCCGGCCGACGGAGATCCAGGTCGCCGCCGCGCATGGATTCGATCACCCGCCCGAGTCCCTCCACGGCCGCCGCCATCGCTGCCTGCTCCTGCTCGGAGAGCACCGCCAGATGCTTTAGGAGCCGCTGCGAGCGAGCGTTGCGCAGCTCCTCCAGCAGCAGTTCGCCGGCGGAAGAGAGTTCGATCAGGACCCCCCGTCGGTCCGAGGTGACCTCCGATCGGCGCACCCAGCCCAGTCGTTCCATGCGCACCACGAGGTCGGTCATGCTCGGTTGCGCTACACACACCCCCGCCGCCAGATCCGTCAGCCGGCAACTCCCGTGGTCGCGCAGGAAGGCCAGCGTGCTGGCCTGGCCGAGGCTGATTCGGCGCCGCGACAGCTCATCGCGCAAAAGCACGTTGATGCGGGCGATTCGAGTCGCCAGCTTGGTCGCCATGATGAGAGGATCCACCGCCGCTACCGGAGTGGGCATGGCCGCATTTTACATAGATCACCTATGTTTTGTCGAGGAGGCTATCGGGCCCTGTTCGTGCGCTCGAGATGGGCTCGGTGGGCGGCCACGGTGGGGAGTGAGAGGGCTACTCCTTGGGAGCTTCGATGGCCGGCCGCACCACCACGTTCGACGTATACGCGATCGGCGAAACGGCTCGCTTGTCCTTTTTGACCTTCTTGCTCTTCTTTTCTTCGCGGCTCTTGTTGTCGCGGCCCTTACTCATGGTTGGGAGAATTCTAAGCTGGGGACGCATCCGGCGCCGCTGTCAACAATTCCGAGCAAACCCGGTAGCGGCGCCGGCGGAACCGCCTCGGCTACACTGGTGGACGGTGCTGGGCCCTAACCAGGGTCCGCTCCGCCCGCTCCGGTTCCCTCTCCCCGTTTTCATCGACGGCGTCCTGAGTACGGCAAATAAAGTACAAGCGGGGGAAATTGGAGCTGACCTTGAGCACATTTGCCTCATTGGGCGTGAGTGAACACACCAGACTGGCCCTCGAACGGGTTGGAATCACCGAGCCGCTGCCGGTTCAGGCGGCATCCATACCGCCCCTCTGCGCGGGACTCGATGTGGTCATGCACGCACCCACCGGGTCGGGCAAGAGCCTGGCTTTCCTATTGCCGGTGGTGGAATCCCCGCGGCCGGAACGCGTCCAGCCAACTCCCCGCGCTTTGGTGATCTGCCCGACCCGGGAATTGGCGCTTCAGACCGATTCGGTGTTCGCCTCACTGAACTCCCGGATGCGGCGGGTTCTGGTCTTCGGAGGCGTCGGCTACCAGGGCCAGCTTTCCGGCCTCAGGCGAGGCACCGACCTCGTCATCGGGACCCCGGGGCGGATCGTGGATCTGGTCGAACGGGGCGCCCTCAAGCTCTCCGGTGTCCACTACCTGGTGCTCGATGAGGCGGATGAGATGTTCGACTCCGGATTCGCGCCCATCGTGGAGCGGATCATCAAACTCCTGCCGCGGCCGCAGACCGTTCTCGCCTCTGCCACCATGCCGGACTGGGTAAACACCATGATCGGACGCCACCTCTCGGACCCGGTTCGGGTCGAGGTCGAGGATGACGACGTCCCCCGCCTTGAGCACGGATTGCTGAGGGTGGACGCGCACGGGGGCAAGGTTCAGGTGCTGAGTCGGCTGCTCGGCGCGAGCAGCGGAGCCACGATCGCCTTTGGCCGCACCAAGCATGGCGTGGCGCGCATCTGCCGCGACATGGAGCGCCTCGGCCACCGACCGCTGCAGCTGCGTGGGGACATGAGCCAGAGTCAGCGGCAGCGGGCTCTGCAGGCATTTCGGAATGACCCGGAAGGGGTCTTGGTGGCGACCAACATTGCGGCGCGCGGGCTGGACATCAGCCACGTCGGGCTGGTCATCAACTACGATCTTCCGGACACGCCGCAATGGCTCACCCACCGGGTCGGCCGGACGGCTCGAAACGGAGCCTGGGGCCGAGCGCTGACGTTGCTCACCGCACAGGACGAACTGGCCTGGCAGAAGCTCCGGCGCCAGGGGGCCGAGGATCTTCCAGAGGTCGATGCTCGACACCTTTTCGAGGCCGGCGAATGGCGCTTTCAGCCGGCCAAGGTTGCCGTTCGAGACCACAGCCGCGATTTGAGGCGCCCATCCCTGCGTAGGTAGCGGGTTCCAAGGGCGCCCGGGGCCCCCTAACCGTGCGGCCGAGGGAGGACGGGGACGCGCCATCCCCGCCGGCGGCGCCGCCTGCCAGAATGCCTGGGTGGAATCGCCCTTGTCGGCGGCTCGGTCAGACGCGCCTAGAGGTCGCGCGCCCCGGTTCCCTCCGGTCGTCTTCCTGGTGGCGGCGCTGGCGGCGGCAGTCGAAGTGGCGGTGGCAGGACGCTACGGCTACCACCGCGATGAGCTCTATTTCATCGCCTGCGCCGAGCATCTGGCCTGGGGCTACGTGGATCAGCCTCTGCTCACTCCGGTTCTGGCCGGAGTCGGCAACTTTGTGTTCGCCGGGTCGCTGATCGGGTTTCGCTTGCTGCCGGCGCTGGCCTTCGCGGCGCTGATCGTGATCACCGGCCTGCTGGCGCGCGCGTTGGGGGCAAATCGCTTGGGCCAGGCGCTCTCCGCTCTGGCCACCGCGCTCTGCGGTGAGTACCTGGCCGCCGCCCACCTGGTCAGCCCGACCGTCTTCGATCAGCTCGCCTGGGGGCTCCTGGCGCTGGTGGTGGTGCGCGTCATTCAGACCGGGAATCACCGGCTCTGGTTGCTGGCCGGGCTGGTGGCGGGGATTGGCCTCTCCAACAAGTGGAACCTGCTCTTCTTCCTCGCCTCGCTTGGCGTCGGCCTCATCGTCAGCCGCCGGCGCGCACTCCTGTGGTCCCCCTGGTTGGCGCTGGGAGTATTGGTGGCCGCCGCGCTGGGATCGCCCGACTTCATGTGGCAGGCCCTGCATGGTTGGCCCCAGCTCCAGGTCTTCAAAGGTCTGGCGGGCGACGCCGGCCACAACCGCGCCGTCTACTGGCCCGCCCAGGTGATTTACGTGGGCCCGCTCTTGACTCCGGTGTGGATCGTCGGGTGGCTGTGGCTGGCGCGCTCGCGGCGTGCGGCCGAATATCGCTCCTTCGCCATCGCCGCCGTTCTGGTCCTGGCCCTGGTCTTCATCCTGGGTGGCAAGCCCTACTACCCGGGACCCATATTTGCCATCCTCTTCGCCGCCGCCGGCGTTCCCCTGGGGACCTATCTGGGCGACCCGGCTCGCGTTTGGCTGCGGCCTCGGTACGTCGCGGTGGCGCTGTGCGTTGCCGCCATCGTGGAATTGCCGCTCGCCGTGCCGGTACTGCCCGCCTCCGTCCTGGCCAGCGTCCCGCTGCAGAAGATCAATTACGATCTGGCCGAGACCATCGGCTGGCCGAAGCTGACGAGCCAGGTCGACGGCATCTACCGCTCCCTGCCCAGCGCCCAGCGGCGGACGGCGGTGATCGTGACCGGCAATTACGGAGAGGCCGGCGCGTTGAACCGCTTTGGCCCCCCGCTAGGCCTGCCTGAGGCATATAGCGGTAACAACAACTTCTGGCTCTGGGGCCCTCCCCCCGCCGGGCGCGCAATGCTCATCGCGATCAACGTCGACCCGGCACTGCTGCGCAGCCACTTCACCAAGGTGCGAGAGGTGGCAGTCTTCCACAACGGCCTTGGTGTTCAGGATGACGAGGAGGGGGTCCCAATCTATGTCTGCAGCGGACAGGAATCCGATTGGCGCGCCATCTGGGGATCGTTCCAAAACTACGGCTGATATAGCTCGTTGTAGGGGTCAGGATAGATCTGACCTCTGCGGGGAGACCGGCATATGGCTATCCGGCTTGAGACCGTCGCGCCTAGACACCGGCCCTCGCCCTTTGACCGAGACGGCGATTGGGTTCCAACGGCA
>DATKQJ010000022.1:0-32221 GCA_035532785.1 Candidatus Acidiferrales bacterium | reverse complement strand
TTCGTGTCCCGGCCGTCAAAGGAGGCTGAGCCTACTAGATGGCAGTGGATGGATGTCGCAAGACATCGAGGACATCCTGACGTGGGACCGGGGAAAGGAGATGACTGACCATCCCCGATTCACCGTCGATGCAGGCGTCTAGGTCTAGTTCTGCGACCCCAAAAGCTCTGGCAGCGCTGCACCAACGAGAACACCAATGGTTTCCCACGCCAGCACTTCCCAAAGGGAACGTACGTCGCGGTTCGCTCCCAGCTTGAGCTCGATGAGGTCCTCTCCGAGCCCACCCAACCTCCTCGACAATGGAGGGCCTCCTGATGACCGCCGTGCACCAGCAACCATTCGTTGTGTTAGTGCTTCGAACAGGTCCGGGAGGTCACGCTGGCGGCCGCCGGTTACCGCAACGGCCCTGGTCGGTCAGAGTTGGCACCATTCACTGCGGGCTGGCGGCGGGCACTAAGCGCACGCCTGGTATGCGAGCAAAATCGCCATCGAGTGCCCAGACGTCCATACCCGAAGCGATTGCGGTTGCACCTATCCACAGATCATTTGCATCCACGGCGAGTCCTTTCCGCGCGAGTGTTGCCGCAGCGAGTGTGTACGCTCGGGACACCGTCACGTCGACTGGCATTGGGTTGAATGTTGCAAGAACGCCCTCCACGAAAGCCGATCGGTTCTGAGGCCGCCGCCCTGCGGCCGGTGGACGCCATGCAGTAGTTCTCCGGCAGTGACGACGGAGTTGGCATAGACCTCCTCTGCCTGGATAGCGCTTCTGAGTTGCAGAGCGCCGCGCTCGGAGGCGATCAAGACCGACGCATCGATCAGGATCGCCACCGATCGCTCGATGGTCTGACTGCCTTTGAGATCCCGGACGCATCGCGGGCGAAATCCTTATCGGGTCCGGGCAACTTCGTCAGGGCCTCGAGCACGTCGCTACCCCGGACGACCGAGCGTCGCACCGGCCCCCCAACCGCAACCATCTCGCCATGTCGATCCACCTCGACGGTAGCCCCCGCGCGACACGAGAGAGGAAGTCGGAAAACCGCCGGCTGGCTTCCGCCGCTGCCATCCTCATGGACATCAGGATGTCAGATTTCTCTGATTACCTGCCCAGGTTCGAACTCGCCCGAGGCGGAGAATTCAAATTCAAGATCGGCCGATTTGGTGCCTTCTGGAGCCCGAGACGCGATTTGGCTGGGGAGGAAGGATTCGAACCCTCGATCTCCTGATCCAGAGTCAGGCGCCTTACCGCTTGGCTACTCCCCAGTTCCGGTAACGCGTTTAACTCCTCAATGACGAAGCATCGCCGCATCTGATCGGTGCGCGCTAAATCGAACCCAAATGATATCCCGAGGGCAGGGCGGACAGTGCGTACGACCGCCGAGGAGCACCGCCATGACCACCGCGACGGAGACGACGACGGGCAGCCACAGGTCACCCGGATGGGACACCGAGCTGGGGCCAGCAGATCCAGGGACCGGCTCAACGATTCCTACCGGCTTGTGGAGTGGCCAGCTTCCTGCTGGCGGTCGGAGAGGGCACAAACCCGAACGCGCGATCATGGCCCGCCCAATCTGGTGAGCCAAGTATTCAATTGCGTCCTCGGGTATGCGGTCGTGGCGGGTCGCGCCTCCTGCGTACCATTCAGGGCCATGGCGTCTGTCAAACCTCGGCCTCTGTTTCGGTCGGACCCGATCACCGAGGTAGTTATCCACAAACATTCCCCAACCGGGGATAAGTAGCCTGCCGACCCTCAATCCATCGCCAGGAGTCCGTAGTCGGATTGTGGCCTCCGCTCGCGCCTCTTGCCCGGTCTGGGGGCCAACCGGGGTGCTCTATTTCGCGTCCGACCGGACCGGCGTCGCGCAGGCGTTCCGACTGGACGGTGCGGACCGGGCCGCCGTCCAAGTCGCAAACAACCGGCTCAGAACCCTGCCCGTGGCCGCGGTCCAAGGGGGGCTCTTGGTTCGTCAGGATGACGGCGGTGGCGAAATCTGGCAGCTGACGTTGGTCGGGCCCGATGGCGGCCAGCGCCGGCTCACCCGCGACCTCCACGCCATTCACCGCACGGTTCGCGTCGACCCCAACGGTGGCCGCGCGGGGATCTCCTACAACCCCAAAGGCGGTGTCGATTGGGCTCTTGGAACCATCGACTTGAGGTCCGGCGAGATTGAGACTTGGACCGCCCCGGACGGCAATTGGGGCTGGATGGGCTGGGACCCCAGCGGACGCCGAGCGATGGTCGCCAGAATTGAAACCGGGCTCAAAAACCAGGCCTTCGTGGTGGATGGACCGGGCGGTGAGATGACGCCCATTCTGCCCGACGCCCGGCTGGTGTCGACCGTCTTCTTCGCGTCCGGGGGTATGTACGCGATCACCAACTTGGACCGCGAATATCTCGGACTGGTGGAGGTGGATAGAGCCGATCCGCGCCGCATCTTTCGCCGGCTGGTCGACGAAGACGGGGACGTACTCGGGGCGGTTCCATCGCCGAGCGGTGAACTGGTGACGGTTATCCACAACCGCGGCCTCTACGACCAACTGTCGATTCACAACTTGGTAACGGGTGAGACCCGGGCCCCCGAAGTGCCGCGGCCGGGGGTGGTCTATACCGACAACACCACCAGCCCCGCCGACCAGATCGCCTGGGACTCCGACTCCCGTCGCCTGTTCGTGGCTTGGGAATCGTCGACCGCCCCCGCCGAGATATGCGAGGTCATCTCCGGGACCCGATGGACAACCGAATCGGGCGACCCGATCCCTGGTTTGGTGGAGCCCTCACTGGTCCACTTCACCACCTTCGACGGGCTTCAGATTCCCGCGCTGCACTACAAATTGGACGATCGGCCCCGACCCACCATGGTCTACTTCCATGGCGGCCCGGAATCTCAGTCGCGAGCCAACTTTCAGCCTGGCCTGGCAATCTGGAACGCAGCCGGCCTCAACGTCCTGGCCCCCAACGTGCGCGGTAGCACCGGCCATGGCGTGAGCTACGAAGACCTCGATAACCGCGAGTTGCGCTGGGACGCGGTGCGCGACGGCGTGGCGGCGGGCCGCTGGGCCCAAGAGCATGGCGGCGCGACCCACCTCGTGGTGATGGGCGCGTCCTACGGCGGTTTCATGACCCTCGCCGTACTGATCGAGGATCCCGAACTGTGGGTGGCGGCGGTGGACGTGGTCGGGATCGCGGACTGGCATGATTTCTTCCGGACCACAAGCGGTTGGAGAAGATCGAGCCGGGTGCCCGAATACGGCGAACCAAACGGTCCCGATGGGCTATTTTTGGCCCGATTCAGCCCCCTGGCCAGAGCCGCAGAGATCCGCGCCGATCTCCTCATCGTGCACGGCCGCAACGACCCCCGAGTGCCCCTCTCGCAGGCAGAGAAGATTCACGCTGCGGTGGTCGGTTCAGAGCTGATGGTGCTGGACGACGAGGGTCATGGAATCGTCAAACACGCCAACCGCGCGTTGGCCTACGGCCGGGCGCTCGACTTCGTACTTGAGCGGCTGGGCCGGGAGGGCTCGGCGTGAGATGGGCTTGGGCGGCCGCCCAAGCCCGCGTAGGCTCCGGAGACGAGCATGTAGGCACGGTGCAAATTGACGGCCCAGCCCACTCCGAAGACGCGCGGAGTGAAGAGTCGATCGTCGCGTTC
This sequence comes from Candidatus Acidiferrales bacterium, assembly GCA_035532785.1. Lineage (GTDB taxonomy): Bacteria > Chloroflexota > Dormibacteria > Dormibacterales > Dormibacteraceae > DATKQJ01. Next base: position 28,571 of record DATKQJ010000022.1, on the reverse strand, counting down.
ATTCCAATAGGCATCCCTGATCCGCTGCCAGGTGGGGGGCTTGAACGAATAGGGAACAAAGCCCAGCACCTCTCCCTCCCAAGTACGATCTGCCTCTGGCTTCATCCACTCCGTGGCCACCGCGGCGGCCACCAGCGCCAACACCGCCAGGCGCCAAGCGCGCCGCGGCCCCCTGCTCATCCTCATGCTTGCATTATCACCCGGGGCGACGATTCTTTAGTACCCGCGATCGGATCACATGGAGACGGAATTGGCTAATCGATCGAAGATGTCACGTGGCTGGCTGCGCTGGCTGACCCCCGGGCTGGAGGTGAAGCGCTGGCTGCTGCTGCTGCTCGTGGCGATCCTTGTAATCGACCTGGGGCTTTCCTACGCCCTCAAGGCGCTCTACTCCGAAACCCAGGGCCTGCCCGCCATCACGTTCTATCTGACCCTGCAATTCCTCCCCAAACTGGTCCGAGCATTCATTTTCGGGCTCGTCGGCCTGGGCCTGCTGACGCTTTCCATCGTCATGCTCCAGCGCTCCGTTCTGGGCCCCCTGCTGCCCGGCAGCAGCCGCAGCATGGCCGAGGTGATCTACGCCTTCCGAACCAGAACCCGCGGTCCCCGCATCGTCGCCATCGGCGGGGGGACGGGAATGTCCACGCTGCTGCGTGGCCTGAAGGATCACACCGCCAACCTGGCCGCGATCGTGACCGTGGCCGACGACGGCGGTTCGAGCGGACGCCTGCGCGATGAATATCGCATCCTGCCACCGGGCGATTTTCGTCAGTGCTTGGTGGCCCTAGCCGACGCCGAGCCCCTGGTCAAGCAGCTCTTCAATTATCGATTCCAGGAGGGGTCCCTGAGCGGCCACTCCTTTGGAAACCTCTTCATCATGGCCATGGCCGAGGTCACCGGTAGCTTTGAGCGGGCGCTGAGGGAGTCGGGCCGGGTGCTGGCGGTGCGCGGCTCGATCATTCCCAGCACCCTGCACGACGTGACGTTGGTGGCGGACATCAACGGTTCCCTGGTGGAGGGCGAGTCCAACATCCCCGCCCAGAAGGCCCCTATCGCACGGGTCTATTTGAAACCCGACGATTCGGAGATCAATCCGGAGGCCCAGCAGGCCATTCTGGCGGCCGAGATGATCATCAGCGGTCCGGGCTCGCTTTACACCAGCATCCTCCCCAACCTCCTGGTTCCGGGCATGGTCCGAGCGGTGCGGGAATCGCCCGCGCTCAAGGTCTACGTTTGCAATGTGGCTGAACAGTTCGGTGAGACGGATCTGTTCAGCGTCTCCGACCACATGCGAGTGCTGAGCGAGCACGTCGGAGATGACCTCTTCGACTTTGTGGTCGTCAACTCCAACCTGACCCGGGAACCTACCGGCGGTCAGGCCAAGGTTGAGTTCGATCGCGAGGCCGCCCAGAAGCTGGCCCCCCACGCGCGCTTCATCGAGGCAGACCTGATCAACGTTCTGCTGCCCTCGCACCACGACCCGGACAAGCTGGCCGATGCCCTCATGCGGAAGATCTGGTCGGCGTAGGTTCCTCCGAGGTCCTGGCGGCGGCCCATTCCACGATCACCGTCGCCGCCGCCACGTAGAGCAACCCGCAAAACACGTCCACAACGTAGTGCTCGCCCAGGTAGACAACCGAGAACCACACGCACACCGCCCAGGCGACGAGCAGGGCCGCGAGTTTGGGATAGCGGCGCCAGGCGTAAACCGCAGCCAGGGTCGGATAAGCCGCGTGTAGCGAGGGAAAGGCGGCGAACTGGTTGGGGTTGAGGTGGGTGTAGATGACGACGGTGTATCCGATTCCCCACTTGCGGATGGTCTCATTACTGATCTTGTGGACCAGGTCTGGATATTGGTACCAGGGTGGCGCACTGGGGAAGAACAAGTAGGTGATGAAGGCCAGAAAGGACATCAGCAGCAGGGCGGCGATGTAGTGCCAAAAGTGCTCCCGATCCTTGACCCAAAAGAAGAAGCCAACGCAGATCGGAAGCACGAAGTGCGTGAAGTAAAAGCCGATCGTGACCCAGTCCAGGAGGCCGATGCGAGCCGGCTGGTAGAGCCTTTGCTGCAGCCAGACGGTGGGGAGCTGGCCCCCGAAGACCCAGAGCTCAAGCCGCCCAATGTCGTGGGGCAGGAATCCGGTCTTGGCGGCGAATCCGCGCATCACCTCATAGGCAAAGAAGAGCAGCAGGAACGGTATGAAATCGAACACGAACTGACGTCCGCGGCCCATCGCCAGGGCCAGGACCAAAAGCGCCAGAACCACGAACTCGGGCTCGATCTCGACTCCGCGCCAGAGCATGACGCCGAAGATGACCACGAGGTAGATAACGCTGCCCGCGGGCAGGAGGACGCGACGGAGTCGGGGATTCAGGGCCGAACTACGACGATGGCCGAAATTTCCACAGTCACGCCGCGGGGCAGGGCGGCGACTCCCAGTGCCACCCGCGTATGACGGCCGATCTCGCCGAACACTCCGACGATCAGGTCAGACGCCGCGTTGATGACGGTCGGGTGGGCGTCGAACTCAGGACTGGAATTCACGTAGCCGGTCACCTGGGCAACAGCGATGACCTTGTCGAGTCCGCACTCCGCCTCGATCTGGGCCAGGATGTTGAGGGCCGAGGCGCGCGCCGCCTCCTGGGCCTGCTCGGGGCTGCAGGTGTCGGGAACCCGACCCGTCATCAGAACGCCGTCTCGGGCCGAGATCTGTCCGGCGATGAAAAGCAGCGCGCGATCAGAGGAGATCGGAACGCGAGCGGTGGGCACGTAGGAAAACTGGGGTACGGGGGCCTCTGGAAGCCCGTAACCAAGGTCGGCCAGGCGCTGGAGGGGCGTGGGCACCACGGCAGTCTAATCGACCCGCGCAACCCCCGGTACCGTCGCCCCGGTTCTCTAGAAGTTGCGGCCGCGCCGCAAAAAGCCCACCAGCCCCACCGCCAGTGCCGCCAGCGCGGCTGCGGTCACCAGCAGGTAGGGGCCCTGGGGGCCTTGCACCAGGGATAGGAGGGAACCCCGTGAGGGCCCAGGGGGAGGGTGCGCACGAGCGCCCGAGGCGGCCGTGGATGACGTCCCGCCGGAGTTGCTGGGCGGAACCGGGGGGCCGCCCGCGTCGCGGTAGGCCCAGAGGGCCACCCGCTGATCGGAGGGCCGGAGCGTGGCCGCGTAGACGACCGGTGTCTGGCCACTCGAAACCGCCAAGGCGGTGACCGAAGACACCGGCGGCTTGAGGTCGCTGAAATGGCTCCCGGCGTCCGAGCTGGACCACAGGCCGCCCCCCGTTGACCCCCCGCCATCGCTGGAAACGTAGAAGCGATTAGGGTTCGCGGTCACAAACGCGGCATCCGTGATGTCTGCGACCGGGAGTTGTCCCTGGTTCAACGAAACCCAACTGACACCGTTGTCGTCGGACAGGAAGAGACCCTGGTTGGTACCCATCAGGACCGGGCGCACGTTTCGGGCCGGCTGGACCGGACCTGCCGCCAGGGCGGCGACGATGTTGCTGCCCGGCGGTGCCGACTGGTCGGGCGCCCAATTCATGCCCCCATCGGAACTCTGGTACAGGGGAAGCGTTTCCGAGCCGGTGGTGGAGTCGCCGCCAGCCAGAACCTTGCCCGGGTCGTTGACCACGCAGACGGCAACCGCCGATAGGTCGGCCCGGGACAGTCCGACCGACGACCAAACCGACGCCCCCGCCGGTTCCAGCAGTGCACCTCGATCGGTGGCCGCGATGGTGAAGTCCTTGCCAAAGGCGATCGCGCGAACGGTCAGAGTTTGCGTCCCCGACTGCGCCGTCCAGGTTCGGCCGGCATCCTGGCTGCGGTAGGCCCCGCCTCCCTGCGCACCGGCCAGGACGCTGCCGGTGGTGAAGGGGCTGAAGGCGAGGGTGGTGATGGCATGGCCAGCCAGCTTTTTGTTGAGGCGCCAGCTCCGGCCCCCATCGGAGCTGCCATAGATCGATCCGTCGGAGGTGCCGACGAGGAGATTCTGGCTGCTGCCGGGATCGACCGCCAGGGCCGATATAGGACCCTCGACCGGGGCCGGCAATGCGCCCAGCGCCACCCAGGTGTTGACGGGCGAGGGTGCGGCGGCCGCCAAGACGGGCGTGATGCCCATCCAGGCGCAGGCCAAGATGATCACAGAGGTCGCAGCAAGACGTAGGCGAGGACGCGGCACCGACCCTGCGATTATGCACCTGATCGGCCGCCACTCCGCGCCCCAGGGCAAAGCCAAGCGTCGGGCCCGTATCATCGGGAGGTGCTGAGAAGGGCTCTTGGCTCGCTGGGTAAGGCCACCTTCGAGCCCACATCGCTGCCTCGGGATGCGGTCACCGCGATCGCCATCGCCCCGCCTGTCATCGCAGGCCTGGTGCTGTTTCGCCTGCCCGCCCTGGCGATGTTGGGCGTGGCCGTGGCGGTGGGAGCGATATGCCAACTGGTCGCCTGGCGGGCTCACGTGGGAGGCGTTGGCGTGCCCGCCGTCTCGGCGGTCATCGCCGTGGCCCTGCTGGGGCCGGGGTCTCCCCTGCCCTGGGTGGCGGCCGCGGCCCTGATCGGCGCGGCGCTCAACGTGATCCTCCGGCGCCTGGCCCCAGGAGCCCGATTGGAACCCGGCCTGATCGGCGCCGCCGCCGTCCTCCTGGCCAGTTCGGGCCGGGCCGCGAGCTACTTCCAGCCCGGATCGCGACTCTATGGCCTGGAGCCGATCCGGCTTTGGGAGCAGTACTTCATCCAGTTCGGCCAATCACCGGTGGACGCCATTCGCCTGTACGTCGGCAACATCCCCGGTCCGGTCTTCGCCACCTCGCTGCTGGCGGTCGCGGTCGGTGCCGCCTGGTACTGGTATGCGCGCCGTCTGAGCCTGCTGGTGGTGGCGACGTTCGTGTTGGGCGCACTGCTGCCGATATCCCTCTTTAACTGGCCGGTTCGCTATCAGCTGGACAGCGGCCCGCTCTGGTTTGTGGGGGCCCTGATTCTGGCCGACCGTCGCAATCTTCCCGCCTCCAAAGCGGGCCGGCCGCTGCTCGGCTTTGCCGCCGGACTGCTGGCGGTGGTCCCGCGCTCTCGGGGCTATGCCATCGAGGCCACCATCGCGGAGGTGGCCGGTCTCCAGGTCTTGCTCGCCCTAATCGAGGGTGGAGGATGGATGGCCGCCAACCGAGCCCGGATCTGGAATCAAATCCGGGGCGCCAAGGCCCAGCCCGTGGCGCGTCGTCAAAAGAGGGGTTACCGGCCCAGCTCCAGCTGAACTCGACTCAGCCGAAGAGCGGCTGGCGCCGTCGATCGATGAACTGGTCACGGCGCGGCCCGACGCCGATCAAGTCGACCGGAGCCTCGCAGATGCTCTCCACCCGCTCCACATAGGCGCGGCAGCCGGCGGGCAGATCCTCCCAGGTGCGGCAGTTTCCGATCGGGCTCTGCCACCCTGGCAGCGACTCGTAGACGGGAACGCAGTGTTTGAGGTGGGAGATGTTGGCCATCGGATGCAAATAGCGCTGGCCGCGAAAATCGTAGGCGGTGCAGATCTTCACCTCGGGCAGCTCATCCAGGATGTCGAGTTTGGTCAGGGCGATCGACCCGACGCCATTCACGCGCGCCGCGTAGCGGGCCACCGGACCATCGAACCAACCCACCCGGCGGGCGCGGCCCGTCACCGTGCCCACCTCGCGGCCACGATCCGCGATGAGGTCGCCGACGGCATCCAAGAGTTCGGTGGGAAATGGACCGTAGCCGACGCGCGTGGTGTAGGCCTTGAAGACCCCAATCGTGAGATCGACCTTGGTGGGCGGTACGCCGGAGCCGGTCACCGCCCCCCCGGCGGTGGGGTTGGAACTGGTGACGTAGGGGTAGGTGCCGTAGTCCAGGTCCAGCATGGTCGCCTGAGCTCCCTCCAGCAGTATGTGGTCTCCCCGGTCGAGCGCCTCCTGAACGATGGGATAGGTGTCCTTGATGTAGGGGTCGAGCGCCTTGGCGTAGGCCAGGTATTCGTTCAGAAGGCGCTCCCAGTCAAGCGGCTCTTCCTTGTAAAGGTCGGTCAACACCGGGTTTTTGACCTGGCCCACCACGAAGGCCAGCTTCTTGCGCATGAAGGCCTCCTTTTGCAGGTCTCCCACCCGGAATCCGATGCGTCGAATCTTGTCTGAATAGGCGGGCCCGATTCCACGCCAGGTGGTCCCCAACCGGTCATCGCCCCGGGAGGCCTCCTCCAGTTGATCAAAGATGGGGTGATAGCTCATGACCAGGTGAGCTCTTTCGCTGACCACAAGGTTGGAGGGTTCGAGGCCGCGCTCGCGAAGCTGGTCAATCTCCTTGATCAGAACTCGGGGATCAGCGACCACCCCGTGCCCGATGACACAGGTGACCTCCGGGTAAAGGATGCCGCTGGGAATCAGCTGAAACTTGAACTCGCCGTCTCCGGTGACGACGGTGTGACCGGCGTTGTTGCCTCCCTGAGCCCGGATCACCATCTTCACCTTTTCGGCGAGAAGATCGATGATTTTCCCCTTGCCCTCATCACCCCACTGGCCGCCGACGATGATCACGACCATTTGCAATGAACCTCCACCGCCTGGCACCGACCAAGGCCCCTCACGTCACAAAGCATCCCAGCGGGCAATTAAAGCGGATTTGGAGCGGGCGTGATTAGGGATCGAGGGTGGGGCGGCGGCGCTCGAGGTTTTCGAACCTCGTCAACTCCTTGCGGAACATTAATTCGACCACGCCCGTGGGACCGTTTCGGTGCTTGGCGACGATGATCTCCGCCACGCCCGGCTTCTCGGACTTTTCCCGGTTGTAGTAATCGTCCCGGTACAGGAACATGACCAGGTCAGCATCCTGCTCGATGCTGTTGTGCACCACCATGTCGCCGGCCACGAAGCTGTGGGCTCTGGCCACCGTCAGATCGAAGACCTCCTCCTCGCCCGCGGGTTCGATCGATTCGACCCGATCCCATATCGCAGCCAGAGCCGGACTCAAGGTGGCCGTGCGCCCTGACGGGGCCCCCACGACCACCTTGGTCAGGGCCGCCGACGAGGCTGAATGGGCGACGACCGCGATTCTGTCCCCGCCGCAGAGTTGATCCAGACGCCGCCACCCTCCGGGGACCAGGAAACGGTGATTGGAGCTGGCACGGATGGTCAGCCCAGCCCGAGAGCGGAGTCGAAAGAGGGGCTTGGTACCGCTGCAAAAGGCGTTGGTGACCTCGGCCGGAACCAGCCTCCGACTGTACTCGTCGATACCCAGGACCCGAAATCCGGTCCTCCCCACCAGATTCCCGATGGCCACGCTGGACTGGAGGTCAGGCAGGTAGACCGGGGTTTCGACGCCCAGGCAGCCGGACTCGCGCAGGTCGCTCAAGAGCGGTCTTTTGTCGGGCCGGTTCTCGGGGCCCCGGGAGAGCTGGGAGATGGCGATGACGGGCAGCTTCAATTCCCGAGCGATGGTCTTCAGACCCCGGGAGATGGCTGACACCTCTTGCACACGATTGGAGTCGTCGGAGCGCGATCGTCCGTGCATCAACTGCAGATAGTCGACGATGATGAGGTCGACCTTCTCTCGCGTCTTCACCTGGCGCGCCTTGAGCCGGAGGGTGAGGTCGTCCAGCATGGGAGAGTCGTCGATGAAGATGGGCGCATCACCGAGGGGCCCCAGGGCCCGCGCCAGGCGGTCGTATTCGGGATCGCTGAGCATGCCCCGGTGGAGCCGCTGGGCATCGATCTGAGCCTGCTCGCACAGCATGCGCTCGACCAGTTGCTCCTTGGACATCTCGAGGCTGAAAATGGCGACCCCTCGATGCTCGTTGACAGCCGCGTTCAGGGCCACGTTCAGCACCCAACTGGTCTTGCCCATGCTCGGCCGGCCGGCCACGATGATCAGATCGGACGGCTTCAGTCCGTTCATCATTCGATCCAGTTCGCCAAAGCCGGTGGGGATGCCGACCACGCCACCGTGGGAGGCCATCTGGGCGTCGATGCGATCCATGGCCGGTTTGAGAAGGTCGTAGAGGCGAGCCAGATCGCTCCCCGTCCGATCGTCGGAGACGGCGTACACCGTCGCCTGGGCCTGATTCACGGCGTCATCGGCATCCAGGGAGTCGTCATATCCGAGCCCGGTCACCTGGCTGCCGGCGGTAATGAGGCGCCGCTTTTGTGCCCGCGCCTTCACGATCCGGGCGTAATGCTCTACGTTGGCGGCAGTCGGTACCGCCTCCTGCAGCATGGCCAGCTGGGCGCGCCCGCCAACCCGCTCCAGGACCCCCTGCTTCTCCAGTTGCGCCGCCAGCGTGACGCTGTCGATCGGCTCCCCCTCGCGGAACAGCTCGATCGCCGCTCGATAGATCTCGGCGTGGTTCTCACGATAGAAATCCTCCGCATTCAGGCTCTCCAGCACGCGCGTAATCGCGGCTGGATCGAGTAGCACGGCCCCCAGAACCGAGGACTCCGCCTCCAGATCATGGGGCGGGACCCGGCCCTCGCCCCTGCCCGGCAGGGGCAGGGTGGACACCTAGCGATCCTGGGTGACGATCAGGTTGATGTGAGCTTCGAGATCTCGATGCAGGCGTAGCCCGACCTGGTGTTCACCCAGCTGCTTGATCGGTTCGGGCAATTCGATCTTCCTTCGATCGATCTCCACCTGGTGCTGGGCTTTCAACGCTGAAGCGATGTCCTCGCTGGTGATGGCGCCGAAGGCCTTGTCGTCGGCCCCCACGCGCAAGCGCACCACGACCGTCTTGTTGCCGATCTCCTGGGCCAGGATCCGAGCCTCTTCGCGGGCCCGGTTCTCCCTCTTGGCGGCCGCCTCGCGCAGCCGCCTCGACTCCTCCTCCGCTCCCCGGCCAGCGGGCATGGCCAACTTGCGGGGGATCAGGAAGTTGCGTCCATAACCGCTGGCCACCTCCTTGATGTCTCCCGCCAGCCCCACGTTCTCCACGTCCTTGGTCAACATCACCTTCACGGCCGATTCACCTCCCAATTCTCCTCTGCAACCTTCCAATCATCGACCGCCCAGCCAGGGCGGTGGCACCCACAGTCGCCTGGAGGTCCTGGTTGAAGATGCTGCTCTTGATCTTCAATGCCGCCTCATGCTCGGCCACCAAATCCTCTGGACACGACCGGACGAAGACCCTGACGGCCAGGACTGACATGGCCAGCATGTCCAACTGGCCCAGCACCGGTATCCAACCGGGGACGTCGAAGGGGCCGACGATGACCCCCATGGCCCCACCCAAAACCATCTTGGGCGCACGCGGCACCCGAGGATCTCGCAGCAGGCAGTATGCCAGCTTCGCCTGTCTGGGCATCGTAAAAAGTAGCTGGCGGGCGCGAACTAGGTCCAAGGACATGGCGCTGGAGCCCAACCGTACCCCATCGGCGCCACCCGGGATAGCGGGGCTGAAAAGCCGGAGGGCGTCGGTCACGGGGAGCGGCGCTCGTTTCCGGCCGCGCTAATCGCTACCTTCGTTGAGGAGGCCCTTCAGGCGGAGCTTGCTCATCTCGTGGTACGCGCTCACGTAGCGCATGGTACCAGTCGCCGAACGCAGGACCACAGAATCGGTGAAGGCGTAGAAGTCCTCGTAGCGGACCCCCTCCAGCAGATCGCCACCGGTGATGCCGGTGGCGGCGAAAAATATGTTGCGGCCCCCGCAGAGATCGTCGATGCCCAGGACCTGACCTTCGCGGTGACCCTCGCTCAGCGCCACCTTTCTCTCCGTCTCGTCGCGCGGGCGCAGACGACCCTGCATGTCACCTTGAAGCGCCTTCACCGCGCAGGCCGCGATCACGCCCTCGGTGGCTCCGCCCGAACCCATCAGCGCGTGCATCCCGGTCTTGGTCTCCAGCGCCGCCATGATCGCCCCCGCCACATCGCCGTCGCTGATGAGCCTGATCCGAGCTCCAACCGCGCGCACCTGGGCGATCGTGTCCTGGTTGTACTCGCGGTCCAGGATCACGACGGTGAGGTCGCGCGCGTGGAGTCCCTCGGCCTTGGCAATCCGGCGAAGATTCCACTCCACCGGCATCTCGATGTCGATCACCCCGCGCGCCCGGCGTCCGACCACCAGCTTGTCCATGTAGTGCACGTGGGTGGTGAACATCGTCCCCCGCTCGGCCAGAGCGACCACCGATAGCGCTCCCGCCATGCCGTTGGCGACCGGCCGGGTGCCATCGATCGGATCCACCGCCACGTCCACCTCGGGCTCCAGGCCGTTCCCCACGCTCTCCCCGAAATAAAGCATGGGGGCCTCGTCCTTCTCCCCTTCGCCGATGACCACGGTGCCGTTCATGTCGACCGAAGCAAGGGCCCGGCGCATGGCATCGACCGCCAACTGGTCGGCCTCCTCTTTTTGGCCCCGGCCCTGGAGGGGCGCCGCCGCCAGCGCCGCCGCCTCGGTCACCCGCAACAACTCCAGCGCCAGGTTGCGATCCATCACTTCATGCGACACGTTTAGCTTTGTTGTCCCCCTGTTTGGAATGGAGATAGCGATGCGCCCCGGCTGCCAAGAGCGAGATCGGGCGGCGGCAAGAACCCGAACGGAGACCACGACTGGCCCCCGTCCCTCCCTGCCGGTTGAAGCCGTTTGGAACACATCGCGTGCGGGCCCCCAAAGTCGCCGGCCCGACCGGCGCTCGAATCAGAAGAATTCGCCCAGCATCTTCTTGACCCGATCGACCGAACTGGTGATCGGGAGTGCGCCATCGCCGGCTACGGCGTCGGCGGCCGGCCGGGGCGGATTCCGCACCGGCTCCAACCCATCCCGGGCTGGGAGCCCCTCGGGATGAACGCCGATGGCGCCCTGATGAACCCCGCCTTCTTGGACGATGAGGGCGCCGACGCGGGCGTCGCCCTCCAAGCGCCCGGTGGCGGTGATCTTGAGCCGTCCGGTCGCGGTCAGGCTGCCCTGCACCGAGCCTGAGATGGTGATGTTCTTGGTCACGATCGTGGCCTCAACCCGGGCGTCCTTGCCGACCAGCAGTTCGCCGGCGCAATCCACCTCGCCCTGGAAGCCACCCAGCAATTGACCGTCGCCCTTCATCACCAGCCGTCCACTCAAACTGTCGGACTCGGATAGCACCGTCGGCTGCACATCCTGCTTTCCGGTGGTACTCGAGAGCCCGGCGGATATCGCCTTCGCCCCGTCCATTTCAGGCATGATCTTGGTACTCCCTGGCGATCGGGCAATGCTCTCGCCCCGTCCTCGCCGACCTCTCCCCAAGGAGGTGGCCCGGATTCAGCATACCCAAAAGTAGCGCCGAGTATGGAATTCCGGCCCCTCCCAAGACCGGTGCGATGCCACCATCACAGGCCGGGGTTGGTCGCCAGGTACTCCAGGATGGCCTCGCGCTCGGGCGCCAGGGTGCCCTCCATGATCAGCTGGCCCAGCTCCTTCTTCAACCGCCCCACCTCAGGCCCCGGCGCAAGCCCGCGGATGCGCATCACGTCCTCCCCGTCGAAGGGTGGATCGAGCCGTGAGGGACGTTCTTGGAGCACGGCTTGGATCCGGCCGTCCAACTCCTCCATCCACTCCGGATGGGGATAGGCGGAGGCGGCAACGTCGGCGCGGGCCAGGTCCATGAGCGGACCGATCGCCTCGCCCGCGTCGTGGGCCAGACGGCGCACCGCGCCGTCGGTCCAATCGGGCCGATAGTAGACCGGACGCAGGTGGAGGGCCACCAGTTTGGCCACCTGGTTGACCTCGACATTGGCAAAGCGCAACCGTTCCAAGGCGACCCGGGTGAGCTCCGAGCCGACCTTTTCGTGACCGTGAAAGGAGCCGTCGGGAGCGCTCGTGGATGGCTTGCCGATGTCGTGGAGCAGCACCGCCAGCCTCACCACGAGCGGAGGCGGGGAGTGCTGAAGGGCAAGCAGGGTGTGACCGAAGACGTCGGCGATGTGATAACCGCCCTGGCGCACGCCCTTGCAGGCGGTCAGCTCGGGGAGCAGTTCGTTCAGCAGCCCGGCCTCATCCATCAACTCCAGGGCCAGCCGGGGGCGCTCGGAAGCAAGTATCTTCTTCAGCTCCTCGGCGACGCGCTCGGGAGAGAGGACGGGCGGTTGGACGCGGTGGCGCTGGCGGCGCATGGCCGGGAGCAGGGCAGGATCGAGGTGGAATCCCAACTGCGCCACAAATCGGATCGCCCGCAACATCCGAAGCGGGTCGTCGGCGAAGGTCTCATCCGGATCGCGGGGGGTGCGGAGCAGACCCTGCTCGAGATCGACGAGGCCGTTGACCCGGTCCACCACCCGACCGTCCAGATCCATCAGCAGGGCGTTGACGGTGAAGTCGCGGCGCAGCAGGTCGTCCAGGATGCTGGCCCGGCGCACCGCCGGCTTGCGCGAGTTGGAACTGTACGACTCGCTCCGCGCGGTCGCGAATTCGAAGCGGCGCCCAGCGGCGCTCAGCTGTGCGGTGCCAAAGCGCGGGAACAGCACCGGGGGGGCGAGCCCCAAGGCCTCGGCCACCTTCCCGGCGACCTCAGCCGCGTGATTGGAGACGACCACGTCGAGGTCCGGCTCGGCCCGCCCCAAGATCGCGTCGCGCACGTATCCACCCACGATCCAAGCCTCCACCCCAAGGTCCTGGGCGGCCTCTCGGAGGGCACCGAAGAACGGTTCTAGAGATGCATCCGGGCCCATTCGACCGCCCCCACCAGGCCCCCGTCATCGCCCAGCCGCGCCCGTCGCAGGCGGGGCCGGCGCGAAGGGCGAACGTATGGAGAGGATCGCAGTGTCGATCTCAGCACCGGCGCCACTTGCGGCCACGATCGGGTCACGCCGCCACCCATCACAAACAGCTCGGGGTCGAACAGGTTGGCCAGGTTAATCAGCGCCAGGCCCATGTAGCGGGCCGCTTCTTCAACGTGCCGCCGCGCCTCCACGTCGCCCTCGGCGGCGGACTGGAAGAGGACCGCCGCGGGCACCTGATAGCGCTCGCCCAGGGCGCGTCCGCCACAGAAGGCCTCCAGACAGCCGCGCTGGCCGCAGGCGTCCAGAGGGCCGTCGGGATCGATGATCATGTGTCCGATCTCGCCCGCGCTGCCGTGTTCCCCCGACCAGAGATGGTCGTTCATGATCAGCCCGCCCCCCACCCCCGTGCTCCAGGTGATGTAGATCATGTTGTGGCTGCCCTGCCCGGCGCCGCGGCGGTGTTCACCGACCGCCGCCAGATTGGCGTCGTTCTCAAGCCGAACCGGGCAACCCAGCTCTTCCCCCAGCATCCGCACCAGGGGGACGTCCCGCCAGCCGGGCAGGTTGGGTGGGTTGGCAAGAACGCCCCGGCTTTGATCAATCGGTCCCGGAGCCCCGATCGCGAGCCCCCGCAGCGGCTCACCCCCGCACAGCTTGGTCACCTGCTGGGAGGCCCAGCTGACGACCCGGGGAGCGGTTCGCAACTGTCCAGTGGGACAGCGGCGAGTGCCGACGATGCGGCCGTTCCCATCGCCAACCGCGACCCGGACCTGGGTCCCGCCGAGATCGATTCCCGCGATCATGGAACCGCCACCGCCAAAGCATCTGAGTTTGTGGTGCCCATCGCGTTTTCAAATCTAGCTGCGGTGGGTATCCCCTGCTTATGGATTCCGGAATGCACGAGTCCCACAACGGATAGAAGGAAGAAATGGCTGATCAAACACAAAGACTACCTGTGCTCCCGCTGACCCAGGCGGTCGTGCTGCCGCGCATGAACGCGACGATTCCGCTCGACAATGAGGAGGCGCGGACGGCGGTGCACGCCGCCCAGACCGGGGATGGCCTACTCCTGCTCCTGCCCAAGGTCGAGGGTCGCTACGCGTCGGTGGGAGTCATCTCCAAAGTGGAGGAGCAGGGCAACCTTCCGGACGGGACCCAGGTCGTGGTGGTGCAGGGCCGCGTGCGCGGGGTGCTGGGGGCGGTTACTCCCGAGGCCGGGGGACCCCTGTGGGCCGAGGTTACCGCCCAACCCGACCCGATGGTGTGGTCCGAGCAGGTCACCGAGCTGGCCAAGCAGTACAAGGCCGTGATCGAGAACGTACTCGAACTGCGGGGGGCGCCGCAGGTCGTGCAGATGATCCGCTCCATCGACAACCCGGCTCACCTGGCCGACCTCTCCGGTTACTCGCCCGATCACTCTGTGGCCCGCAAGGTGGAGATCCTGGAGACGCTCTCGGTCGAGGCCCGGCTGGAAAAGCTCATCGTCTGGAACAAGGACGTCCTGGCCGAGCTGACTCTGAAGGATCAACTTCGGAGCCAGGTCTCCGAGCGGATGGAGAAGAATCAGCGCGAATTCCTGCTTCGCCAGCAGCTGGAGGCCATCAAGAACCAACTCGGCGAGGGGGGCTCGGACGTGATCAGCGAGTACCGCACCCGCCTCGAGGAGTCGGGCATGCCGGATCAGCCGCGTAAGGAGTTCGAGCGGGAGCTGGATCGACTGGAACGCATGAGCGACCAGAGTCCGGAGCACGGCTGGATCCGCAACTACCTGGACTGGATGCTGGACATCCCCTGGAACGTGCGCTCGGAGGACAACTTCGATCTGGTCAAGGCGCGGGATGTGCTTGACGAGGACCATTCCGGGCTCGACGACGTTAAGGACCGAATCATCGAGTTCCTGGCCGTCCGCAAGCGGCGCCGGCAGCGGGGACAGACCGAGCAGGGGGGTCGGGGGTCAGGCGCCATCATCACCTTGGTCGGCCCTCCAGGCGTCGGCAAGACGTCGCTGGGAGAATCCGTGGCGCGGTCCCTCAATCGCAAGTTTGCGCGCGTGTCCCTGGGCGGCATCCACGACGAGGCGGAGATTCGAGGCCATCGTCGGACCTACATCGGGGCCTTGCCGGGCCGCATCGTGCGCGCCCTGAAGGAGGCCGGAACCAAGAATCCGGTCATCATGTTGGACGAGATCGACAAGGTCGGCAACGACTGGCGCGGCGATCCCTCCTCGGCGCTGCTGGAGGTCTTGGACCCGGCCCAAAACCACACCTTCCGCGACCACTACCTGGAGGTGGACCTGGATCTGTCCGAGGTGCTCTTCATACCCACCGCCAACGTCGCCGATACCATCCCCAGCCCCCTCCTGGATCGAATGGAACTGGTCCGCCTGGACGGCTACACCGAGGCCGAAAAGCTGGCCATCGCCCGGCGCCACCTGCTGCCGAGGCAGCTGGAGAGGAACGGCATCGAACCCAGCGAGGTGGACGTCAGCGATGGCGCCCTCGAACACGTCATTGCCGACTACACGCGCGAGGCCGGGGTGCGAGCCCTCGAGCGGGAGCTCGGAAAGCTCTTCCGCAAGGTGGCTACGCGGATCGACTCCGGCAAGCTGACCGCCCCGGTGACGATTGACGAGGCGATGGTGCGCGACGCGCTGGGCCGACCGCGCTTTCAGTTTGAGGAGATCCTGGAGCGCACCGCGGTGCCGGGCGTGGCCACCGGACTGGCCGTGACCGGGGCGGGAGGCGACGTGCTCTTCATCGAGGCCACCGCCATGCCGGGAGAATCCAAGGCGGGACTGATGCTGACCGGCCAGCTGGGTGACGTCATGAAGGAATCGGCCCAGATCGCCCTCTCCTATGTTCGCTCGCACGCGCGGGAACTGGGAGTGGATAGCGCCTTCGGTGACCAGTCGGTGCACATCCACGTGCCCGCCGGGGCGGTCCCCAAGGACGGGCCTTCAGCCGGGGTCACGATGACCACAGCGCTGGTTTCGCTGCTCACCGGACGACCGGTACGCCCCACGGTGGGTATGACCGGTGAGATCACCTTGCAGGGCAAGGTGCTACCCATCGGGGGCGTGAAGCAGAAGGTGCTGGCGGCCAAGCGCTCGGGCTTGAAGGAGGTCATCCTGCCCAAGCGCAACGAGCCCGACCTCGACGATCTGCCTGAATCGGCGCGGGAGGAGCTGACGATTCACCTCGTCTCCGACGTCAAAGAGGTGTTGGACCTAGCGCTGGAGCCGGCCTCCACTTCTGTGGCTGTGGCATCCTGACCTGAGGTCCGGCCGGGACGCTAGGTAACCCCCAGGAAGGGGCACGGGTTGAGCGTCACGTACCCAGAGCACGTGCCCAGGATGGCGGTCGACGCGGGTTGATAAGCAATCCCCATGACCGCCGCCAGGAGGCTGAAGTGGAGCAGGTAAGGACCCAATATCAAGGCGAAGACGGCCACCATCCAGATCGTCTGGGTGCTGCCGGCGACACGATAGAAGAAGGCGGGGTGGCGGCGCCGGAACAAGATCTCGACCACTCGCCAGCCGTCAAGTCCGGGGAGCGGTATGAGCTGGAAGGCGAAGATCGACAGGTTCAGGAAGAAGCAGGCGTAGATGATGGTGGCGACGAAACCCAGGGGGGTCTGAGTCAGGGTGGCGGGCGCAGGCTGGCCGCCGACGCTCAACAGCACCCGCACCAGGGCTCCGAAGATGATCGCCGCACCAAGGTTCGCCGCCGGCCCGCCCAGCGCCCAACCCAGCTTCCGCCAGGTGCTCCGGAGTCGGGCCTCGTTGACCGGGACCGGATTGCCAAAGCCCACATTGAGCAGGAATACGGCAACCACGCCGTAGGGATTGAGAAATGCGCGGGGGTTCGATCGGAATACGCCTCGGTTTCGCGGCGATGGATCACCGAGCATGACCGCCGCCGCCGCGTGCCCCAGCTCGTGGAGAGGAATGGCCACAAAGAGGGCCACGATCAGGAAAAGGGACGAGATGATGAAGGCGGCGGGGTCACCGATCACCGCCGAATGGTAATCGTCGGGGACCTCGGGGCGCGTCTGGCGCCGCCTGGTCTCAGTCGATCGGAATGCGCCGGGGGCGTTTGCTGGGCGGCCCCTCCGCGACGGGCGAGTCCGACGCCGAACGCCTCGCGAGGGGGCGGGGCCGGGCCGTGACGCGGGCCGGACGATGCGCCTTCACCTGGTGCTCGTAGATCAGGAGCAGCGCAGTCAGGAGCTCGCGCTGGGCATTGAGGAGGTGGGTTTGGGCCTGGGGCGGAACGGCACCCTGTAGCACCCCTGCGACGCGCTCCCCGATGTCGGCGGCAAGTTCCAGCAGACGCTCCGAGTCGGCGCTCATCGGGGTCCGAACCTGACCTTCAATTCGTCGCCCTCTATGGTCGCGCCCAGCGTGGGCCGGCTGGACAGGGCTCGGGGCAGGGAAATCTCACGCTTGTAATTGCCGACCGTGACGAAGAGGTCCCCGGCCTCCCGTGAAAGTCCGATCTCTTCCTTGGTCGCAAACGGAACCTTCAGTGACAGGACGTATTCGCCTCCCACCCGTTCAATCGTCTGCGAGTTCCCGGAGTGAAACCGAGACGACGGATCCGCCCCCTTGTAGATCACTTCCGCCATCTTGCGCAGCATGCGCTCTCCCACCACCTCTTCGTCGAAGAGAGGGGCGTGGAATATGGGAAGGGGGTGGAAGGCTGTCGCGACCTCGGCTTCGTAGCGCTGTGCCACCTCCTTCCACTTCTTGAAAAGGTCGTCCTCCAGGGAGCTGGGCAAGGTCCGGTTCACGACCACGGCGTCGGTGTTGTAGCCGAACAGGCTGAGGTACATGTAGGCTCGCTTGGCCTCTTTGACCACCATCTTCTCCAAGTTCAGCACTATGCGCATGGATGTCACCGAGCTGTCCACCAACACCTTCTTCATGCCGTCGATGTCGATCAACAGGTCCTTGACCGAGGCATAGATGTCGTCGGTTGGAAGGGGCAGGTCGATGGCCCTTTGCAGAAGTGGGCGGGCCACCTTCATGGCCTTGCGCTGCCAGGGGAATACCTTATCCAGCCACCAGCGCGCCGCGTCGGGAAACATCAGAAGCTGCAACGTCTCCCCGGTGGGCGCGCAGTCGACGATGAGAAGGTCGTAGTCCGCCGTCTCCGCGTAGTGCTTGATCCACATCAGCGAGGCGACCTCGTCCATTCCGGGAGGATTGGCCACCTCTTCGGCAACAACCTCGTCCAAGCCCTGAGTGGCGAATACGCGGGCGGCGTAGTCGTGAAGCTTGGTCCAATGCCGCTCCATCTCATGCAGAGCCGAGACCTCGTGCGCCCAGACGTTGGTGGTCACCTTGACCGGTTGGCTCGCCAGCTCGGCTTCGAAGGAATCTCCCAGCGAGTGGGCAGGGTCGGTGCTCATGATCAGGGTGCGGTGGCCCAGCGCTCCGCAGCGCACCGCCGTGGCCGCCGCGACCGAGGTCTTGCCCACTCCCCCCTTGCCCGTGAAGAGAATCACTCGCACCGCCCTAGAGTGTAGGGCGGCCGAACCGGCCGGCCTAAGGTGCCCGACCCGCCGCGGATTGGGTTCGGGAGGGCGTCGACGGTACTCCGCTATGGCAGCGTCGAGACTCGGATCGGTGCCGCGACGCGATCAGGCCCACTCTGGTGCCCACTCAAGCGGGGTGGGCGGCCTGGAAGCCGATCGAAGCCTACCTGACCATTAGCGGGATGACTCGAGAACCGGCCAGCAGCAAGCCCACCATGACCAGAACGGTGATGCCCAGGCGGGCCAGATCGGAGCCAAGATAGGGCACCCGATCGATGGGTATTCCGGGGTCGGAATTCTCGATGGTGATGCGACCTGGGCGCCGCGCGGCGTTGGAACGATTCCCCAGCGTCAGCTCCACCGGACGCGCTGGACGCTGCGCTGGTGCCGACGCCGCCGGGGCTGAAGCAGCCGCGAGGGGGGCCGTGGCGGCAACGGCCCGCACCGGTCGGCGGGCCTTGGACTTGCGAGCTTTTCGGGCCATGGCTGGGTCCGAGTCTAGCAGCCGATCCGAGCCATCCGGCCCCTGCGTGGAGGTCTGAACAGGCAGGCGATGGGGTGATCTGGAGGGAAACGTTGACTGGTGCGTTTGCCGGAGCCGCCTGCCTGCGCTTGGGAGGGACTCGTAATACGACGCGTGGGGTACGACATCTTGAGTCCCATGGGGCAGCCTACCCCATCATCTGGGATAAGTCAACGATTGGCCCAGCAAGTTTTGATTCGCCATAATCAATCGCGATGGTGGGTGCCCCAGGACCGTATTGCATTCAGTGCGGAGGACCGATTGAAGTCGGCCGAGCCACCTGCCCGAGGTGCGGTGCCGAGCGGTGGGACGCGCCTTCGGTGGACCTTCCCGCACCCCTCCCGATCAAGGAGGCGATTGGGTCGGCGCCCTGGTTCTTCGCCCTCGCGGCCATCTTCCTTCTGATCTGGGCGACCTCGATCCTGGCCAACCTCATGAACCCCATCGGTCGGGCTCAAGCCCAAGCGGCGGTGGGGGCGGGGGCTGGCAGCATCACCACCTACGGAGCCGTCTTCATAACCCTGCTGGTGCTGCTGAGCTTGGTCCACGCCGTGGCCTATTACGGTCTCAGGGCTGGCCGCAAGGGGGGTTGGATCACGGCCACGGTCCTGGCGGCGATCTGGTGCCTGATTCTGGTTGGAATCCCGGTCCTGATCCGCCTCTCCACCAGGAGCACCCGAAGAGCCTTCGGAATCGGCTGAGTCCCGCCTAAAAACCGGCACCCCTGACGGGCTGGTGCGGCCCGCTCATCGCCCGACTCGGAAGAAGACCACATCGCCGTCCACGACGCGGTATTCCTTGCCTTCCACGCGCAGCTTGCCCTGGCTCCGCAGGGCCTCCATCGAGCCCGCTGCAACCAGTTCCTCGACCGAGGTCACCTCGGCTCGGATGAAGGAGCGCTCGAAATCGGAATGGATGACTCCGGCCGCGGCCGGCGCGGCGGCGTGATCCTCGCACGGCCAGGCCCGCACCTCCGGCTCGCCGGCGGTGAAGAACGTGATCAGGCCCCCCACCTGCCAGACCGCGCGAGCCACCGCGCCCAGGGACGATTGGGTGAGACCGTAACTCTGGCGCATCTGGTCGGCATCGGCGGGGGTCAGGGCGGCCAATTCAAGCTCCAACTGGGCGCCGATGACCAGACAGCGGATCCCCCTCGTTTCCGCCACGGCCCGCGCCCGCTGTCCTGATTCGCCGCCGTCGGGAAGGAGACGATCGTCGACATTGACGACCACCACCGAGGGCTTTCGCGTGACCGCGAAAAGGGGATCCAGATGATGGCGTGATTCCTCGTCCAGGACCAGCGTATCCAGCCCTCGACCCTCGTCAAGATGCCGCTTGGCCAGCTCCAGCGTGGCCAGCTCGGCCACCCCGCCCTTGCGCCCACCCCGCACCTCTCGGGCCAGGAGCTCGAGGCGCCGCTCGACCGTGGCCAGGTCGGTCAGAACCATGTCCAGTTGGATGCCCTCGAGATCCCCCGCCGGATCCGGCTCCGGGCCAAACCCGCGCACGACCTTGAGCACGACATCGGCCTCCCGGGCAGCTGCGATGCGTTGCGCTGGCGACCCCGCCGGCGCATCGATCAGCCGGACCTGGGCGGCCACGATCCGTTTTGGTTGGACAGCGTCCGCGAGCTGGAGCAGGCGATCGTCGGGCACATCGACCATGCCCACCCCATCGGCATCGCGACCACCGGTCAGGGCGCTGAAGAGCGTGGTCTTGCCGGACCCTTGAGGGCCCACCAAGGCCACATTCACCGGCACCTAGGAGGTGACCTGGTCTAGCTGAAAGGCTCCATGCAGAGAGCGTGCCGCGCGTTCCACGTCCGAGCGCTCGATGATGCAGGTGATCCTGATCTCGGACGTGCTGATCATCTCGATGTTGATCTGTTCTCGGGCCAGCGTTTCAAACATGGTGGCCGCGATGCCGGGGGTTCCGAGCATGCCGGTTCCGACGATGGAGATCTTGGCCAGCCCTGCCGACTGGCTCACCTCCCTGGCCCCGATCTCGGCGGCGACCGGTTGAACCAGCTTCAGCGCACGCGCCAGGTCGGATTCCCCAACCGTGAATGTGAGATCCGTGGTTCCGCCCATGGAGATGTTCTGGACGATCACATCCACCGAAACACCGTGCTCGGACAGAGTTCGGAATATCGAGGCTGCAATCCCAGGTCGATCCGGAATGTCGACGACCGTGATCTTGGCGACTTCCTTTTCATGAGCCACGCCGCGGACTCGATTGCGATTTTCCATGGGGACTTGGGCCACGATCATCGTACCTGGACGGGTGTGCAACGATGAACGGACGTGGATGGACACCCCGTACAGTTCGCCGATCTCGACCGAACGGGGTTGCATGACCCGGGCTCCAACCGCCGCCATCTCCAATATCTCCTCGTAGGTCACGTACCTGAGCAATTGGGCGTCCGGAACCACCCTCGGGTCAGCGGTCATGATTCCGTCGACGTCGGTCAGGATTTCGCACGATTCCGCCTCGAGGGCCGCGGCTAGGGCCACCGCCGTCAGGTCGCTGGCGCCGCGCCCCAGGGTGGTGATCTCGCCCGCAGCGGTCGCGCCTTGAAAGCCAGCCACGATCACCACCTGGCCGCGGTCGAGACAGCTCTGGATACGCCCCGGGTCGATCTCGTGAATGCGGGCGCGAGAATGGTGTTCGCTGGTTCGAATTCCGGCCTGGGGCCCGCTCAATGAAACGGCGTCGACTCCCATCCCCTGCAGGCACATTGCGACCAGGGGTGCGCTGATGGTCTCGCCGTTGGCGATCAGCATGTCCAGCTCGCGCGGAGGCGGTTCGGGATTGACCCTTTGGGCCAGGGCGATGAGCCGATCCGTGGTGCGACCCATGGCGGAGACCACCGCGACCACCTGCTGGCCCTGGCCGACGGTCTCCGCGATTCGCCGCGAGACCCGGCGGATCCGGGCCGCACTGGCCAGCGAGGTGCCACCGTATTTCTGAACGATCAAGCTTCCACCACCAGCCCCGAGCTCGATACCTGGGTCACCAGAGCGCGGCCACGGCCGCCGGAGGCATGCTCCATGGATTGAGCCACTCCGCTGGCCTCGCCCTGGCGACAGTAGGCGAACACGCTTGGACCGGCGCCGCATACTGCACTGGCCAGCGCCCCCGCCTCCAACGCGGCGGCGCGTACCCGCGCCACCCAGGGGTAGAGCGATTCCCGGAAGGGCTGGTGGAGCGAGTCCTCGCTGGCGGCGCCCAGAAGGTCCCAGCGGCGGGAATGAAAAACCTCAACCAGCAGGGCCAAGCGGCCCGCGTTCAGCACCGCGGTGGCGTGCGGAATCGCAGGCGGTAGCACGCTCCGGGCGCGTTCGGTCGGGACCGGGTCGAAGGCCACCAGGAGGGCGATCTCGAGGTCGGGCCGGGGCAGATCCAAAAGCGCGCCGCCGACCGACATCACCAGTCCGCCGCGGAACGCCGCGGCCACGTTGTCGGGATGGCCCTCGGCCTTGGTCGCCGCCCCCAGGGGATCTGGATCAGCGCTCAGAACAGCCGCCGCCAAACGTGCCGCCGCGCTGCTCCCCAATCCGACTCCGAGCGGAATTCCGCACCTGACCTCGCCCCGCATGGGGAGCACCGAGAGGGGGTTGGGATGCTGGCCGAGGAAATCCGCGCCCTCACCTGAAAAGCTCCAACTGGGCACCGCAGCAGGTTCCGCCTCGACCTCCAGCCAGAGGTCGACCGCCATGGCCAGGATGTCGAAGCCGGGCCCCAGGTTGGCTATCGAGGCGGGGACGCGGACTCTCAAGCCGAGGGCCCATCCGACATCAGAGCTTGAGTGCCTTGGCGATGGCCCGGGCGTCGCCGTCGAGCACAATCGGCGGCTCCACGTTCTTGAGGGCGGCATCGGGGTCCTTCAGCCCGTTACCGGTCAGCACCACCACCACGGTCGAATCCTTTTCGATCCGGCCCTGCTGCGCCAACCGGACCAGCAGGGCCAGGGGTGCGACCGAGGCCGGTTCCGCGAACAGACCCTCTTGGGTGGCCAGCAGGATCTGGGCCTGCAGGATCTCACTGTCCGCCACCGCCGCTATCATCCCCCCCGATTCGTCGCGGGCCGTGGTGGCCCCCTCCCAGCCGGCCGGGTTGCCGATTTTGATGGCGGTGGCGATGGTCCTGGGATTCTCGATCACGTGTCCGTCCACGATCGGGGCGGCTCCCTCCGCCTGCGCCCCCACCATGCGCGGCAGCACGCTGGCGCCGCCGGCCGCTCGCTCCTCCTTGAATCCCTTCCAGTAGGCAGTGATGTTTCCCGCGTTGCCGACCGGTAGGATCAGGTAGTCGGGTGCGTTACCGAGCACCTCAACAATTTCGTAGGCGGCCGTCTTCTGGCCCTCCAAACGGTCCGGATTGACCGAATTCACGAGCGCCACCGGATATTCGTCCGCCAGCTGCCTGACGATGCGCAGAGCGGCATCAAAGTTGCCTCTGATTTGCACCACGCGGGCACCGTACATGAGCGCCTGGGCGAGCTTATTGAGCGCTATCTCACCCTCCGGAACGACAACGATGGCGCGCAGCCCCTGGCTGGCCGCGTAGGCGGCGGCGGAGGCCGAGGTGTTGCCGGTGGAGGCGCAGACGAGAACGCGCGATCCCCGTTCCATGGCCTTGGCCACCGCCACCGCCATGCCCCGATCCTTGAACGACCCGGTCGGATTCAGACCCTCGTATTTGAAGTGAAGGCCTGGGATGCCCAGCGCGGGTCCGATGTTGCGGCTGGGATACAGGGGGGTGTCGCCCTCCTGCAGGTCGACCATCGGCGTGCGGTCGGTGATGATCGGCAAACGATCTCGCCAGCGCGCGATGATGCCCATCTACATCACCCGCAGAAAGCACTGGACGGCGACCACCACGTCCAGTTCGCGAAGCCGTTCACGGGTGCGCTGCAGGGCCCCGTCGGAAGCCGGGTGGGTGGTGACCACGAATTCAGCCGATACATCGTCGGCGTCCCGCTGGGTGGCGGTGGCGATGCTGATTCCCTCTTCCCCGAAGACCTGCGCGATGCGCGCCAGCACGCCCGGCTGATCGAGAACGCGGCTGCGGAAATAGCCCTTCGTGATCACCTCGCCCATGGGCACCAAGAGTGCGCCGCCATCGACCTCGGGCGCGGGTCGCCTCTGCACCTGGCGCTGGATGGAACGGGCCAGGTCGATGAGATCCCCGACCACCGAGGAGGCGGTCGGGCGGCCTCCTGCCCCGAGGCCCTCGAGCAGCACCTGCCCGACCAGATCACCCTCCACAAAGACCGCGTTGGCTGCCCCTCGCACCCGCCCCAGGGGATGCCCGAAAGGGACCATGACCGGATGCACCCGGGCTTCGATGCGGCCGTTGCCGTCGCGCGCCGCATAGGCCAAGAGCTTCAGGGTGCAGCCCATCTCGCGGGCATAGTGGAAATCGATCGGCTCAACAGCCTCGATGCCCTCGCGGTAGACCTGGTCGGGGTGGACGCGCACGCCAAAGCCGATCGAGGCCATGATGGCCAGCTTGTAGACGGCATCCAGGCCGCTAACGTCGTCGCTCGGGTCCGATTCGGCGAACCCTTTGGCCTGGGCCTCGCCAACCGCATCCTGGAGGGTCAAGCCGGAGTCCTCCATCCTGCCCAGGACATAGTTGGTGGTGCCATTGATGACCGCCGCGATGCGCTCGATGTCGTTGGCCAGGAGGTCCACGCGGAAGGTGCTGATGAGCGGGATCCCTCCCCCTACCGCAGCCTCGAAGTAGACGTCGAGGTCACGCTCGCCGGCCAGCTGGAGGAGCTCGGGTCCGTGCTTGGCCATGACCAGCTTGTTGGCCGTGATCACGTGCTTGCCGTTCTTGAGGGCTCGCTCCAAGTAGGAACGGGCCGGCTCCTCGCCGCCGGCGACCTCGATCACCACGTCGATGGCGGGATCGGACAGGACCCGCTCCGGGTCGAGCGTGAGGAGTCCGGGCGGGAGCTGGATGGCCCTCTGTTTCCTATCGTCGCGGACCAGAACGCGCTCCAAAAGCAGTTCCACCCCCGCCCGGCGCCGGAGCTGGTCACCGCGGTGGAGCAATCGCTCGGCGACCTGGGAGCCGACGGTGCCGAGCCCGATTAGGCCGACACGCAATGCATTGGGATTGCGCACCTGCCTATTCTGGAGTTCATGGCGCTGTTGTTGCGCGAAGAGCAGGTGCGGCGGCTGGCCAGCCCAACCGAGTTAATCAAGGCCATCGATCTGGCCATGGGCGAACTTGGCTCCGGCGTCGCCCAGAACCAGCCTCGGCGGCGCGTCTTTCCACCTGCCGGTGTATTGAACGTCATGTTCGCCTCCTGGCCGGGCGGCGGAGTCAGCGGCCTCAAGAGCTACAGCGTCTCCTCCGGCCAGGCGCGCTTCGTGGTCCTCCTCTACGACCTCCAGGGCGAGCTCATCGCCCTCGTCGAAGCCGATCACCTGGGGGCGATGCGGACCGGAGCCGCCAGCGGCGTGGCCGCCCGCAGACTTCTGGCCCCCGGGCCCAAGATCGTGGGCATCATCGGAACCGGCAAACAGGCCGAGACGCAGGTCATCGGCCTACGGGCAGCCATCGAGGTGAGTGAGCTGCGCGTCTATGGGCGTGATCCCGCCCGGCGAGCGGACTTCGCCCGGCGAGTGGGTGCTGTCGCCTGCGACAGCCCCGAGGATTGTGTGCGGGGGAGCGCGGTGGTGGTGACCATGACCCCGAGCCGCGAGCCGGTCCTGGAATCGGAATGGGTTGGACAAGCCTCCCTCGTCATCGGGGCCGGATCCAACTACCCCAATCGGCGAGAGCTTCCCGGCCGGCTGGTGCAGCGGGCCCGCGCGGTGGTGGTGGACCAGATTGAGACGGCCCTGCTGGAGAGCGGAGATTTGCTGCTCAACGACTACGACCCGAGGAACGCGACCGAACTGGGGGCGGTGATCAGCGGCGATGCCCAAATCCCGCTTGGCGAAGAGCCGCTGCTGTTTGAATCGCACGGTCTGGCCCTGTGGGATGTGGCGGCGGCAAAGGTCGTGGTCGAGGCGGCCCGGGCAGCTGGCATTGGCCAGGAGGTGAAGATCGGCTAGCTACCTTCCCCCAGAAAAGTGAGTAGTCAAACGAGCTGCGAAACGGTCCCCGCGCCAAGCAAGGGGAGGTGTTATGGGTGAACCATCGGTGGCTGAACTGCAGAAGGCCTTGGTCGCCGAAAGACCGATATCGAGGTGCGGGGTGAGCTGACCCGAATGCCGATGCTCAGGCTTGGACCGGGAGTGACGCTGCGGCTCGGAACACTCCGCTTCGGCGCCAAGGGCGTCCGACTCTAAGCCGTGAGGAACGATGGCAGGAACTCGCCGAGGACGACGAGCCACGATGTTGCCGGTGGCAGGGGAGGTGACGTCCCCTCCGGCGCTAAACGGTAGGCCAAATACAAGCTCAACGGACACGTCGGCGACCGCGCGCGCTGGCTTACCGGAACAATTTCGAAAACCCACGGATAGCCATGTCGGCTGGTCAACCGGCTCCGCCGTGTGCCAAGGTTTGGAGGAGAGGCGACAATTCCCTTCAGACGTGCCCGCTCCCACCTCTCGACAAGAAGACCTACACGGTTTCGACGTGCTCACCGCGCTGACCTTCGCCGAGACGCGCGTACGGGAAGCGTTCGCTCATGGCTACCGACAGATCGAATTCACCCACGGCGCAGCCGACGTGATCGCCCCAGTCGAGGACGGGCGCGGACGCATCAAGTGGGAGCTCCGGCGCCTACTCGAATCGGGTGCGCTCGATGCCTGGGTGGATCCAGCTCGAAGCTGGCCCAAGTCGGGCTCGCTGGTCATGGCGCTGCGAGCAAACCCACGGCCCCACCCCACGGGATGGAGTCCGGAGCCCCGCCGTGCCCACCGATGAGCACCGATGCCCGATCGGCCCTGGCCGGTCAGTCGAGTTGAAAGCGGCCTTCGCGAAGGATCGGAACCGCTTCGCCCTCGGCAGTGAGGCCATCGACCTCAATCTCGGGCGCACCAACCATGAAGTCCGTGTGCACAGCCGATTGACTGAGGCCCGCCTGCCTGTCCGTTGGCGATGAGACCGCGAAGGCGAAGCCATGTCCGTACGCAATGTGGCTGGTTGCATTCTCGTCGAAGAGCGTGTTGAAGAAGACCAGTCCGGTCTGACCCACGCGCGAACCGGCATCAACCAGCGCAACTTCGCCCAGCTGTTGCGCGCCCGGATCAGCCGCCATCTGAGCCCGTACCACATCCTCCCCGCTCGAGGCCGTCACCTTGACGACCCTGCCGTCATGCAGTGTTAGTTCAAGGTCACGGATCAGTGCCCCGTTGAGCCCGAGCGGCCTGGTCGATCTGACCACACCCTCCGCACGGCGGCGATCGGGACTGGTGAAGACCTCCTCGGTTGGCATGTTGGCAATGTGGCGACGCCCGGCCTGGGAATTTGAAAAACCCCCGTGCCAGGTGGAACTGGGTAGGAGGCCGACGCTGAGGTTGGTGCCGGGGCCGCGGTAGCGGAGCGAGTCAAAACGGCGCTCGTTGAGCAACCGGGCGCGTTCGACCAGGTGGTCGATGTGATCCGACCACGCCGCCACCGGATCGGGCTCGTCCAGCCGAACACTCGTTTCCAATGCATTCCACAGCCGTTCGACGTCCGGCTCCCCAAAGACCTGGCTGGCCCAGCCGGGGGTGGGACAGGCGATGATGGTCCAGTTCACGGCTTTCTCGCCCACCAGGCGCCCCCACACCTCGTGGTAGTGAAGCGGTCGGGCGCGACCCACCTTGGCTCCATCCAACCCCGCGAAAATCCGGGGTTCGGGATCACCAACGATGTTGATCGACGCTCCCCCTTCGGATTCCAGCGAGTGCAGGAATCTGAGCGACCAGGGGCTGCTCCAATTCAAGGCCTCGTCGGGCCCGAATTCAATCAGAGCTCGGCGGGCGTGATTATCTGAATAGTTGAGTTGAACGTAGCGGGCTCCATTTTGGTAGGCCGACCGCACTATGGCCCGAGCCAGCGGCGCGTGTTCCACGTTCGCCCGCACCTCGACCAGCTGGCCTCGTCCCACGTTGGCACCGACCCGAACGGCCAATTCCGCGTAACGCTCTAGACGATCGGACCGATCCATGCTCTCTCCCTGGGCTTGGTGGGGACGAAGTTAAACCACACAAAGGCAAACGCTCAGGCTTGCCTTGACTTTGCGGTTCCATCTTCACAAAGTCCCCAGCCTGGGGCCATCGCTGGGACCGGCGATCATCAAACAGGGATCTTGCAGGCCCAAATAGCGGCCTACATCGCTGGCCTCCTCGGCCAATGCTGCCACAACCTCGGCGGCGAGATCTGCGAACGGTTTCAGCACCACGTCGCCCCCCGCCAGTCTCCAGGTGCCTGCAGCCCGGCCGGCGACGAGGGCGAAGGGGCGGAAAAGTCCATTGACCGTGATCACGTCTCGGTGCTCGCCCACGATCGCCTCCCGCGACTTCCAACCCATGAGGAGCGGATCGAAAGAGCCGAGCAGCCGCGGCGAGGGCATATTGCGGCCCCGCCGGGGCCCAACCAGCCCCACCAACCCGCCACCGTGCTCTTCCAGGGAGCTGGAGATGGAGTCCAGGCCAGCTCGGGCGTCGCGCAGGGGCAGTCCCGACCAGACGGCCAGATCGCGCTCTCCAGCAGGGCCATGGCCGACGAGATAGCGTCGAGCCAGTTCGGCCAGCGCCACGCGTCGATCAACCGGTCGATGGGGCCCCAACCAGTCGCGCACCAGCACGTAGGCGTGCTGGCGTCCAACCATCGGGCCGCGGACGGCCACGCCGCGTAGACACGCCTTCAGGAGGAG
>DATKQJ010000021.1:0-41559 GCA_035532785.1 Candidatus Acidiferrales bacterium | reverse complement strand
CGAGCTCAGGGCAAAACCGCCATGAACGCCCTCGGTCATTGCATGTCCAAATCCCTGGCCATCGTCTGGGGCGTCTGGCGCTCAGGTCGCGACTTCGATCCCTCCCTCGGAGGTCCCAGAACTTGACAAGACCCTATGGGTTCTAGGCGAGGTTCCGAGGCCGAGGCTGCCCTTCTGCAAAAGGCCAAGGCGTCGCCGATTCTGACCGGGCCAGAGGAACGCAACGAGTCCTGCGGCCGACCCATTCGGCTCCTAAAGCGACAGTCGCCTTGCCTTTTCGTGGTCTGGATGGCAGGGCTGCTCAACCTTTTTGGATAGCGTCTGCGCGATCTTCCGCATCAAGCGTCTGCGGGATCGGCTCGCCTTGGACCAGGGATGCCGCCTGACCCAGCCTCACACGTCGGTGGGCCTCCAGCTGGATGGTCATTTCCGCCCCGATCGCCCCTGGCCCCCCAGGCTTGGCGGGTGGTTTGCGCATCGATGCTGACGTTGGTGGGAGGCTTGGGTCCGGCGCCAGTCCGCGCTCAGGACGCCGAACTGGCTCCGGGCAGGGACGGGATTTCGATGGCCGCCATCCGGGAGAGCAAATACGTGGTGCCGAGTCCGCCCAGGCACAGACCCGAGAGGGCGTAGAAGCCGACCGAGAAGGAGCCCGTGGCGTCTTTGACTATCCCCAGCACGTAGACGAGGGTGAAGCCGCCCAGGTTGGCGAAGAAGTTGCCGTAGCCACTGGCGAATCCAGCTGCGCGCTGGCCCAGCATCGCGATCGGAATCGAGAAGAGGGGGCCGAAGTAGAGCTGCAGGAAGAGTCCGTTGACCACCACCACGGCCAGCAGCGCGACCAGATTGTTGATCTCCACCAGCAGGATGTTGGTGGCCGACAGCATTGCCAGCGAGAGCGCGACCACCGCCAGGGGGCGGCCAATGCGGTCAGACACGTACCCACCCAGAAAATTGGAGGGAGCGGTCACGGCCGCGCTCAGCGCGACCACCAGGCCCGCCACCTGAAGGGACTGGTGCTTTTGAACGACGATGAAGGTTGGCAGCCAGAAGGCGATGCTGGAGGCCACCGCCAGGCGGACGAACTGAATCACGGCAATGGCCCGCATGACGCGATGGCGGAACAGGGACCAGATCTGGCCCGGACTGAGGCTCGCCGACCCCGATCCGCGCGGGCCCGGCGCTCCCAGTTGGCGAAAGAGGAGGAGCACCAGCAGTCCGCTGACGGAGAAGGCGATGAATAGGGTCCGCCACCCCAGGGGTCCAACCAGAACCGGGCCGAGGGCGTTGAGGAGGATGTTGGAGCTGAAGCCGCCGGCCACGTAGAGGCCCATGGCAGTGGCGCGGCGGCGGGGGGGAAAGAGGGCTCCGATCAAAATCAGGCCGGGCGCAAAGACGAGGGAGCGGAAGAATCCGGACACGGCCTGGTTCAACACGATCAGCCAATAGCTGTGCAGCAGGGCCAGACTCAGGGCGAGCAGATTGCATCCCGCCAGCCCCACCAAGAACAGGCGTCGGGCGCCGATGCGGTCGGCAAGATAGCCGGATGGGATCTGCATCAGCGCGTAGATGAAGGTCGACGCCGCTGCCAGGCTACCGGCCTGGGTGAAGGACAAGCCGACGTCCTTGCGAATGAGGGGCAGGAAGAGCGCGATGCCGCCCAGGGTCAGTGATTGCATGCTCTGACAGAGCACCACCAAGGTGATGCTGAGTGGTCGCCAGGTGTGGCGCGGCGCGCTCGGCGAGGAGTCGGCCCGGGTTGTATCGGGGCCGACCGGAGAAGACATGCGCTTCGAATTATGAGTTTGAAGCCCGTTGGGCCGGATCGCACCCACTGCCGCCGTCGGCTTCTGGTGGCCCCGATATCGGGTAGACGGAGAGCCGATGATTCGAGGTAAACTTAGCCTATAACTAAAGATAGGGCAAGCCTAAATCGTAATCGGGGGCCTCTGGGTCCGCGCCCCGAGTCAGCTCGTCCGACCTCG
Source organism: Candidatus Acidiferrales bacterium (assembly GCA_035532785.1). GTDB lineage: Bacteria > Chloroflexota > Dormibacteria > Dormibacterales > Dormibacteraceae > DATKQJ01. The sequence goes on along the minus strand of DATKQJ010000021.1, from coordinate 39,574 downwards.
GCCGCCCAGGAGGACTATCTGAAGGCGCTCTATCGCCTGACCGCGGAGAACGCCGTCCCGACCTCGGTGCTGGCGGCCGAGCTGGGTGTGCGGCCGGCATCCGCCAGCGAGATGCTGAGCAAGCTCTCCGAGCTGGACTTGGTCAGTCATGACCCCTACCGCGGGGCTCGGTTAACGGCTCGCGGAATCACCGTCGCTCTGGAGGTGGTTCGCCACCACCGAATACTCGAGACCTACCTGGTGGTGGCCCTAGGCTATGCCTGGGACGAGGTTCATGCCGAGGCTGACCGCCTTGAGCACGCCATCTCAGAGCAGCTCGAAACCCGCATGTGGGAGGCTCTGGGGCGACCCGCATTCGACCCTCACGGAGATCCCATCCCCGCCCTCGACGGAACCCTCCAGCTCCGGCGCGAGCAAGCCCTCAGCGCCCTCGGCTCGGGGACTTCCCGGCGCGTGAGCCGGATTTCGGATCGCGATCCGGAGAAGCTGCGGGCAATCGAGGTCCTGGGGCTGCTTCCGGGGACGGCGGTGGAGGTGGTCCGGGAGAGCGTCTGGGAGGGGCCGATCGAGATCACCGTGGCGGACCGTCAGGTCCTGGTGCCGCTGGGGTTGGCCCGAGAGATCTTTCTAGAACAGGTGGATGGCTGAGCCTGCTCCGGAGCACCTGCTCAGTCCCGAAGATCTAAAGCGTTCGCTGGATCGGGGCCGGGTGGGCCGGGCGCGACGACGCGGTCGCCGAGCGTCCCTGCTTTGGCTGCTGGTCGGTCCCGGCATGCTGGCCATGCTGGGCGAGAACGACGGACCGAGCATGCTTTCCTATGCCGCCAGCGGCGCCATCTTTGGCATCGGCTTTTTCCTGCCCTTCATATTCCTCACCTTCGGCGCGGCGATGCTGGTCCAGGAGATGGCGATGCGGGTGGGGGCGGTCACCCACCGTGGATACGGAGAGCTGATCTTTCAGCGATTCGGTCCCGGCTGGGGTTGGATATCGATCGTCGACCTCCTGGTCACCAACTTCGTCACCCTGATCACCGAGCTCATTGCGGTCCGGGTGGGCATGGCCTTTTTTGGGATACCGGCTCCCCTGGCGGTGCTGAGTGGGGTCCTGCTGGTGGCCTTCAGCGCTGCCGGCGGCCGCTATTGGCGGTGGGAGCGGATCGCACTCGGTCTGGCCGCCTTCAACCTGCTCTTCCTGGTGGCGGCGGTGATCAGCCGACCGGATCCCGCTCAGATAGGGTGGTCGTTGCTGACCTGGACGCCGCTGCCCCGGGGCTCATTGCAGACCTTCCTGCTGCTGGTGGCATCCAATATCGGTGCCACCGTCACGCCCTGGATGATCTTCTTCCAGCAGAGCGCGGTGGCGGACAAGGGGCTGACGCCGCGCGACCTGACCGCGGGCAGAATCGACACCGGGCTGGGCTGCGTCCTCGCCGCCCTGGCTGCTGGCGGCGCGCTGGTTGCCGCCGCCGCCCTCTTCACCCACCATGTCAATCCGGCCCAGTTTCGACTCGGTGCCGACTTCGCGCGGGCACTGAGGCCCATCATCGGTTACCCGGGAGCGGCCATCTTTGCGCTGGGACTGATCGAAGCCGGGGCGCTGGCAACGATGACCATTTCAGCCAGTTCCGCCTACGCTCTCGGGGAGGCGGTGGCCGGGCCCCATTCATTCAATCGCGGCGTGTTCGAGGCGCCCGGCTTCTACCTCTACAACGTGGTCCTGGCGGCCCTGGCGGGATTGGTGGTGCTGATCCCGGGTGCCCCCCTACTTTCCATCACCCTCAACGCCAACCTGCTGGCGTTGGTGCTGATGCCGGCCGCTCTGGTCTTTCTACTGATGCTGGCCAATGATCGGGAATTGATGGGTCCCCGGGCCAACCCGGGCTGGCTCAAGGCTCTGGGGGTGCTGGTGGTCGCGATCGTGGGAACGACCGGAAGCCTCTACGCCATCGTGGCCGCCTACCATGCCCTGGCGGGCGGCTAGTCTGCCGTGGGTGGCACCGGCCGCGATCCGCACATCTACCTGGGGGAGCCAGACGAGGACCTCATCGAAGAGCTGGAACCTGACCAGCTGCTCAGCGAAGCCAACCAGGCGCTGCCCCGAAAGCAACTCAGCGCTGGCGCCAGCCTGGGGCTCTGGGGACTGCGCGTCTTCGTCATCGCCATGACCGCTCTCCTGGTCTACGCCTTCGTCGTCGCGCTCCTACAGCAGCCCCATTGAACTGGAATGGAGCCGCTCCGCCCCCGACGATCCAGGGCCTGGGGCCGGGGTCACCGGCCCCAGGCCCCAGGGTGGACGTCCCGGCCACGGCCGGGCTGGGCGAGCGCTAGGCGCGAGTTTCGCTCGGTGCGACACCGGTGAGCGCATCCGGTTCGGCTTTGTGGCCGTGGCGCAACTCGAGGTCGTGCAGGCCCAGCGTGCCCAAGACCGCCAGGCCGCCAGCAAAGAGCGTGATCCAGAAGAGGTATCCGACGCTGACGGCGAAGGCCTGATTGACTCCCGCGATGATGTTCGGGATCAGCGCCTGCAGTTGAGCGGGAAGCATCTTGGCCAGCAAGCCGTGACCGTTACCCACCCCCTGGAGGGCGCCGGAGACCTTCAAAAGTTGGGCGATAACCGGTTCGGGTACCGAGTGCTGAGCGAGGGTGTCCGGGAGCTTGCTCTGAAAGTAGGAGGAGAACACCGTGCCCGCGATGGCCAGTCCAATGGTCGCCCCGATCTGGCGGAGAAAGGTGAGGGTGCTGGTCGCCACCCCCATCCGGCTGAGAGGCACAAAGCTCTGCACGATGACCGTGAAGCCGGCCATCGAAGGTCCGATGCCGAGACCCAAGATCAGGAGCCAGAACCACAGCGTCCAGTCCGGGGTTGTGGCGACCAGGTGGGTGAGGAGGAATGCACCGATCAACAGCGCCACTGCGCTGCTGGACATGAGCCACTTGTAGCGCCCGGTCCGGCTGATGATCTGGCCCGCCCCGATGCTCCCGCCCATGAGGCCAACCAGGATCGGCCAGATGTAGTAACCGGAGGCGGTGGCGCTGATGCCCCTCACCGTCTGATAGAAGCGGGGCATGAAGATGACGGCGGTGAACATGGCGACGCCGAAGAGGAAGACCGCCGCCATGCTGATCGAGTAATCCCGGTTGGCGAACAGGTCGAGGGGAATGATCGCTTCCCGGGCCCTGGATTCGACGAACACGAACACCGGCAGCAGCACGAGCCCGATCAGAATCAGCCCTCCCACGCCGGGGTCGGTCCAGTTGTAGAGCTGACCGGTGGCGGTGTTGAGGGTGCCCTTGTTGGTGAGGCCCACGAGTAGGGGCACCACCGCGGCCATGAAGACGACGATGCCGGGGTAGTCCAGGGTTCGAACCGAAGCCCGCTCCCGCCTGACGTTCGGCAGCAGGGTGACCAACGCCACCAGCGCGGCGATCCCGAACGGAACGTTGACATAGAACACCCAGTGCCAGTTGATGTTGTCGGTGATCCAGCCACCGATGAAGGGTCCGACCAAGAAGCTGAGACCGAACACGGCCCCGAAGAGACCTTGGTAGCGGCCCCTCTCACGAGGCGTGAACAGGTCCCCGATGACGGCCATGGCAACGGGCATGATGGCACCCGCCCCCAATCCCTGAATTGATCGGAATGCGATCAGTTGACCCATGGTCTGCGAGAAGCCGGACATCCAGGAGCCGACCAAGAAAAGGCAGACCCCGATCAGCAGCATGACCTTGCGCCCGTAGACGTCGGAAAACTTGCCGTAGACAGGGATGGTGATGGTCGAGGTCAACAGGTAGGCGGTCACCACCCAGACGTAGAGCTCAGACCCGTTCAGGTCGGTGACTATTCGGGGCAGGGCGGTGCCGACCACGGTCTGGTCAAGGGCAGAAAGGAACATGGTCAGCATGACCGCGCCGAGAACGGCCATCCGCGCACGGTGATCAATCGCCAGTGGCGCCTCGGGCGGAGCCTGTTCCTGGTTCGCTATTGCTTCCATTACGCTCCCTTCCTTTCGTTTGCGGCGGGCGCGTCGCCGCCGTCGGGGTCGCCCAGGGTGTCGACTAGGCGAAGACACAGATGCCGCAGATCGGCAAGATTCTCTTTGCTGAAGTTGCGGGTGAAGGCCAGCTGATGGGCGGTCGCCTGGTTCCGTATGGCGCGCACGCGCTCGGTGCCAAGCGCCGTCAACTGAGCATAGATCGAACGCCGGTCGTCTGGATCGGGGACCCTGGTCACGAGTCCGTCGCGCTCCAGGTGATCGACCAGTCCGGTCACCGTCCGCGGCACCACGTCGAGGTGTGACGCGAGTTGGCCGAGGGCGATCTTGTGGCCGGGCAGGCCGTGCAGGATGAGAAGAATGTGTAGCCGCCCCTCACTCAGGCCATGCCCCTCAGCCCACCGCTCCATCCAAAGGTGCAGCCGCCGTGCCGCCTGCCGGAGGGCCACGATGGCTTCGATCGAGGGCACGGCCTCCGCGGCCGCACCTCGCCACACCGATTCGCGCACGGCGGGGTCGAAGAGCCGCCCGTCCGCGTCTTGCTGCAGGCGTGGAGAGTAGTGGGGGCTAATGACGTCCTTCATTAAGCGGCAGTATATCATGTAGCGGCAGGTAATGGGGTACCTCACGAACTGGCCGGGATGGGCGGGGCTGTGTTTACGGACGGCGCGCTCTTCGGTCTCGCCCGTCGTCCACGACCCATCGCCCGCTCCGAAGTCGGATGGGAAATCCTGAAGTGACGCGCAGGGGTTGCGCGAGGCATCATTACGTCGGCATCCCTATCAGCAGAATCCAGAGGTGGAAATGCATGCTTCCGGAATTGGATTGGTGACGGACGCAGCCGGGCCGGTTCGACGACGGTCATCGATGCCGGACTGGTGATCGGCCCGCCTCGGCGTCTGGCCTTTCAGGCCCAGGCCAGCCAAGGCCAGAGGGAGCGCATCGCGGAACTCTTACCGCTCGTGCAGGAGCTGGCCGATGCCGACCTCCGCGAGGCTGTGGTTCAGATCTGGGCCCACGCCTGGCGCATCAGCCACTGGCGCGATCCGGCGGACGTGCCCTTCCTGCCGGACCTGGCCCAATGGCGGCTGGTGGACCACGTCAACTCCGTCGCCCTGGGCTGTGATCAGTTGGCGGCGAGCTGCCGCCAGGCCCTGGGCCTGACCTTCGATCGCGATCTGCTCTTGGCCAGCGCGCTGCTTCACGACGTGGCCAAACTGGTCGAACTCGAGCCCGGCCCCGAGGGAGCCGTCGAGAGTGAGGTGGGTCGGGCCGTCCATCACGCGACGGTGGGCGCCCAGTGGGCCCTCGAGGCGGGGCTACCTTGGGCCATGGCTCAGGCCATATTCACGCACACCCCGGTGGTCAGCACGGCTCCCTGCTCGCCCGAGGGGTTGATGGTCCACGACGTCGACCATCTGGTCACCCGGGCCACGCGCATGGCCGCCGCCGCTCCCTCGCCCGGCGACCGCAAAGCATGAGCCTCGATGGTTGCGCGAGGGGGATCGGTGATCTCGGCAGCGGGAAGCCCTACAGTACTCGGCGCGCGGCCGCCCGAGCATCGAGCCGCGCGGCCCTGGCGGCAACACCTGGAGGTTTGATGCGTGGCGCCTGAGGAGGCCAGACAAGACATCGAGGATCTGCTCGAGGCGCACAAGGCGATGGGTGCGGTCCGGGGCTATTACTTCAGCAGCTTCGAGTGGCTGGCGACCAAGGATCCCGACTTCGAGCGGGCGCGCCAGGAAATGGTGCGGCGAGTCTACACGCCGCAGAATCCGGTTCTTCCGGTCAAATACCGCGAACTGATTGCCGCCGCCATACTTGCCTACCGGAACTACGCGTCGTGCGAAAAGCATCTGCGCCGGGCGCTGCGCGAGGGTGCCAGCATGCAGGAGGTGATCGAGGCCATGGAGGTGGCTTCGATACCGGGGGGGATGCCGCTCTTACACTTCGCCCTGGACGAGCTGATGAAGATCGAGGCGGACGGTGAGCGCGCTGGCGACAGTGCTCCTCCGAGCAGCCCAACCAACCCACCCGACCGCCCCTGACACCGCCGACCGGGGTCGAACTACGGACGCCGACCTGTCGCCAGGGGGGCCGACCACGCCGAGGAGATTGCAATGAGAATTGATGTCCACAACCACGCATTTCCCGCCGCCGTCATCGATCTGGTCAGCCGGGACGACTCATTTGGGGTCAGGGTCTCGGGTGGCAAGGTGGTCGGAATCAACGCCGACCACGATCTCTTCGACACGCTTCACGACCCCCAGGCCAAGATCCGGGAGCTGGAGAGCCACGGCCTCGAGGCGGCGGTGATCTCGGTCGCCCCGCGCCTATTTTCCTATCAGCTCGAGATCGAGCCCGCCACGGTTCTCTGTCAGGCGGTGAACTCGGGCCTGCGAGCCATGGCCGACTACGATCCATCGAGGCTGCGCTGGATGGGTGCGGTTCCGCTGCAATCAGTCACCGCCTCGACCCAGATGTTGGAGGCCCTGGCCCGAGACGGAGCATCGGGGGTGGAGATTGGGACCACCATTGCCGGCCGCCCCCTGGACGCGTCCGAGATGGAGCCCTTCTGGGCCACGGTCGAGCGGCTCCGCCTGCCGGTGTTCATCCACAGCGCCCACGTCGTCAAACACCCCTCGTTCAACGAGTTCTACCTCAGCAACGCGATCGGGAACCCGCTGGAGACGACCATCGCGGCCGAGCGCCTAGTGGCCTCGGGGGTGCTCGACCGCCACCCCCAATTGCGCGTCATCCTGGCCCACGCGGGCGGTTTCTTTCCCTGGCAGGCGGGCCGGCTCCGCCACGCCACAACGGTCCGGCCGGAGCTGGCCCAGGCCCCGCCCGATCCCTACGCCTACTGTGGCCGGCTCATATTCGACACCATCACCCACGACGTTTCCGCGCTGACCTACCTGTTATCTCGGGTCGGGAGCGAGAACGTGGTCATGGGCACTGACCTGCCCTACGACATGGCGACCCCGAAACCGATGCACGATCTGCTCGCCGCCACCGATGCCGATACCGCGCGGCGGGTCGCCGAGGAGAACCCGGCCGCACTCTTCGGCTTCTAAGATCTAACCAGCACGGGGGCGCGCTCAACCTGGCGGCAGAGGTCAGGGACCTCTGGCTCTCGATTTGGCCCCAGGCGGCGGTCAGCTGCCCGCTACTTGGGGCTCCGGATCGAGCCTGCGTCAGGCCGCCGGGCGGACGAACCGGCCCCGGGGTAGGTGACTTCCGATCCCTGCACCAGTCCGAAGGGCGTCAGCCGATGGGGACGGGGAGGTTGTCGCCCGATAATGTCGCAGACATCGACGCCCGCCGCCAGCAGTGCGTCGGCGACCAGCGAGCGGTGGCAGCGCCAGGGCACGGCCTCGGCGCACATGATGGCGGTCTGGCGCCCGGCTGCCAACTCCAGCAGCTCGGCCAGCGAAGATCGGAAGGCGTCGGTCTGCATGTAGTCGGCGTAGCCTCGGAAGCTGGCGTTGCGCCAACCCTGGTTGACGGACTGGGCGGCCGGCTGGCGCCGCCCGCCCAGTCCCGGCAGGTGGGCATACTCGATGCCGGCCCGCCGGAGTTCTCCGGCCAACGCCTCCTTTTCAAAGTGCGGCAGGCGTTTGGAGGCGGGTGAACTGCGAACGTCGGCAACCAACCGCACCTGGTTACCAAGCAACAATTCCATGAGCTGGGAAAGCCGCCGATTGGAATGCCCGATGGTGAAGATGCGGAGGGGTCGGTCAGGCATGGGACCCAGCATCCCCAGGTGCGTCTCTCACAGTTCCGGGGCACAAGCGCCGATCAGGCGCGGCCAGCGCCGCCGCCCACAATTCGCAGGCCCAATTGCGGGCTGAACCGGACCGCCCCCAGGTGCTGCATGGACCGCGGTCCAAATCACAGAGCCGGGATTCGGGCGGAATATTTGGGATGGGCGGCCTCCAAGCCATCGGCCAGCCCTCTAGGCCATATACAGACCACCATCGACGTGAACCGCCTGGCCGGTGATGAATGCGGCCTGGTTGGACATCAGGAAGAGGATCAGGTCGGCGACCTCCCGGGGGCTGCCGGGTCGTGGGATGGGAGCCGCGGAATAGGCCTCGGCAAAGGTCTGGCCGCTGGCACGATCGAAGATTTCCGCGCTGGCCCGGTCAATGCCCTCCCACATCGGGGTCTCGATGACGCCCGGGCAGACGCAGTTGACCCTGATCGAGGGTGCCAGCGCCAGGGCCGCCGAACGAGTCAGGCTGATCACGGCCGCCTTGGAGGCGGCGTAGTGCGCGTACTGGGCACGGCCGAGGCGGCCGGCCACCGATGCCAGGGCCACGATTGATCCTCCGCCGAAGCGGACCATGACCGAGGCCGCAGCCTGAATGGAGAAAAAGAGGCCCCGGACGTTGACACCAAAAACCGCGTCCCAGGCGGCCGGGGTCACCTCGAGGAAGGGATCTACCCGAACCACCCCGGCGGCCGCCACCAGGTGGTCGAGCCGACCCATCCGGCCGGCGATGGACTCGAAGAGACCGGACAGCTGTTCCACCTCGCTCACGTCCTGCATCATCCACTCCACCCGGGATGGTTGCGCCCGGGCAGCGGTCTCGGCAAGCCCGGCCTGGCTGAGGTCTACCGCGACCACCCGTGCGCCGCGGGCGGCGGCGGCCAGGGCCACACCCCGGCCGATGCCGCTGGCGGCTCCCGTCACAACCACCACCTGGTCCAAGAGCGGAGGTGCCTCGCCCTGCATAGAGCCAGGATAGGTCCGCCGCCCATGGGTGCGATCTCGTTGTCCAAAAGCCAGGAGCGCTCTCGCTGCCTCTCGCCGCAGCCCTTCTCGCCTGGCCTAGGGGTCCGGACTCGGTGCGCTCCAAATACCACGGGGGGGTTGTTAACGCGTGCCCGGATACGCCGACGACAAGGCCCGGCTGCAGGCTCGACGACCTGGATGGGGACTCTCGTGCGGCCCGAGGTGCGCCCGACGGACTTGGTGCCCGGCACCTAAACCGAAACGCCGCCCCCCCCAGCTTCCACCATGGCGCGGCTGCGACCCTCGGGTGAAGGGGATGGCCCCCGGCCAGGAGTCCGATTCTCGGCCGAGTTCGCAAAATCGGCATCGGGCGTCACATGATGTACACGGTGCTCAAACGACGAATCTCGCCGGCCGGGGCCTCCAGGACGTGAGTCGGCTCGGATTGCCCGATCGGGTGCGAGCCTGTCTGTTCGATCTCGACGGGGTGCTGACCCAGACGGCCAAGGTGCATGCTGCCGCCTGGAAGGAAATGTTCGACGCCTATCTCCGCCGCCGCGCGGATGCCCGAGGCGAGACCTGGGCTCCCTTTGAGCTGGGGTCGGACTATGAACAGTTTGTCGACGGCAAGCCGCGCTACGACGGGGTGCGGTCCTTCCTGAGGGCGCGGGGAATCGAGTTGCCCGAGGGCGCCGCCGACGATCCAGCCGACGCGGCGACCGTGCACGGGCTGGGCAACCGGAAGAATGAATTGGTTCTAAAGCTCATCCAGGAGCAGGGCGTTGAACCCTATGAGGGCTCGGTCCGCTACGTCAAGGCAACCCTTGAGGCCGGTCTTAAACTGGCCGTGGTGTCATCCAGCGCAAACTGCGGGGCGGTTCTGAAGGCAGCCGGCATCGACCAGTACTTCCCGGTGCGGGTGGATGGCGAGGTGGCCATACGCGAGCACCTCAAGGGCAAGCCAGCCCCCGATACCTTCCTCGCCGGCGCCCGGGCCCTGGGGGTGACGCCAGCAGAGGCGGCTGTCTTCGAAGACGCCCTGGCGGGGGTGGCGGCTGGGCGGGCGGGCAAATTCGGGGTTGTGGTTGGCGTGGATCGAGCCGGACAGGCCGACGCTCTGCGCGAGCACGGGGCAACGCTGGTCGTCGCCGACCTGGTTGATCTGCTCGCCCGGTGATCAAGCACCCCGCTTTCGCGGTGGACCCGTGGGAAGTCCGCGAGACAATTTTGGACGTCGACGTGCTGGCCCAGACCGAGTCCATATTTGCCCTCTCCAACGGACACATAGGTCTGCGCGGCAACCTCGACGAAGGGGAACCGCACGCCCTTCCGGGCACCTACTTGAACGGGTTCTATGAGACGCGGGAGCTACCCTACTCCGAGCCCAGTTACGGAAATCCCGAGTCTGGGGAGACCGTCCTCAACGTCACCAACGGCAAGATCATTCGCCTGCTGGTCAACGACGAGCCCTTCGACACCCGCTACGGGAAGCTGCTTCGGCACGAGCGGACGCTCGATTTCCGGGCCGGCGTGCTGCGTCGGAGCGTCGAGTGGGAGTCGCCCGCCCACTGTTCGGTACGGGTCAATTCGACGCGTATGGTCTCCTTGGTGCACCGGGCTGTAGCCGCGGTCCTCTACCAGGTCGAAGCGCTGGATGACAGGACCAGCGTGGTTGTGCAGTCTGAATTGGTGGCCAACGAATCGCTCCCGGCGGCGGCCCCGGACGGAGATCCGCGTCACGAAACCGCGCTCGCTTCAGCCCTCCGATGCGACTATTTCCAGGACTACGATCAGCGAGTCGTTCTGGTCCACTCCACCGCCGGGAGCAAATTGACCCTGGCGGCGGCGATGGACCACATCATCGACGGCCCTGCCGGGACGCAATCGTGGACGGAGAGTGGCCGCGACCTGGGGCGGCTCACGATCGCGGCCGAACTGAAGCCCGGGCAAACCCTCTCCGTGGTGAAGTTCCTGGCCTACGGATGGTCCAGCCGGCGCTCTCCTCCAGCGCTGCGCGATCAGGTTCACGGCGCCCTGGCCGCCGCTCGCCACCGCGGTTGGGAGGGACTGCTCGGTGATCAACGCCGCTACCTGGGCGAATTTTGGTCGCGCGCCGACATCGAGCTGGACGGTGACCCCGAGCTTCAGCAGGCGGTGCGCTTCGGGCTCTTCCACCTGCTCCAGGCGGCCGCGCGGGCGGAGCGGAGAGCGGTCCCGGCAAAGGGCCTGACCGGCCCGGGGTACGACGGTCACACGTTCTGGGACACGGCCACCTTTGTGCTCCCGGTGCTCACCTATACGGCTCCCCAGACGGTACCGGATGAACTCCGCTGGCGGCACTCGACGCTGCCTCTGGCCCGCGAGCGAGCCCGGCTGCTCGGACTCAAGGGGGCCGCCTTCCCATGGCGCACCATCAGCGGTCAGGAGTGCTCCGGCTACTGGCCGGCTGGCACTGCCGCCTTCCATGTCAACGCCGACATCGCATCGGCCGTGGTGCGCTACCACGGGGCGGTGGTGGATCAGGCCTTCGAGCGCGAAGTCGGAGTGGAGCTCCTGGTTGAGACGGCCCGGCTCTGGTGCTCGCTCGGACATCGCGACTTGCAGGGTCGGTTTCACATTGACGGAGTGACCGGACCCGATGAGTACAGCGCCATCGCCGACAACAACGTCTACACCAACCTCATGGCCCAGCGGAACCTCCGCTCGGCGGCCGACGCGGTCGACCACTATCCCGATCGAAGCCGGGAGTTGGGGGTCAAGGCCTCCGAACCGGCCGAGTGGCGAGAGGCCGCCGAGAACATGGTGGTGCTGTACGACGAGGCCCTTGGAGTGCACCCTCAGGCGGAGGGCTTCACCCGGCATCAGCGATGGGATTTTGCCCACACCGAGCCTGAACAGTACCCCCTCCTGCTCCACTTCCCGTATTTCGACATCTACCGCAAGCAGGTGGTCAAGCAGGCGGATCTGGTCCTCGCGCTCCATCTCCGTGGCGATGCCTTCACCGCCCAGCAGAAGGCGCGCGACTTCGCCTACTACGAGGCCATAACCGTGCGCGACTCGTCCCTCTCGGCCTGCACGCAATCGATCGTGGCGGCAGAGGTGGGTTTTCCTGAGTTGGCCTATGACTATCTCGGTGAAGCTGCCCTGATGGACCTCCAGGACTTGGAGAGGAATGTTCGGGACGGTCTTCACATGGCCGCACTGGCCGGTGCCTGGCTGGCGGTTGTAGCCGGGCTGGGCGGCATGCGTGACGACAACGGCGCACTCAGCTTCGCGCCCCGCCTGCCCGCGGCTCTGACCCGATTGGCCTTCCGGATGACCTTTCAGGGACGCTTGTTGAAGGTGGAGGTGGACCAGGGCCAGGTCGCCTACACCCTCCTCGAGGGAGACGACCTGGATATCACCCACTACGGTGAGGCCGTTACGGCCAGCCGCAAGGGTCCGCGCTCGCGGCCGCTGCCCCGGGCCCGACCGAGCACGCCGCCGACCCAGCCACCCGGGCGCGCGCCGATTCGGCGCCAGCTCCAGCCTCTGACCAACATGGTCGGTCCAGGAGGCCCGCCAGTCTCCGAGGGCTGATTCAAGCCATCGGCTGATTCGACGCTACAGTTGACAACCCCGCCCGGAGCTACGAGCCAGCCAGTGCAGCGTCGGCAGGCAGGTTGACCGTTTTAGCTTTTGAACGGACCTGATCTCAGCCAAAGGAGTACCGGCCGTTCACCTACCGGTCAGGCGGCGGGGCAGTTGGGGACCTGGCCCGCCCCCTGCTCCGCCACCCCGAGTATGAATCGTGACTCCTGCAGAACTGGTCGAAAGGTCACGTGTCCGGACAGGAGCGGCGCCTGGGCGGCGGGTATCACTACGTCCACCGGCCGCGCGCAGCCCAGGCCCTGCTGCAACTGCGCCAGGCCGATGACGACCTGAACCGGTCGGCGGCTGTAGAAGACGAGGCTGTGCGAGACGTTGTCATTGGGGCCGTCGGCAGGGGTGGGGATGAAGAGTAGGATCGGGCCCGGCTGGGCATGGCTGCGGGCCCTCACCCCCAGCAGTTCCGAAGGCGATCGGCCCAAGGTGTAAAGCGGAGTCAATTGGTTGGCGGCCAGTGCCAGCATGAAGGCGAGGGCTACGGCCGCGAGCGGACCAGCGGGCGACCGGTGGCGCCAGAGGGCGACACCGGCACCGACGGCAAGGGCGACGACCAATGCCAAAGTCCACGCTCTGGGAGAGGGTGACAGGCTGGCCGGCACCAGCAAGATCCCGGCCAGTACGCTCACGCCAAGACCGGCCAGCATGGGGCCCGAACCCTTCATCGCCTTCACCGCCGCCCCGCCCACGATCACTGCGGCGGCGGGATAAATCGGCACCAGATACCAGGCCAGCTTGGATTTGACGACGGTGTAAAGGATGAACACCAGAGCCGGAAAAACAGCCACGATGGTCGGCCGGCTGCGGTCACGCCACCACTGCGCGATCCAGGCCAGGCCGGCGAATGGAAGCAGGTAGAACCAGGGGAAGAACTGATCTCGGGCCAGGGCGAAGTAGGTGATGGCACTACCGGTGTGGCCCTCGATCTGGTTGGTGGCACGCGACACCACCATGTATCCGACGTACTGGCTGACGAAGGCTCCTCCGTACCGTGCCAGTTGGAGCAGGTTCCAGGGCAGGACGATTATTAATGCCAGGGCGACGCCCACCCACACCTCCCGCTTGGCGAGCGTCGCCAGGCGCCCCTCCAGAGCCAGCGCGATGAGTATGGCGATGGGGCCCACCAAGGCGGCGAAGTCCTTGGTCATGAGGGCCAGTCCGGTCATGACACCGACGCCGTACCACCACCTGCGATCGCCCTCCTCGGCGCGAACGAAGGCATAGAGGGAGGCGTAGATGAAGAGCGTCATGAGCCCGTCCGAGGTACCGAATCGAGAGCTGGCTACGAATTCGTAGCAGACCGCCAGGATCACAACCGAGGCCACCGCCACGGCCCGCCCGTGGAGTCGGCGGGCCAGCGCATAGGTCACGCCGATGGTGCCGACCCCGGCTGCGGCCGAAACCGCGCGGGCCACCAGGGCACTGACATCGAAATGAAAGAGCAGGGCGGTGAGCCAGGTATATAGGGGTGCCTTCGTGTACCAGGGCGCAAAGTCCCAGTGCAGATAGATCCAGTCTCGAAAGACGTAGACCTCTCTGGCTATCTCGGCATAGGTGGCCTCATCCCAATCGCGCAGGCTGCCCTGGCCGAGCCGCCAGAACAGCAGTACCGCGCCCAGCGCGGAGGCCAGGCCGAGCAGGAGCCAATCCGCCGTCCCCCAAGTCGTCGCCTCCGGGCGGCCGCCCGGCGCGCCGTCCCCAACCGCCTCGTCCGCGAGTCCGGCTGCGGAACTCACCGCGCCGGCTGTCCAGCGGGATGGCTCTCACCCACACTCTGGAAGCGTTGGCGGCTCCGCACCACGGCCAGGCACAGCATCGCCCCATCGTATGGTCTGGGGAAGGTGCTTGAGGCTCCGCCCCATCGCCGCGGAGGTGGGAGAAGCGGGCCCGGCGCCGAACGACCAGGGGTTCGCAAGGGGGATTCTCGGATGCAGCCACTCTTGGCCCTCACTATGCTGGCCAGATCTGGCAAGCACCCGGCCCGGACATTTATTGGTGATCAGCCTCGTCCGCGTGCGCCCCGGTCCCCAATCGCTGGCCTGGCTGGGCGCCACCATCAACGAGCTCAAGGGCGGCCAGGCGCTGGCGCCGGTGAGCGTGGTCGTCGCCTCCAACCACGTGGGCCTGGCCGCGCGCAGAAGGCTGGCCAGTCGGGGATACGCGAATGTGCGCTTTGGCGTCATGAGCCGCCTGGCCGAGCCGCTGGGGGCTCCGGTCCTGGCCGCCGCCGGCAAGTCTCCGCTCACCTGGCCTTCCGAGGCGGCGGCCATCCGCGAGGCCGTCCGCCACCAGGGCGAGGGATTCGGTGAGGTCGGCCAGCACGGAGCCTTGATCAGAACTCTGACCCGGCTCTTCAGGGAACTCCGAGCGGCCGCGCCTGATGCCACCCAGCTTGAGGATCTGGCCGGCTCGGGGATGATGGCGCAGGCCGCCGTCTCGGTCTTCAAGGAATACCGTCGACTGGTCTCGGTCGCGGGCCTCTACGACGACCACGATCTGTTCGGGGCTGCCACCGCAGCGCTGACCGGCTCGCCGCCATCCCGTTTGGGTTCGGAAATGGGACCGGTGGTGGTGTACCTGCCGGTTGCGCAGACGGAGGCCCAGGCTCGGCTACTGCGCGCTTTGTCCTCCCACGCTAGGGTCTGCCTCGCGCTGGCCGACCTGGGCGACTCGCAGGCCGATCGCCCCGCGGCGGCCATGGCGCGGGCGCTGGACCTCGATTGGGAGCAGCACCCGGCCCGGCAGCCACCGCCCTCGGACGTCAGGCTGCTCGTCGCGCCCGATGCCACCGAAGAGGTGCGGAGCGTGGTGCGACTGCTGCTGAGCCGACTTGAGCAGGGTCAGGCGGCGGGCCGGGCCGCCATCCTCTATCGGGAATTCGAACCCTACGGGGCGCTGATCCGGGACACTCTTGACGCTGCGGGTGTGCCCTGGGCGGGAATTGACGGCCGCCCCCTGTCGCAGAGCTGGGCCGGGCGCGGTCTGATCGGGCTGCTCCGCCTACGCCAGCGAGACTTCGCGAGAGTGGACGTGCTCGATTGGCTGGGGACTCTCCCGGAGGCGGATCCCGGGCACGTCTCGATCGGCGACTGGGACCGATTCTCGCGTCAGGCGGCGGTCGTGCAAGGCGCCGGGCAGTGGCAGAATCGTCTTCGCCGCCACGCCGACGGAGTGCTCGCGCGGGCCCAGCGCCTGGAGGAATCGGAAGCCGGCGCCGGCGAGATCCGTTATCTGCGCCGACAGGCCAGCAGCCTGGAGCGGATGGCCAGCCACATCGAACGAGCGGAAACTGCGACGCGGGCGCCGGGGGAGCGGACTTGGAGTGCGCTTTCAAGCTGGGCCGAGAGGATGCGGCGCGCCTTCATCCCCGCCGTCGAGAACTGGCCGGTCCGGGAGATAGAGGCCGACGAAATGGTCACCCAAGTCCTGGACCAGATGGCGTCGGCGGGCGTGGTCGAGCGCGAGGTGGGCGTGGAGCGCTTCGTTGAAGCTTGCCAAGCAGCGCTCGATGATCAGCGTCAGATGGAGGGCCGATTGGGGTCCGGAGTCGTGGTGGGGCCCATCGGCGCGGTCTGCGGGATGGAGTTCGACTCCGTTTTCGTGCTTGGTGCGACCGAACGCGCTCTGCCCCAGCCAGCACCGCCCGATCCTTTCTTCCCCCCCGGCGGGGGCTCGGATCCGCTCGGTAGAGTCGAGCGGCGGAGAAGCGAGGAGCGTCGTGACTTTCTCTCCGCCATCGCCACCGCCGGATCGCAACACGTCTCCTTCCCAGCCTGGGATGCCAATTTGAGGCCGTGCTATCCGTCACCCTGGGTGGTGGAGGTGGCCCGACCGAATAGGCCCGGATCGGCAACCGCCAGCGCCCTCCGCCGGGGTCAGGGCGCGACCAACGTAGAGGTGATTCAGTCGCCCGACGCCGGGCTTGGCAGGGCACCGGCTTTCCTGAACGTGGCGGAGTGGCGCACCGCCTCGGCGCAGCGATGCGCCGGCAGGCTTTCGGCGTCGGGTCTGGCGGCCCGGGCGGATCTGCCGCTGGGCCGCCACCTCCAGGTTCGGGCCGCGCGGGGCTCGGATCGCTTCAGCGAGTTCGATGGCAACATCGAGTCAGAGGTGGCGAGTCTGCCCATGCTCGCAGCAGGTGTCGAAGGGGGCCGCCTTTCAGCTTCAGGCATCGAGTCCTGGGCGGCATGTCCCTTCCGCTACCTGCTCAAACAGCTAATCAAGGTCGAAGCCACCGAACGGCCAGAGGTGGACACGGCCTGGGGGATGAGCGCGACCACCCGGGGAACGCTGGTGCACGATGTCCTGAGGCGATTTTTCACCGAGCTCACCTCTCAGCAGCGACCGGGAGTGGCTGAGAGGTTCGGGGCACGGGATCGTCGCCGGATTGAAGAATTGGCTCTGGAGGAGTTTGCCCGACTTGAGGAGGCTGGGGCCACAGGCCAGCGCCTGGCCTGGGAAAACGAGCGTCGGGCCATCCTCTCCGACCTCCAGAGCTTTCTGCGTGCCGACGAGGAACTCCGGACTGATGGGCTCATACCCACCTTCTTCGAACAGGGCTTCGGCATGCCAGGGGATTCCTGGGAGCCGGTGGTGGTCGAGATCGGGGGCGGTCGGGGCGCTCAGCTGCGGGGCCGAATTGATCGCGTTGACCTTGGGCCCGACCCGCTGGCGCCGCAATCCGCACGCCTGATTGACTACAAGACCTCCAAGGACTACCCGGAGGGTGATTTCGCAGTCGACCCGGTGGCGGCTGGCACGCGGGTTCAGCCCGCTGTCTACGCCGCTGCCATCCGAGCCCGATTTCCGGGTCTTAGGGTTCAAGGCGGGTACTGGTTCGTGACCGCCAAGGGACGCTTCAAGTTCCTGGCCGTACCCGACGACCAGGGGCGCCTGCGCGACGTGTTGGAGGTGATGGACCGGAGCTTAAAGGCGGGCGCCTTTCAGCAGGTTCCGGGGCCGCCGGATGGTCGGGACCCCGCCAATTGGACCAACTGCCGCTATTGCGCGTTCGATCGCATCTGTCCCACCGGGCGCGACCAGATGCAAGAGCGAAAGCGGGGCCATGCCGGTTCTCGCGTCCACGAGGAGCTCGCCTTTGAACCTCGAAGCTGACCTGGCCGGGACCGATGAGTGGGCGCGGCGAACCCTCCTGACCGACTTCGAAAGCACGCTTTTCGTCGACGCCGGTGCCGGCACCGGCAAGACCACCGCCATCGTCGGACGCATTGCCGAACTGGTGGCCCAGGGAAGGTTGGCGATGGCCCAATTGGTCGCCATCACGTTCACTGAGGCGGCCGCGGCGGAACTGAGGACGCGGGTGCGCGAGGCCCTCCAAGCGCTGGCCCTCAACCCATCTCGCGGTGAAGAGGAACGATCTCGGTGCGCCCGGGCCGGAGCCGAGATTGGGGATGCGTCAATCGATACCATCCACGCCTTCGCGGGCGACCTGCTCCGCACCTACCCGCTGCAGGCCGGGCTTCCGCCCGATTTCAGCACCATGGACGAGATCGAGGCGGAGTTGGACTTCGAAGAGCGGTTTCGTTCCTGGTTCGAGCGCGTCGCGGACAGTGGCCAGCACCGGGAGTCGGTCCGCATGGCGATGCTGCTCGGTCTTGGGCCCGATCGCATGCAGAGGTTGGCCCGCGCCCTCCACGAGCACCACGACCTCCTCAACTCCCACAGTGCGTGGCCCTGCCCGGCGGTGGCGGACCCGGTTGTGGCGGCCCATCAGGTGGCGACTGAGATCGGCCACGCCCAACGGCTGCTGACGCACGCGCCTTCCGACCACCCGGCGATCGCCATCGTCGAAGCCCTCTCTTTCGCCCGCGAGCGATTGGCCGGATCGGCAACCGCTGATCAGGCCCTGCTGGCCCTCGAAAGCGTCGCCAAGATCACCGTCCGTGGCGACCAGAAGGGCTGGGGAAAAGTGGACCAAGCCAACGCCTTCAAGGTGCTCAAGGGCGGCCTCGGTGAGGTCACACGTACGGCCCAAGAGACGCTGGCGGCGCAGCGCACGGAGACCCTCTGCCACCTGCTGGCTGCGCTCACCGAGTTCGTCTTGGACTACGCGGCCGACCGGCGCAGGCGGGGCGTCGCCACCTTTCAGGATCTCCTGGCCTGGGCCCGGGATCTGCTTCGGGACGGCCCGGAGGTGCGCCAGCGCGTGCAAGAACGCTGGTCTCGCATCTTCATCGACGAGTTTCAGGACACCGACCCGCTCCAGGCCGAGATTGCCTTTTATCTCAGCGCTGAGCCTGGGCTACCGCTTCCGGATGACTGGCGAGCCATCCAGCTGGAAGCCGGCAAGCTGTGCCTGGTGGGCGATCCCAAGCAATCCATCTATCGCTTCCGCCGCGCCGACATCGCCCTCTACCAGCAGATCCGGGAACGGGTTGCCGAGACCCTGGTCCTGAGTTCCAACTTCCGCTCCGTCCCGGCCGTCCTCGAGATGGTCAATCAACACTTCACGCGCACCATGACCGCCAGCGACGGCATCCAGCCGGAGTACCAGCGACTGGCCCCCCGGCATCGCGACGTCGGCCCCGCCCTGTGGCGCTTTGGAGGCCCCGTCGAGGGTAAGGCGCCGCAGATCTGGGAACGTGAGGCCGAGGCCGTGGCTGGGTCCATAGCTCGAATCATGTCTGAGCGATGGACGGTCTCGGAGGGCGGGTCGGCGGCCCGAACGCTGCGCGAGGTGCGTCCGGCAGACATCTGCGTTCTGATCCCGAGCCGATCCAACCTTCGTCGCCTGGAGCAGGCCTTCGAAGAGCGCGACATTCCCTACCGCATTGAGAGTGGCGAGATCATGCTTGCAACCCAGGAGGTCCGTGACGTGCTGTCCACCCTGCGCGCCATCGACGACCCCTCCGACCAGGTGGCTCTGGTGGCCGCCTTGCGCTCGCCCGTCTACGGCTGCAGCGACGCCGAACTGGTGCGATGGGTGGGCGAGGGGGGGAGGGTCGACTACGAGCGCCCCGGACAGGGCAAGGTGGAACGCGTGCGCGCATCCCTCGACCACCTGGCCCGGTTCCACCTCCGGCGCAACCAAACTACGGTCGCCGCCCTCATCGAGCGCCTTGTTGATGATCGCATGCTTGTGGCGGGCGCTTTCGGAGAACGCCGGCCGCGCGAGGCCTGGCGCCGCTACCGCTACGTGTCGTCGCGAGCGCGAGCTTTCGCCGCCACCGGTCGCACCAGCCTGCGCGGGTTCGTCGAGTGGATGGAGGGCTTGGGCCGCGGTCAGGCGCGCGACGTATCGGGCTCAGTGGTCGAGAGCGACGAGAACGCCGTCCGCGTGCTCACCGTTCACCGGGCGAAAGGCCTCGAGTTCCCGATCGTGATCATGACCGGGCTTGGATCCCCTCGGCGTTTCCAATGGCCGACGGTCATCGCCGATCGGATTCAGGGGACGGTCCAGGTGGGTGTCACCGATGCCCGCCAGAATCGGTGGCGAACGCCCGAATACGATCGTGCAGCGGCTGCCAGCACCGCACTCGACGAGGCCGAGGGTGTACGCCTCGCCTACGTCGCGGCAACGCGGGCCAGAGACCATCTGCTGGTCGGGCTGCACCACAGAGGGGAAGCGCAGGAGGACGTTCTGGCCGTGGCTTTCACTGAAACGTTCGCGGCCATGGGGAGTCAGGTGCGCGACATCGAACCATTGGAGGCCGATCCGCCCGCCCCCGCCGGCTTTGCGCCCGACCCCTCGAATGAGGGCCTGCTGGCAACCGAAGAAGAATGGGTGGCTGGACGCCGAGCGATGCTGGAGGGCGCGATCGGGCCTGAATTCGTGACCGCCGCCGCTCGCACCTCACCGCCCCACCCCACTGAATCGGGCCGAGACCGGGAGGCCTCGTTCAGGTCGGTCCGCGGCGGTACCGCTGTCGGGCGAGCGGTCCACTCGGTGTTGCAGGCGATCGATCTGACGACACTCGAAGGCCTTGAGGCACTGGCTCGCGCGGAGGCCAGCGCCGAGGGCATCCCGCAGCGGGCCACCGACGTGGCTCGCCTGGCCAGGCGAGCCTGTCAGAGCGAGCCCGTCCGCAGAGCGCTGGCGAGCGGTAACTTCTGGAGGGAGGTTCCGATCGGGGCCCCTCGCGGAGACGCCATCCTCGAGGGCTTCATTGACCTCCTCTTCGAGACCCCGCAAGGGTATGAGATCGTCGATTACAAGACCGACGAAGTTCGGGAGGGTGGACTGGAGGCGCGCATGGACCTCTACCGCCTTCAGGGCGAAGCCTATGCCGAACTGGTTCGGTCGATCACCGGCCAGACGCCGGTGGCGGTCTCCTTCGTCTTCGTCTCCGTCGATCTGGTGGTGCGGTTGGTACCGGACCCACCCCAGTCGCCACTTTCCGCGTAACGACTCCTGATCGTGACCGCAGCGGGGTGGTGGCCAGGCCCGGAGCGTATTGGTTTCAGCCATGCGATCACTTCACTCAACCCTCTGGCCGGCCAGGGGTGCCAGCGCCCCGCGGGTGGGTTGGGCCTCTGCCGAAGGCGTGGGTGGCTGGAGTCCACTGGTGCGCCGAACGCTCACCGATGGGCCACCGAACCGCCGTCATCAGGATCATGTTGGCCGACCCAGAAGTCGCCAACCACGTCAGAGGGCCAGACGATCTGTGCGACAATCGCCGCCGTGTCAAGCGAATTGCTCGTCGAGACCGGCGCTCTGACCAAGGTGTACGGCGCCGTCACGGCGGTCAAAGATCTGAACCTGAACGTCCATCGGGGACAGGTCTATGGATTCTTGGGACCCAACGGCGCCGGCAAGACCACCACCTTGCGGATGCTTCTGGGGCTCATCCGCCCCACTTCGGGGACCGCCCGCGTCGCCGGATACAAACCCGGCTCGCCCGCCGGACTGGCCCAGATCGGCTCGCTGATCGAGACCCCCGCCTTCTATCCGTATCTTTCGGGGCGGGACAACCTCCGCCTCCTCACGCGCTACGCCGGCGTATCCGAGGATCGGATTGATCCGGCACTTGCCAAGGTCGACCTTGGGGGCAGAGCCAAGGACAAGTTCAAGACCTATTCGCTGGGCATGAAGCAGCGCCTCGGGGTCGCCGCCGCCCTTCTCAAGGACCCCGAACTGCTGATCCTCGACGAGCCCTCCAACGGGCTTGATCCCCAGGGCATGCTGGAGATGCGCGAATTGCTGCGTGGTCTCGGCCAGGGTCACCGCACCGTCCTCATCTCCAGCCATCTCCTGGGTGAGGTGGAGCAGATCTGCGATCGGGTCGGCGTCATCAGGCACGGTCAGATGGTCGCCGAGGGAACCGTGACTGAGCTCCGCGGCGCCGCCAGCGGATTGCTCGTCCAGGCCAGTCCGGCCGATGCGGCGCAACGGGTTCTGACCGGTCTGCTGGGAGCGGATGCGATCCAGACCTTGGATGATGGGCATCTGGCGATATCTGTCGAGCCCGCACGGGCGGCGGAGATAAACCGTGCACTCGTGAACGGGGGCGTCAACGTGAGCGAACTTCGCGCCCACGAACGCTCATTGGAAGAGGCCTTCTTGGAACTCACCGAGGGCTCCGTACCCTGATCGCCAGCCTCTCCGCCGAACTCTTCAAGCTGAGGCGACGCCCGGGAGTGTGGATTCTGGGTGTGATTCTGGTCGCGCTGCTGGTCGTTCTCGGATACCTGGTCAGCTGGCTGGTGCTCTCGCATCCGCCCCGCGGAGCTCAGTTCCCGCCCCACTACGATCCCAGCGCCGCCAAGGTCGCCCTCTATCCCCAGAACCTGGTACGGAGCACTTTTGGAGGTGGCGGGTCCATCCTGGGCGGGGCGATCTGCATGATTCTGGGAGTGATCGCGGTCGGCAGCGAGTACGGCTGGGGAACCTTCAAAACCCTGATGACGCAGCGCCCGGGCCGGATACCAACCTTCATCGGACGCCTGCTGGCGGTTGCCATCGTGGTGGTCATCTTCGACCTCGCCGTATTCGCCGCAGCGATCTTGACCAGTCTCATTCTCGTCTCCATCGATGGCCAGCCCTTGGTGTGGCCGGCCGCGGCCACGGTTTTGGAAGGCATGGCTGCAACCTGGCTGGCCTACTTTGTCTGGGCCAGCTTTGGGATGCTGCTTGCCTATCTCTTCAAGCAGTCAGCGCTCGCCATTGGCATTGGGCTGATCTACATGCTCCTGATTGAGGGGCTGGCCATCAACCTCCTGCTTCCCCTGGGCGATTGGGTCAAGGAACTTCAACGGGGTCTGCCCGGGCCAGCTATGACCGCACTCGGCGGCGCGTTCGGAAAGGCCTATCAGCCTGCCGGCGCGGTGGTGACCCAGCCCCTGATGGACGGTACGCGCGCCACCATCACACTCATCGTCTACGTCCTCGTCTTCTCCGGTATCGCTGGGCTACTGATCCAACAGCGCGACGTCACGTAGGTCGGACCCTCGCACTCACCGTGGGATAAGAGCCGCGCCAACTCCAGGGTCGAGTGGCTCCGCCACCCGGGTGAGGAGGTTCCGCGCGGCTCCGGACGTCAGTGCGGGCAGATTCGAGCCGGGGAAGTGTCTGGTAATTTCCGGCCTTTCCCGAGCGGCGAGATTCACGCGTCCCAGGCGGGGACGCCCGTGCTATGGTCCCGACGATGGTGCGCTTCCAGATCCCCGGTGAAGACAGGGCTGCGCCTGGCGATTGCTGCCCTGGGGGCCAACGTCGCCGCGCTCGCAGCGTGATAGGTACGCAGCCAACCGACCCACCGTCACCTACGGCGGGGACTACGCCCGCTGGGCGAGCTCTGGAAAAGTGGATCGCGACGGGTGGCGAGTAGCGGTCGCCCAGAGAACGGCCAGGCCGTGCGGAGCCCAGCCGTGAGCGCAGCGCCGGGCCGGCTCGCTGGGCGCGCGGTGCTGGTCGCGGGAGCGGCGGGCGGGATCGGAGCAGCCGTAGCCCAGGCTCTCGCCGACGACGGGGCACGCCTGGCCCTATGCGACCTCGGCGCCAAGTCAGCGGACACGGCACAGCTGGCCGAGCAAGTGGGAGCGGCGGGGCCGGGTGCGACAGTGATCCCGGTGGATCTGGCCAGCGTGGATTCCATCCGCTCCTGCGTGGCCACCGCCGCCGAGCGGATGGGGCGCCTGGACGTGGTGGTCAACTGCACCGGGACCATCATCCGCAAGCGCTCTGTCGACCTGCGCCCCGAGGAGTGGGACACAGTCCTCGGGCTGAACCTCAGGGGGGCGTTCTTTCTGGCCCAGGCGGCGGCCAGGGTGATGATTACACAGGGAGGAGGCAAGGTGATCAGCCTCGCCTCCACGCTGGGCTTGGTGGGGAGCCGCGAGCGGGCCTCCTATGCAGCCAGCAAAGGAGGTCTCGTGAACCTCACGCGGGCGCTCGCCGTCGAGTGGGCTCCCCACAATATCCAGGTCAACGCCGTGGCACCCACCTTCGTCGCCACCCCGCTGACCGCAGGCCTGTTCAAGAGTCGGGCTCGCCTCAACGAGGTGCTGCGCCAGACTCCGGCGCGACGCCTCGCCCGTCCCGAAGAGGTGGCGGCGGCGGTCGTCTACCTCGCCAGTCGGGAGGCCGACATGGTCACCGGGATCACCCTCCCCGTAGACGGCGGCTGGACCGCCCTGTGAGCCCACCGGGGGCGCATCCACTCAGACGGACACGGTGGCGGTCAGTCAGCCGGAATGACCGGAAGCAGGATGTGCGATGGCTGGTCGGGTCCGCTGTGAATGGTCACCTGCCCGCCGTCATGGGCGGCACCGAGGTGGTGGAGGAGGGCTTCACCCATCTCACCTACGAGATCGGCGAGGAGAAAGGCGGTGTCACCAAGCTGACGGTGATCCACGACCTTGAGGGAGCTCCGAAGGTGTCGCGTCTGGTCTCTGGCACGATGGATGCGGAGGGGCTGGCGGGGGCTGGAACTGGGTGTTGAGTGGGCTCAAGACCCTGTTGGAGACGGGCTCACCCCTGGACCCGAAGCCGACCGCTCAAGCCTGAAACGCAGTTGTGGGAGATCCCGGGCAATCGGGGCCTCCCGCCATAGGAGAGAAGGCCCGCCGATACTCTCGGCAGTCGCTGGATCGGACCCGACACGGGGCTTCGGTTTCGCCAGCAGCAGGCAATCGCGCCAGCGGACGACCCTCTTTGGGGCCGGGCCAATCCCGGATTCTTGAGCGGCATGAAGCGCCAGAGATTCGCGCGCGGATCTCTGCTGGAACGGGTCGGGTGCCGTCATGGCTCTCATCCTCCGAGGAAGGCAGCCTCCACGAGGTCACTTCGGCCCCCGGGCCCCGGCGGCAGCGGAGGGCCGTCGATCTCGCGCTTCCGACCTGATGGCCGCGGTGGGTCGGATTCCGCGCAGCCAAGGGCTATCGGTCATAGGCTAGGGCGGGATGGATGCTGGAGAGATAATCGAAAACCGGTCCAGCGGCGAGAGGATCGTGATCCGTCAGAGTGGGCGCGATACCGACGGAGCCCTCTTGTCGTTTGATCTATTCCTGGCGCCCGGAGCGAGCGTTCCCAGCGGACACGTACACCCCCAGCAAGAGGAGCGCTTCCAGCTCATCGAGGGCCGCGTGCGATTCCGGGTCGGCACCAACATGACCATCCTGGAGCCGGGTGACGCCGTGACAATTCCCTGCCGCACGGCGCATCGCTTTGCCAACGCGGGCGAGCAGCAAGCGCACCTGCTGGTCGAGGTGCGCCCCGCCCTCCAGATGGAGGCCATGCTGAGGACGGCGGCCGCGCTCTCGCGGGGCGGCCGCCGTCCCCTGGCCGACCTACCGCGCCCGCATGACCTGGCTCTCTTCCTGCGCGAATTCAAGCGTGAGGTTCAAGCTCCGTTCCTGCCCCCAGCTCCGACCTTGGCGGTGGTCAGGGCGATCGCCTGGTCGGTGGCCCGGCTGGGGCTGGACGGGCACTACCGGCGGACCCGGGAGAGCGGGAGATAGGAGGGCCCGGAATGGATTCCGCCCACCTCGTCCGTTGGTGACTGCGGTTGTGCTCGGCGGCCAAATGACGCTCGCCGGCTCTCGACTCCGAGCCAGTCGGTTGAGTGCGCCCCGATGGCCGCCACGATGGAGTTCGCCGACGTGGCCGTGATCGAGGTTCGAGACCTGACCAAACGCTATCGCGGACGGCGCCAGCCGGCGGTCGAGGGCCTCGACCTGGACGTCCTGGAGGGTCAGCTCTTCTGCCTTCTGGGACCCAACGGTGCCGGCAAGACGACCACGTTGTCGATCCTCACCACGACGCTGGTTCCGACCGGCGGGGCGGCGCGAATCGCCGGACACGATTTGATCAAGGATCAGAGCCGGGTACGAGCGGCGATCGGAGTCGTCTTCCAGGGCCATTCACTCGATCTGAACCTCACCGCCGAGGAGAACGTCCGGCTGCACGCCGTCCTCTACGGCCTCTATCCCTGGCGGCCCCTCTACCGGCTAATGTCGCGGGCCTACCGTCAGCAGCTCGACGGCCTGGCCACCATCCTGGGCCTGGCTGACGTACTCGGCAAACCTGCCCGTACCCTCTCCGGGGGCATGCGCCGGAAGCTGGAAATCGTGCGCGCGCTGATGCACCGCCCACGGGTGCTGTTTTTGGACGAACCGACCGCCGGACTCGATCCGGAGAGCCGTCGGAGCCTGTGGGCCTATCTCAATGAGGTGCGGGACAGGCACGGAATCACCGTCTTCCTCACCACCCACTATCTACAGGAGGCGGAGGTCGCGGACGCCGTCTGCGTGCTGCTCGGGGGCCGGCGCATCGAGTTCGGGAGTCCCGACAGTCTGAAGGCGCAGCTGACCCGCCGAGAGCTGGTGGTCGATGCGGCCGACCGCGCGTCTTTGCGCTCGGAACTGGCGGCCATGCAACTCAGCTTTGGTGGCGACGGCCCAATCCGAGTCCAGCTCGATCATCACAACGCCCAGAGCGTGATTCGAGCCATTCGGTCGGAGCTGAACGTGCTGCGCCTGATCGAGCCCAGCTTGGAGGATGCCTATCTCATGCTGCTGGAACGCGAAGAGCCGTGATCGAACCGGTTCTGTCTGCCTCGGGCTCAGTCCGGCACCAGCTCTGGGCGCTGCTCGCCATCGCCCAGCGCGACCTGACCAAACTGCTGCGCGACCGCGTGCGCCTGGCCGTCAGCCTAGCCTTTCCGATCCTGCTCATCGCGGGGCTCGGGAACGTGATCCAGGCCACCGTTGGTGGCCTTGGCGGTATCAGCGGCGTGAGTCTGATGTTTACGGGCGTACTCGCGGCCACGCTCTTCCAATCGGCCGCCGCGGGCATGATGTCGCTGATCGAGGATCGGGAGAATGACTTCTCCAGGGAGTTGTTCGTGGCTCCCGTGGCGCGCGTCACGATTGTGGGCGGAAAGGTATTCGGTGAATCGCTGGTGGCCCTCCTGCAGGGGGTGGGGGTGGTGATCTTCGCCCGCCTCGTGGGGGTGGAGATCAGTCTGGGCCAGCTCGCCTCGCTCATCCCGGCGGCGATTGGAGCCAGCATGCTGGGGGCCGCATTTGGCATCGCCACCCTGGCCGCGCTGCCCAACCAGAGGGCGGCCATGCAGGTTTTCCCGTTCATCGTCCTGCCCCAGTACTTCCTGGCCGGGGTGGTTGCCCCCCTGCACGGCCTCCCGCCGGTGCTCAGCTCCATCTCCTGGGCCATGCCCATGCGCTACCCGGTCAACCTGATGCGGGCGCTCTTCTACGCCGGGCAGCCCGGCTACAACCTGGCCGTGAGCGAAAACCCGCTCTTGGACGCGGCCCTGATGTTGGGCCTCTTCGCGATCCTGCTGGTGGCGGGGGCGGCCGTTTTCGAGTACCGGGAGCGCACGCGTTGAGGAGCAGCGGGCGAATCGGACGTGCCGCCGGCAGGGCTGCCCTGGCGCTGGCCCTGGCGGCACTGGCCACCGAGTACCGGGTCAGACCTGCACTGACGCCGGCTCAGAACCGCTGGCGCAGCATGCCCATAGTCCCATTCGGCGACACCCTGATCGGAATAAGCTTCCGTCCCCTGCAGGCCCGGGCCCTGGGTCTCGAACCGACTCGGGCGCTCACCTCGCTCTTATCTCACCCCTTCCCGGTCATTCGCCTGGGGGCCATGTGGAATCAGATCGAGCACCTTCCCGGGGCCTTCGACTGCGGCGATCTGGATCGTACCGTCGAGGCCGCCCAGCGGGCCGGCAAGCAGATCATCCTCGGCCTGGGAGCGGTGAAGGGCTTTGGCTACCCGGAGTTCTTTGTCCCCGACCATCAGCTGGGCCGGCCGCTACCGGAGGGGAAGCTGATCGGCGCCCAGACCCACCCCTCCCTCCTCCTCGGCGCGACGAGCTTCATCACCCGGATGGCCGAGCGCTACCGGGACTGCGACGCCATCATCGCCTGGCAAGTCGAACACGAGGCGGTCGACCCTCTGGGGATGGAGCACTCGTGGCGCCTCGGTCGAGACTTCGTGGCCGCCGAACTGGCGGCGCTGCGAGCGGTCGACGCAAACCGGCCCATCATCATGAGCGGCTACCTGCCAACCTCCCTGAGTGTTCGCGTCGCGCAGTGGTGGCGCACCCGGGGCCAGGGCGATTCCCTGGCGGCGGCCCAGGATCTGGCAGACATCGTGGGCATCGATTACTACCCTCGCCATGCCCTCCTGGCGCGGGCGGGGTGGGCGGTGTATCTGGACGGCGCCGGCAGCCCCTGGCAGCGAGGCCGCATCGAGCGCCTGGCCCAAACCCTGAGCAGCCGGAATCAGCGCCTGTCGGTCACCGAAGGCCAGGCCGAGCCCTGGGAAGGCACGACGGTGCCGCCCCTTCCGGCTTCCGGCAAGACCATGTACAGCTGCGCACCTGAGCAGCTGATCGACAACTACAACCACTGCCTCAAATCGGCCGGGGCGGCTGGCGCGACCCTCTTCGCCTACCTCTTCTGGGGTGCCGAATATTGGCTGGCACGCGCCCAGTTGGGCGACCTGTCCTACATCGAGGCCTGGCGGCGGATCCTGGGCGAGGGATCCTCCGCGGCCCACTGACCAGGTGCGCGAACGTGGGACGGATTTAATCGGCAAGTGCTAGGGTTGGATCAGGAAAGTTTGCTGCACCTCGTTGGGTGAGGCAACCGCTCGGACACAGGCCGCTGATCCCAACTCGTCGAGAGACGCCCCGGATCAGGACAGATGTCTCCGGAACAAGGGGACATCCCAAGCGGCTGACGGGTGTCTACGCCGGGCGGTGCCGAAGCTGAAACGAGTGGGGTGCTCGGCGGTTAGCCGTTCGGGAGCCTGCCCAAGGCGTCACCACACTCGGCGGGGTCGGCGGTTATGGGCGTGCAAAGGAGGCTGCGTGAGTCCCGATCCCAGACCTGACTTATGCCCCCTCCCCCTTCACGGAGTCGCGACCGCGACCTAGAACCGTAAACCGCGCTCCACGGGAAGGTGGGAGATCCGCAACCCCCTAAAGCCCAAGAGCAAGGAGCACGGTTTGATCCGCACGCCAATCGGGGGCGCCTCCCAGCGCCCGACCCGCGAGGCTCGGCTCGCGCTGAGCCGCCGGCCGAGTGCGCCCGCGCGTGGCTGAATCCGACCGCGTCCCGCCCGTAGCGGGAGGGGGCCGAGAGTCGAGCTCCGAGGACGACATCCGGGGCGCCCTCGGCATCCTTCGCGCCAGCAGCGACCGTCCCCGCGGACTCCGGCGTCGCTTTCTGGCCCTGCTCGCGATCGCGGGTCCGGGCATCATCGTCATGGTCGGCGACAACGATGCGGGCGGGGTCGCGACCTACAGCCAGGCGGGCCAGAACTACGGCACCAGCTTGCTCTGGGTGCTGCTGCTGCTGATCCCGGTTCTGATCGTCAACCAGGAGATGGTGGTGCGACTGGGGGCGGTCACCGGCATGGGCCACGCCAAGCTGATCTTCGAGCGCTTTGGTCGCTTCTGGGGGGCCTTCTCGGTCGGCGACCTGCTGATCCTAAACTTCCTGACCCTGGTCACCGAATTCATCGGTGTCAGCCTGGCCCTGGGCTATTTTGGCGTCAGCCCGCTGATCTCGGTCCCGGTCGCCGCGCTGGGCCTGATCGCGGTCACCGTCAGTGGCAGCTTCGAACGCTGGGAGAGGGCGATGTTCGTATTCATCGTCGCCAACCTGCTCGTGATCCCGCTCCTTTTCATGAGCCACCCCCAGCTGGGGCCGGTCCTGCACGGCCTGCTGGTCCCGGGTATCAGGCACGGCCTCAACGGCACTTCGTTGCTGCTCGTGATCGCCATCGTGGGCACCACTGTCGCCCCCTGGCAGCTCTTCTTCCAGCAGTCGAACATCGTGGACAAGCGCATCACGCCGCGCTGGATTGCCTATGAGCGCCTCGACACCGTGCTCGGATCGATCGTCACCGTGCTGGGTGCGGGCGCCGTCCTGGTCGCCTGTGCCTTCGCCTTTCGCTCGCCTGCACTGGCTGGGCATTTCAGCGACGCGGGGGCGGTCGCCCTCCAGCTGCGGCAGAGCTTGGGGGCCGGAGCCGGGGCGATTTACGCCATCATCCTGCTCAACGCCTCGCTGATCGGCGCCGCCACCCTCTCCGTCGCCACCTCCTACGCGGTCGGCGACACCTTCGGGATCCGGCATTCCCTGCACCGCAGCCTGGGGGAGGCGCGCGGCTTCTATGGCAGCTTCGCCGCGCTGGTGCTGGCGGCGGCGGGAACCGTGCTCATTCCCGACGCCCCACTGGGGCTGATCACCACCGCCGTGCAGGCTCTGGCCGGTGTGCTGCTGCCGAGCGCCACCGTCTTCCTACTCCTGCTTTGTAACGATCGGGCGGTGCTGGGACCATGGGCGAATCCGCGCTGGCTCAACGCCGTCGCGGTGCTGATCATCTCCACCCTGCTCGCCCTCTCCGCCATCCTCACCATCACCACCCTCTTTCCGGGCCTGGATGTGGCCCGTCTGGTTTTGGAGGTGGGGATCCTGCTCGTGCTGCTGCTCGCCCTGGGCGGCCTCGCCTACGTCGCCGCCGGCCTGATCGGTGGTCGGCGGGCGGGAGAATTGGCGGGGGGCGGCGTTTCGGTCAGCCGAGCCAACCGAGAGTCGTGGACGATGCCCGCCCTGGCCCTGCTGGAGCGGCCGCGGCAATCAATGGGGCGCAAGGTGGCGCTCCTGGCGATGTGGATCTATCTGGCCGGATCGGGTCTGATGCTGGCGGTCAAGGTGGTCCAAGTCGCGAGCGGACGAACTTGACCGGTCGGGGTTGAGGCCAAGCGCGGTGGGCCGCGATAGGATGTCGTCCTGTTGAGGGTCTATTTCAGCCAGGTGGTCGGGCGCCCGGTGCTGGCGCGGGCGGGAGATCGTGTCGGCAGCGTGGCGGACGGCGTGCTGAAGCTGATCGACGGCTCCCTCCCCCGCCTGACCGGAATCCTGCTCCGGGTGGAGGGGACGCACGTTTTCGTGTCCGTCTCCGACCTCGACCGGCTGACCGACCAGGCCTTTCAGCTCCGCACGGCGCACCTCGACACCCGCGGCTTCGAGCGGCGGCCGGGAGAAGTCCTGCTCATGGGCGACATGCGCTCGCGCTCGGTGATCGATGTGGAGGGAGCCCGTCTGGTGCGCGTCAAGGACGTGGTGCTGGAGGGCGAAGGCTCCAACTGGCAGGTCCAAGGGGTGGTTTCGGCTCCGCCCCAGACGCTGACCGGGCTCATCTGGCGGGCGCTCGGCCGGCAGGCCCGGGGCGGCGAGGAGATCCCCTGGGTGCGCATCGAGCCGCTGGTGGGTCACGTGCCGACCCTGGGCCGCGGGCTCCCCTTCGCGCGCCTGGCCCAGCTCCACCCCGCCGACATTGCCGACATCGTCGAGGCCGCCTCGCACGACGAGGGGGAGCAGATCATGAACGCGGTGCAGGTCGATCGGGAGCTGGAGGCGGACGTCTTTGAGGAGCTCTCCGAAGATAAACAGCTCGAATTCCTCAATTCCCGACCCGACCAGGAGGCGGCGACGGTCCTCTCCAACATGAATCCGGATGATGCGGCAGACCTCCTGACCAAGCTCGACCAGCCCCGGCGCAAACCAATTCTGGAGTTGCTGGCGGGCGATCAGCAGGCCAAGGTCAGGGCCCTCTTGGGTTACGGGGAGGAGACCGCGGGCGGCCTCATGAGCAACGAATTCGTGGCCCTGGATGAGTCGGCAACCGTTGCCGAGGCCCTGCGCTTCGTGCGCCAGATGCCAGACGAGTCGCACGTGCTGACCGTCATCTATACCCTCCACGGCGAGGCCCTGGCGGGGGCGGTGACGCTCCCGCGATTGTTGCGCTGCCCGTCCAGGGCCCACCTCAAGGACGTGGCCGAGAACTCGCCGGTGGCCGTTTATCCCGACGCCGATATTCCCTCGGTGGCGGTGGAGATGGCCGACTACAACCTGTCGGCGCTGCCCGTGGTCGATGAGCAGCGGCGGATCGTGGGGGTCATCACCTACGACGATCTGATCGAGGCGGTGCTCCCCGACGAGTGGAGATGGCGCGGGCGAGCGGCCCGGGCGAACGAGTCGGGCGGGAGTTGAAAGAGGCCATCACCTGATCCGTCCGACGGCACCGCCGCCCATCCAATCCGGAGCCCAGGCGCGTCTCCCCCAGGGCAGCTCGGGCTCCCCGCGGGTGGAGGGCAACGCCCGCCTGACCGGCAGCCTGGGCGTGGTGCTCCTGCTTCTCCTTGCGGCCGAGGGGGTGACCGTCCTCGCCATCCACCGCCTTCTCCTCTGGCACTACTTCTTCGGATTCGTGCTCATCCCCCCCCTGCTGCTGAAGATCGGAAGCACCGGCCTTCGCTTTGTCCGCTACTACAGCGGAGCTTCGGACTACCGGAGGGCCGGCCCGCCCCGACTCCTGCTCCGCCTACTCGGGCCACCGATCGTGCTCCTGACCCTCGCCGTCTTCGCCACCGGGGTCGAGCTGTGGGCCTTCGGGATTCGATTTGGAGCCATCTGGCTGACCGCTCACAAGGTCTTCTTCCTGCTCTGGTTCATGGTCATGACGGTTCACGTCATGGCCTACATCTGGCGCAGTCCCACGCTGGCGCTGAGAGACCTGACATCGCCCATCGACGGCACCATCACGCGCCAGTCGATGGTGGCAGCCGGAATCGTAATGGGGGTGGTGCTGGCCGTGGTTCTGGCCAGTGTCTACGTCAGCCCGTTCGCAAATCTGGGAGGCGGATGAACCGCACGCCGGTGGCGCCGGTGGGCGGCCGGATCAGGCGGCGCCCAGACCGGACGTCATCTGGCCGGGGCGGCCTCCGACCGGCAAGGTGACGTCGACCCGGAGGCCGGGACGGTTATCGAGTAGCTTGATCCGTCCCCCGTGGGCCTCGGCCAGCCCCTGGGCGATGGCCAACCCCAGCCCGCTCCCGGACGACGTCCGGCCCGCTCCCAGGCGGTGGAACCGCTCCAGTGCGCGCTCCCGTTCCTGAGGCGCGATACCGGGGCCGTCGTCGGAGACGGTGATGACCAGATCGCGGCCATGGCGCTCGGCTCCGATGCGGACCGTGGTGTGGGCCGGGGTGTGGGTGAGCGCGTTGTCGATCAGGATCAAGAGCAGCTGGCGGAGGCGGTCGGGGTCAGCCAACAAGCGGCCCCTGGCGATGGTGCCGGCGAGCAGGTTCGAGCCGTGCTCCCGGGCCAGCGGTTCGAGATCGGCGATCAGCCTCTGGACCAGTGCCTCGCAGTCCACCTCCGTCACCTGCAGATCGAGGCGGCCCGAATCGCTCCGCGCCAGGGTCACCAAATCCTCGACCAGGTGGCGCATTCGGGCCAGTTCCTGGGCGGCCGATTCGAACACGTCGTCGTTCTCGGCAATGGTCGCCTGGGGGTGGCGGCGGAGCAGCTGGACGGCGGCGTCGATAACGGAGAGGGGCGTGCGCAATTCGTGGGACGCGTTGGCCACGAATTGACGTTGGCGGTCAAAGGCATTTTCGATCGGGACCAGGGCCCGGCCGGCCAGCACCCAGCCGGCGACCAAGCTCAGGACCAGACCCGCCAGCGCCACCCCACCCAGGACCGGGATCAGCGCCGACTCAGAGCGGGTGACTGAGGCCAGGCTGCGGCCAACCTGAAGCACCGCGGCGCCGCGGCTGCCTCTGGCCTGGTCCTGGTAGGTGACCGGCAGCGAGTAAACGAGCAGGTCACCGCTGGGCAGGTCGATCTCGGCGAAGTCGGGGGTGCCCGACTTGGCCACCTGCATGGCCGTGGGGCGCAGAGCGGCGCTGGCGAGGCTGCCCGGATTGAAGAGCAGCGACCCGCGCGGGTCCCAGAGCACGTAGAAGTCGCCGGAGAGCTGGTAGCCGCCGTGTTCGAACTGAAAGGAGACCGGTCCTCGCTCCGCGTACTCCTGGGCGGCCTGGGTGGCGACGGCCCGGAGCGGACCCTGTTCCTGATCCAGCAGCAGCTTGTTGGTGACCAGGAAAGCTCCGACGGCGAGCATCGCCACCACCACCACCAGGGCGCCGGCGTTGATCAGCGTCAAGCGTCGCCGCAGGCGTTCAAAGATCACGGTTTCAACATGTACCCAGCCGAGCGGATGGTGCGGATGAGCGAGGATCCTTCTCGGCCCAGTTTGCGGCGCAGGTAGTGGACGTAGATGTCGACGACGTTTGATCGCGGATCAGACTCGTAGCCCCAGACGTGCTCCAAGATCCGGTCGCGCGTCAGTACCACGCCAGGATGTCGCATGAGCAGTTCGAGGAGTCGGAACTCCTGGTCAGTGAGGACCACCTCCCTGCCCCCCGCCAGCACCTGGCGCGAGCTCGGATCGAGCGCGACCGCCCCGATCTCGAGACGCCGCGGCCCTCCCTCGCGACGCAGCTGGGCTCGCAGCCGGGCCAGCAACTCCTCAAAGGCAAACGGCTTCACCAGGTAGTCGTCGGCCCCCGCGTCCAGGCCCCGGACCCGATCCGGAACCGCATCGCGTGCAGTGAGCATCAGGATTGGGCAGCGCAGCCCGCCCCGGCGCAGCTCCCGGCAGACCGCGAAACCGTCCAGGTCCGGCAGTCCGATGTCGAGGATCACGGCATCCGGGGCCTCGTGGGCCGCCGCCGCCAGAGCCGGCCGTCCCCGGCCCTCGACCTGAACCCGGTAACCCTCCTCGGTCAGGACCCGGTCAACCAGGCGCGCCAGCACCGCCTCGTCCTCTACCAGCAGCACGCGGGTGGGGCCGGTCAATACACCTTCAAGTATTCTCCAATCCCGTTCTAAAAAACGAATTCAGTATTGACCGCCTGGACCCCCGTCACCGGGATTCCCGGCCACTCCCGGCGCCTCCTGGAGGGTCGGAGGCGACGTTCTGCTGACTCTCCAATCGGATTCCAAGGCTCCCACCCTAAGGTTGGTGTTGGTGAAAAGGGAATTGCTCCGGAGCCGAATTCAACACCTGCGCAAGGTCGCCCTGATGGCTTCGGGCGCCGGCTTCATGGCCCTGGTGGCGCTCGCCGCCACCAATTCCGTCGGCGTCACCTCCAAGGCGTCGAACGGGTCCCCCGCCCCCGCCTCCGCTTCCAGTTCCAAGAGCGCCGCCACGCCGGGCGCAGGGGGAGGTTTCTTCGCCGGATCGGGCGGGGTTGGGGTGAGCGGATCCAGCGCTTCGCAGACCCCGGTCATGCGCAGCGGAGCGTCCTAGGACACCCACCCCCCCGTGTCCTCGCTGACCTGGGATGTGGCGCGGGCGGGCGGATTCTCCGCCTACCTTCTGATCACGGCCTCGGTGCTGTTCGGGCTGGTCTTGAGTCTGGGCTGGCGGAGCGCCCTCTGGCCACGATTCATCACCGCCGATACACATCGCTTCGTCACCACCCTGGCGCTCAGTTTCACCGCCGTCCACGGCTTCGCGATTTGGATCGATCCCTTCCAGCGCTTTGGGCTGAGTGAGGTTCTGGTTCCCCTGACCAGCCATTACCGACCGCTCTGGATGGCATTTGGAATCGTTGCCGGCTACCTCATGCTGGCCCTGTATCTGAGTGAATACGCACGCCCCCTGATCGGCTACTCCTGGTGGCGCCGGCTTCACTTCCTGACCTTTGCGGTCTTCGTCATCAGCACCGTACACGGACTGGGTACGGGCAGCGACACCAAAACCTGGTGGGCCACCCTGATCTACGGAGGGTCATTCGTGGCGGCCGTGGCCCTGCTGGCGGCGCGGCTCCTGGCGGCGCGCCAACCCTCGCCTCGAGTCCGCCTGGGCGTGGCCGGAGTGGTCGTACTCTTGGCCACCTGGGGTTGCATCTGGGCTCTGGCCGGTCCCCTCCAGCCGGGCTGGAACGTGATCGCCAACGCGGGCCAGGGCAGCGGCGCGCGCGACCCCAAGGTGGTGGCCGGTCTGGCCGCCAGCGCCATTGCCGTTTCGCCGTCCGCCTCGCCCACCGTACCGGCAACCATGGCGCTGCCTCTATCGGCCCAGGTCGAGGGCACCATCAGCTACGACCAGGGTCAGTCGCACATCCTGATCCACCTCGTCCTTCAGCGCCTCGGTGTGAACGTGGGCCGGGCGGCTCTGAGCCTGGTGGTCAGCGGTGGCGAAGCGGACGGATTCAGCGTCGATCCCACCACCAGCACCCTCGACCTCAGCGACCTGAGTGGCAGGGTGTGGTGCCAGGGACGACTGGTGGGAATGAGTCAGGGTCAGCTGGTGGCCACTTGCCAGACCGGTGCCGGCACCCCGGTCAACGTCGTGATCGCCCTCGGGGGAGGGGCCGGGGATCGCGTCAATGGCTCCATCAGCGCCACCGCTCAGTGACCCACGGGTGACGCCCGCCGGCACGCACGGAGAGCCGGCCCCGCCCACTCCCCCGATTCCATTCGGATTGGAGCGCGACTGCTTCGATTCGATGGGCACCAGGGTGCTGGTGCTCGTCGAACCGGAAGCGGTGCCTTTTGCCTTTCCCCGCGTACGCGAACTCTTCCGGACCTGGCATGGCTGCCTCACCCGCTTTGCTGCCGACAGCGAACTCAGCCGCCTCAATGCTGCCGCCGGACAGCTGACGTTGGTCAGCCCTCTGCTCCTCAACGTCGTTGGGCGCTCGCTGAGCGCGGCGGCCGAGACCGAGGGGCTCTTCGACCCCTGCCTTCTGCCTCAGCTGCAGACCCTTGGGTACGACCGGTCCTTTGAAGACCTTCCCCCCGACGCGGGCTCGGTGGGCCAGGTTCAACCCGGTGGCGGCTGGCGCAATGTGGAGCTCAACGCCGGGTCGAGCACCATCCGCCTGCCCCCCGGTTCGGGTCTCGATCTGGGAGGAATCGCCAAGGGCATGGCCGTTGACCGGGCCCTGGAGTTGCTCCGGGAGGCAGGGGTGAGAGCCGCTGCGGTTGAGGCGGGCGGCGACCTGGCGGTGCTTGGTCGACCGCCCGGACAGACTGCCTGGCCGGTGGCCATCGAGTCCTGCGGCACGGCAGCGGGACAGATGGTGGACGTGGCCGTGGGCGGTCTCGCCACCTCCACCGTGGAGCGAAGATGGTGGATGCGCGGTGGAGTCCGCCAGCATCATCTGATCGATCCTCGGAGCGGGCACCCGTCGAACTCCGGAATCATCGCCGCCAGTGTGGCCGCGGCCGATTGCACCCGAGCCGAGGTGGCGGCCAAGGTGGCCCTGCTGCTGGGAGCAGACGCGGGGCTGGACTTCCTGACCCGACTCGGACTCCAGGGACGGCTCACCAGAGCGGACGGCGGGGTGCTGTTCACCGCCAGCTGGCCGGACCCAAATTCGTCGTGAGGCCGCCCCGCTCGTTGCCAATGCCCCTTAACGTGTGAACGTGAGCCTGGAGTTCGTACACCTGTGCGAGGTGGGTCCGCGCGACGGCCTCCAAAATGAAACCCGCACTCTGCCTCCGGGCGTTCGAGCGGAGCTGGTCAACCGTCTGGCTGGATGCGGACTGAAGGAGATCGAGGCGATCAGTCTGGTCAGGGACGACTGGGTGCCGGCGATGGCCGGCGCCGAGGAGGTGATGGCCGGAATTGATCGCATACCGGGCCTCACCTACTCCGCCCTGATCCTGAATGAAAAGGGATACGAGCGCGCCCGGAGGGTGGGCGCCGACCAGATTCACTTCACATTTGCCTGCACCGACGCCTTTGCCCGCGCCAACCAGAACTCGACGGCGGCATCCGGGCTCGACCTGAGCGGTGAACTCGTGACTCGGGCTCGAAGCGACTCCCTGCCCATCAGCGTCACCCTCAGCGTGGCCTTCGGCTGTCCGTTTGAGGGGCCCGTCGCGCCGGCCGCGGTTCTCTCACTGGCCGACCGGGTGGCTCGCGACCCCCCCGACCGAATCGTTCTCGCCGACACCATCGGGGTCGCCGTCCCGAGCGCAGTGCGCGATCTGGTCGGCCACCTGGTCGACTTTGGAGTACCGGTCGGTGTGCACCTCCACGACACTCGAGGCATGGCCGTTGCCAATGCCTGCGCCGCCCTGGAGGCTGGCGCCACCAGCCTGGACTGCTCCATCGGAGGCGCCGGCGGATGCCCGTTCGCACCGGGCGCGACCGGTAATGTCGCGACCGAGGATCTGGTCTATCTGTTGGACGGAATGGGCGTTGAGACCGGTGTCGATCTGGATCAGCTGATCGCGACGTCGAGTTGGCTGGAGGTCCAGCTGGGCCACCGTTTACCGTCTCGTGTGGCTCGGGCAGCTCTCGCTACCCGTGGCCGGAATTGATTTCGCGGCCTTCCACCGGGTCCGGGGATTCTGCTTAGCGGGGCTGGGATTACGAGGGCCTTGGTTAACCTTGCGACGAGGCACATAGCATTGGCTCGAGTACTCGTGGTCGACGACAATCCGCTCAACTTAGAGTTGATGTCCTCCTATCTGGGTCAGATTGGCGTCGAGGTGGTCAGCGCCAGAAACGGGGAGGACGCTCTGCGGCAGATCGGAGCGGTGGATCTGGTCTTGCTCGACGTCATGATGCCCGCACCGGACGGCTTTGAGGTTTGCCGGCGAATCAGGTCCAATCCCAGAACCAGCATGCTGCCGGTGGTCATGGTCACGGGGCTGAACCAGATCGCCGATCGGATTCAGGCGTTGGAGGTGGGCGCCGATGACTTCATCTCGAAGCCGGTGGAGAGGGTGGAGATCATCGCGCGTGTCCGCTCCCTCCTTAGGGTCAAGTCCCTCCTCGATCGCCTCGACGATTCCGAGCGCGTCATGTTCGCACTGGCCCGGGCGGTGGAGGCCAAGGATTCCCGCACCGAGGCTCACGTCGAACGCGTGGGCCAAATGTCGCGCCGATTGGGCGAGCGCGTGGGTGTGATCGGTCGCGACCTGGAGGTTCTGTTTCTGGGCGGCGTGCTTCACGACATCGGCAAGATCGGAGTGCCGGACGCGGTGCTGAACAAGCCCGGACGCCTGGATGAGGCGGAGATGGCGGTGGCTCGAAATCACGTCCTGGTCGGAGAGCAGATCGTGCGTCCGCTGCGCTCCGCCGCGGCGGTGATCCCAATTGTGCGCCACCATCATGAGCGGATCGATGGCACCGGCTACCCGGACCGACTGGATGGGGATCAGATCCCCATCCTGGCCCGCATCGTGTCCGTCTGCGACTGCTGGGACGCAATGACGTCGACGAGACCGTACCGGCAGCGGCTGACATCCGAAGAGGCGGCGGCGCAGCTTCGTGCGGGAGCAGGCAGGCAGTGGGATGAGACGATGGTCAACACTTTCCTGGCCGACTCCCTGGGCCAGACCCTGAGCGAATAGGCGTCCGGCCGGGCCGGGGTCAGCGCCACCGCCCGCCGGCCGCTGGAGAGCCCCCCAAGAGCACCGACGACTGGTTGCGGGTAAATTTGACCCCTGCGAGCCGGACGCAAGGGTCCGCCCCCGTCTCAGCCCCGCTAGCTCAGTGGATAGAGCAGCTGCCTTCTAAGCAGTTGGCCGGGGGTTCGAATCCCTCGCGGGGCACCAATGTCCTGTCTCGGGACATCGTAGACCGCTGTCTCAGGACATCGTAGACCGCTCTCTCGGTTGGTCAGGTACCAGTCCCTGGCGACTCAGGGACTGGTACCTGCGGGCGGGGTCGAGGATGAGTTGGCCCACCAAGCTCCCGTCATCGGCGCAGACGCGGACCTTGGCGCCGGCGATGTAGAGGACGACCGCCCTGCCGCTGTAGACCCTGCCGACATAGATGTGTCGCAGCTGGCTGAGGAAGCGGAGGGTGACCTTGCCGTCGCCGTCGACCCTGTCGCGGCGGATGCGGTAGTGGGCGCTGGAGCCAGGTTTGGAGGGTCCGACC